>JAIPFI010000048.1 GCA_021736705.1 Methylococcaceae bacterium | reverse complement strand
TGAACAGGATTTCCCTGATTTATTTTCATGGATTCTAGACCAGATGGGGGAATTGCCTCTACCCAGAAAGGGTCGGCCTAAGGTTACTCTTGACCCATTGAAATTGGTGGGTGTTTCGGCTTAGACGGGAAGCCAAAATGGATTAGACCCAGAAGATTGGAAACCTTTTCAGACTGTAGGCATTGGAGTTAAAGAAATACGCATTAGTGAAGACGGTGGCGCTTTTCGTGTGATGTATGTGGCAAAATTTGAAAATAAGATTTATGTGCTGCACTCATTTCAAAAGAAAACACAAAAAACCAGCCCTAAAGATATTCATATCGCTAAAACCCGCTATAAAGCAATTCTAAGTGAGGAAAAATCATGACGGACATTGATACATCGATAACTCATATCACGTCAGAAAATGGCAATATCTTTGAAGATTTGGGGTTTTCTACCCAAGAAGCCAACAAATTAAAAATTAAATCCCAGTTAATGTGTCAAATTAGTGAATGGATTAAAGAGAAACAACTAAAACAAGAAGAAGCCTCTCACTTGTTACATGTGACTCGACCTAGAGTATCTGACATTATGCGCGGAAAATCAGGAAAGTTTACTATTGACGCTTTGGTTGATATGTTAGAAAGAACAGGAAAGCATGTTACTGTACAGGTGAGATAAAATTAATAAACCATTCGTACCGATCATGGCATGTATTTCCCCTTCTTTGATTGAAAAACTAAGATCGTCAAGAATCTTTTTGTGACCAACCGTGTAATCGGCATGGCATATTTCCAATAGAGGTAAGCTTAATAGTTGCGTCACCGGCATAGTATTAGATCCCTTGCTTCAAAACCGTTTTGGTAGCATTTTCTGAATTTATCGTTAATTGTTCTGCGCCGCATATTCCTTTGACTCTGACCATCTCATCCATTTTCCTGAATATCGGTCCAATGATGGATTGCTCTATCCCAGTAAAATACAAGCGGCCGGCATTCACGACTACAAACACTGAACTAAAATGATGTAGCAACGCAGCAACAATGGGATTGAGAAATCCGAAAGTGGCCAATGCCAGACCGATACTATTAAAACCAACGGCCCACAGATAATTTTGTCGGATAATACCGTCCATTTTATGACTGAGCTGTAAAATAGTAACCAGATCCTGAGCGTCACTTCCTAGAATGACGACATCCGCCGAGATAATCGCCAAATTGACATTCTTGTGCCCACCTATGGCAATGCCGACATTAGCGGCTGCCAGTGCTGGCGCATCATTGACGCCATCTCCGACCATCGCAGTTTTACCGGAGGCTTGGAACTTTTTAACCAGCTCAGTTTTATCTTCTGGTTTGCAATTGAAATAGTATTCATCGGCATTAATGTAGTCGGCCACCCGTTTCGCTTCTTGTTCTTCATTATCGCCAGTCGCAAGAATCACTTTTTCGATACCGCAAGCGCGAATAGTATCGGCTAAGCCCTGCATTTCCGATAACATAATGTCACGAATGACAATAACCCCTTTGACTTCAAGGTTCACTGCTATCCAGATGGCTCGTCCGACATAGTCGACAGCGGGGATCTCAATATTTTGAAAACTGAGCGTTTCGGCACTACCCATCAGAATATCTTGCTGCTCAATCCGGGCTTTAATGCCCCTGCCTGGCAAATCTTCAGCCTGTTCGACTGACCGAAATTGAGTCACACCCTGCTTTTTAGCAAAGTTGATAATAGAACGTGCAATCGGATGATCGAAGCGGGATTCAATTGAAGCGGCCAACTCCAATAATTGCTGTTGTGGCATACCCATTTCTATTACTTGGCTGACTTCAGGTTCTGCCAGGGTTACCGTTCCGGTTTTATCCAGAATTAAGGTTTTGATGTCCTGCATATTTTCCAGCGGTTCGCCACCACGAGCCAGGATATTGGATCGAGCCAAGCGTCCGATATTAGCGGCAAAAGCTGTTGGTGTTGCCAATGCCCAGGCACAAGGACAGACCACAGCCAGTGCCGTGGCCATCAAATGCAAGCTGCCGGTCATAAACAACAGAAAAAATGAATACGCCGTGACCGAAAGTAACAGAATTTGTACCGTCGTGTCGGCACGCTGTTGAATCTCAGATTTATTTAGCAGGCTGTTCTCTATTTCTTTAGTAATCACGGAAATAAAGGAATCATCGCCATTTTTTTCGGCTTTGACTTGCAGTGGCCCAGTTAGATTCAATGTTCCAGACGTCACGTTTGCGCCGATCTCCTTATAAACGGGAAAAGGTTCACCAGTAATAGTAGATTCGTCAATAGAAGTTGCTCCTTCGATGATGATTCCGTCTATCGGAACCATTGCACCTTTAGGAACCAATACCACATCGCCTTTCTCAATTTGGTTGATGGGCATCTCCTCGATATCGTCTCCCCGCAGCACTTTTGCAGTTCTTTTTCCCTCCTGAATCAAACTTTCGATTTTTTCCCGATTTTTTCGGATAATGGTAAATGAGATATACAAGCCCAGGCCGATAAACCAGGCCACCATCGCACCACTTAGCGGTTCACCGTCAATTAACGTGACAGTCATTACCAATACAATCAAGAGTTCTGCCGAAACTTTGTGCATCAGCAGGATGGTTTTTAACAAAGCTTCCAGGTAAATCAACAGGCAAACTATATAAAAAGGCAAGCCTAACCAATAAAGAGCCGGAATATCATAAAATGCATCTAAACCAAAACAGACCACCGGAATGGCGGCTGCAATAACACGCAGCAGCATAATGTCGTGGCGGGGGCTGATTTTTAGCAATTCTGCGTCAATTGTGTCGAAATATTTTTTATAAGACATGTTTACGTCCTTTGTTAAGATTTCAAATGCTGATGATTGGTTACGGAGCGTTCCTGATATCCAACCCAAAAATGAAATAAGAGCACAACAGTGGCCGCGACCGCAGTAATTCCGACTAGCCAAGCCATCGAGGCTCTCGGATGCTGGCTATAAGTCGCCAGTTGATAAAACAGCGTTGCGGTTAGGTAAGCTAAACTCGTCGCCCAGAGCACCATGAACAGCGACCAGCCCACACTCGATTCTCGGTAGGCGGCAGCCGTTGTAGCAATACAGGGAAAATAAAGCAGGATAAACAGCAAATACGCGAAAGCCCCGATTTGTCCTTGAAAATGCGTATGCAGCGCAGCAACAAACGAATTTTGGCCGACTGGCGACTGTATGCCGCCGATGCCGAGCATTTTTTTAAGCCCCATTGGAATGGTCATAAAGGCTCGTTTTACTGCATCGCCTAAATCAAAGTCTTGAATTTGCCCAGTCGATTCAGAATCACCGGTTTCTGCGTAGATTGTTTTCAGGGTACTGATCACGACCACTTTATGCAAAATGCCGGTAAACAGGGCAACCGTGGCCGGCCAATTATCTTTCATGATGCCCATCGGCTCTAACGCAGGAGTTAATGCGCGCCCGGCAGCACTGAGCACCGAATGTTCGATATTATGTGCTTTAAAAGAGCCATCTGTTCCCAGTGAACTGAGCAGATTCAAAATGACCACCATCGTGATAATTATTTTCCCAACCCGAATCACAAAAGCCTCAACCCGGGCCCCGCTGTTAATCAACACATTTTTCAGCTTCGGGACATGATAGCTAGGGATTTCCATCATCACGAGTGAGAATTCCTCTCTAAGAAATGTATGTTTCAATAACAATGCGGTTAGGATGGCAAACACGACGCCTATTAAATACAGACTAAAAACAATTATCTCGCCGTTGTCCGGGAAAAACGCCGCGGCGAACAGCGTGAAAACCGCCAGTCGCGCACCGCAGGTCATGAATGGATTTAATAAGATACTCAAAATACGATCGCGCGGACGCTCCAGTGTTCGGGTCGCCATCATCGCCGGAACATTACAGCCGAAGCCTAGAATCATCGGCACAAAGGCTTTGCCGGGTAGCCCCAAGACGCGCATGAATCGATCCAGCGCAAACGTCGCTCGAGCCATATAACCTGATTCCTCCAATACCGAAATAAACAGATACAAAAAACCGAGAATCGGGATAAATGCGGCCACTTCACGAATACCGTTGCCAATGCCTGAGGAAATCAGCGTGATCAGCCATTGCGGACTATCCAGAAGCCCCAAAAAATGCCCCGTACCATCGATAAAAAATGCCTGTGCAAGGTCATTAAAGAAAGGTTTGAAAGCCCGTCCAAGTTTAATCGTGAACATGAACATCACATACATCACCCCGAAGAATATTGGAATGCTTAAAAAACGGTTTAAAATCAGGTTGTCGATCTTATCCGACAGGTTACGACCCAGTTCCAGTTCGGATTGCCGAGTCAGCGTCTCCTGTATTAAAACACTGATAAAACCGTATCGACTGTCGATAATCAATATATCCGCCTCTTCACCCGTTTTATCTTCTATAATCCCACTCAGTTGTTGAGCCTTCTCCGTCAATACACGGCCGGCATGACTAATCGCGAAACCGTCCTGTTCCAGCAATTTAATGGCAAACCAGCGTGCATCCCCAAATTTGCCATCCAATTGTTGTTCAACTAACGGTGTCAACTGCGCTAACGCTGATTGAACTTCAGCTGGGTAATCAACGGAGGAATGGGATAGCAATTTATTCTCTGTCACACGGTTAATCGTCGATTTCAGTGACTGGACATCATCGGTCCGGGTTGCCATCAGGGAAACCAACGGACAATCGAGGCGGCGGGCAATTTCATCGCTGTCAATCTTGATATCACGACCGGTTGCATCGTCCATGTTATTCAGCACTACCAGTATCGGTAAACGCATTTCCAACAGTTGCGTCGTCAGGTACAGGTTATGTTCTAAATGAGACGTATCGACAATATTAATGATCAGATCCGCCTGCCGCGACAGGATGTAATCCCTAGCGACTTTTTCATCCAGAGATGTTTGCGAATTATTCACGTCCAGGGCATAGATGCCGGGCAAATCGACGACTTTAACAACCTTGTTATCGTATCGGTAAGAACCGGTTTTCTGTTCGACGGTAACACCGGCCCAATTACCGACATGTTGCCGGGCGCCAGTCAGGCCATTAAACAGCGTGGTTTTACCGCAGTTAGGGTTGCCGATGACCGCCACAGTCACTTCTTGCTTAAATTGTTCAGCTGTTGGAATAGAGGCTTGCCGGCCTAATTGTTCAATATTTAAAGCAGCCACCTCATTGTGGCGCAAACTCAAATCGGTGCCGCGCACTCGAATTTCAATCGGGTCACCTAAAGGTGCAATACGAATCACCGTAAACTCAGTGCCAGGTGTGAGGCCCATGGTCAGCATTTTTTGCCGGTAAGGGATGAAATTCTTGTCAAATGAAATAATACGCCCGGTATCGCCGATTTTCATTTCTTTTAAACTAATCCTCATTATGAAACCTCCATTACCTTGCATTTTTCGTGCTTTTCCCGGTGAATACATAAAGGGGGAAAAGCAAAACTCAGTACTGCTATCTGTTGTTTCGCTTATACGCTCTAAGATAGAAAATGTTTCCGTTATATTCTATTTCGCGGAGTTTATTTTGCTTAATAAGGTTATGAACTATTTCCCAAGGTGTTTTTGTTTCATCTAGCAATTTTTGCACTGCCTCTTTTCGCATAGGGTGAACGGCTGTAATAGCCAGTAAATCCTTTACCAAATTACCGCTAGATGCAAAAGCATTGCCTTCATAGCCCGTCAGCAACTCAACTTCGAGGATACTTCGGCTTACCGTTTGATAAATACGATTAAGACTATTTGCATCGGGCGCATAAATCCCTTTTTCAGCCGTTGGACGAGTAGGGATAGCCAAATAGGCTTTATTCGGCGCAAGTTGCTGTAAAAAATTTACTAATCCAGTTATATTCGCAACATTAGTATTAAGTCCTTCGAGTAACATGGTTTCAGTCGCTAAAAAGCCATCAAAATTCTTAGCAAAAGATATCATTGCCGACAATATTTCTTGTAAATTTAAAGATTTATTAGGGTGATTAATTTGCCGCCATATTGGCTCATCAACGCTATCAATTTTTAACGAAACCCAATCCGCCATTTGCAGTATTTCTCTGACTTTCTTACGATTGATAAGTGAACCATTGGTGATAATAGCGATTTTAATGCCAAAATCACGTAAGAGTTCAACCGTTTTACCCAAGTTATCATCAAGCGTAGGTTCTCCATCCGGTACAAAAGTCAAATAATTAATGGGCTCATTTTGTTCCTGAAGTTTCAGTACGTGGTTTTTGACTTCATTGAAAATATGTTCTGGTTGATAAAACACGCGCGGTTTTATTTCCGTTGTTTGTGTCACTCCCACCTGACAATAAGCACAAGAATAAGAACAGTGTTTCGGTGGAATATTGTTGATGCCTAAACTACGCCCCAGGCGTCTTGAGGGAACGGGCCCGAAAATAATCATATCATCATGCCTTTTTCTGTTGTGAAGCCACGTTAATTATCTTTTGCCTTTTATGTTTGTCGGTATCCAGGACAAACATTGACAATAATCAATTTAGTGAGAGTTATTTAGCATGTTTATGACCATGCTCATGAGGTTCAGCGGGTTGAGTGATCAGCGTTCCCTTTAAATAATCTGCAACCGCTTTATCGGGATTGCTTTCCATTGTGATCAATGGCTCAATACCCTTGCTTTCAAGTCGACGCACTAAACCGGTACCCATACCTCCCGTTATCAAAACCTGTACATCGTCTAATGGAGAAAAGTCATGAGGTGAGCTGTCATGAAACGACTGCTCTTTAGCCAACTCTAATAACGTCTTGTTTACAATTGTTCCGTTTTCTATTTCATAGATCCAAAATTTTCTACATCTCCCCGTATGGCCAGTAATTTCTTTTCTATTTTGGCTTGCTACTGCAATTTTCATTAGTTAATCTCCTTATTAAAGGACTAGTTTTCAGAAAAAATATGATTATGTTCCTTCTTTCCATGAAGACAAGTAAGCCTGCTGTTCCTGAGTCAAAGTATCAATATTAACTCCCATGGCGGCCAGCTTCATGGTTGCTATTTGGGTATCAATACTATCTGGCACCGAGTAAACCTTGTTTTCCAGATTTTTTCCGTTGTTCCATAAATAAGCGAGACTTAATGCCTGATTAGCGAAACTCATATCCATGACTGTAGCCGGGTGACCCTCAGCTGCTGCAAGATTAACCAGCCTGCCTTCTGCTAGCAAGCGTATCCTGCGTCCATCTTTAAGCTGATATTCCTCAACAAACTGACGCGGCCGGGATATCTTTTGCGCCAGTTCCTGCAATACAGGAATGTTAATCTCAACATTGAAATGACCAGAATTAGCGATAACACAAGCGTCTTTCATTACTTGAAAATGCGCGCGGTCAATAACATGTTTATCACCGGTTGCTGACACAATAAAATCCGAACAGGCGGCTGCCTCCAACAAGGGCATTACTCGAAACCCATCCATTGCCGCTTCCAATGCTTTAAGCGGGTTTACTTCGGTAACGATAACATGAGCGCCGTGGCCTTTAGCACGCATTGCTATGCCTCGCCCACACCACCCGTAACCAACGACCGTAAAGGTTTTTCCCGCGAGTAAAATATTCGTTGCGCGAATAATGCCATCCAGCGTACTTTGACCTGTACCATAACGGTTATCAAAAAAATGCTTGGTCATTGCATTGTTAACGGCAATAACCGGAAATGCCAACGCATTGTCAGCCGCCATAGCGCGTAGTCGGATCACGCCAGTAGTCGTTTCCTCGGTTCCCCCGATGACGCCGGACAATAAATCTCTACGGTTTTTATGTAATTCACTTACCAGGTCAGCACCATCATCCATAGTTAATTGCGGGTGGTAATCCAGAGCGGTAACAATATGACGATAATACCGTGTATTATCCTCCCCCCTAACAGCAAAGGTGGGTATCTTGTAATATTCAACCAGGGCTGCAGCAACATCATCTTGTGTACTGAGCGGATTACTGGCGCATAATAACAGTTCAGCTCCGCCCGCTTTTAAGGTACGAGCCAGATTAGCGGTTTCGGTTGTGATGTGCAGACAGCCGCTGATACGTGCACCAGCTAAAGGTTGTTCATGGGAAAATTGATCATGTAGTGCTTGTAATACGGGCATTTCTGCCCATGACCAATCGATCCGGTTTCGCCCTGCATCAGCTAATAAGTGATCTTTAATGTCACAGCGTACCTTGTTCATTGCAAAAACACGGCTTGTTGTGCTGCTATTGGATTTTTCATATCAATCTCCCTAGGGATTCGTTATGATTAAATTTTAGAGTATTATAAAACTCTAAATAATTGCAAGTTATTTGTTAATCCCTTTAGTAAAAATGATCTTTTATTTTATGTGTATGTCAACTGGACTGTTCATGCTATAAGGAACAAAACATGTATCATTGCACTCTATAATATTGAACATGATTTTTTTTGGGGGGGGGATAAATGATTGATGAAAACACAGTATTAACCGTCAGCAATCTTCAAATAGCCTATGAAGGCAATCAGATTATCAGTGACCTTTCTTTTACTGTTGAGAAAAAGGATATTCTGATTATTCTAGGACCGAACGGTGCCGGTAAAACCACATTACTCAGAGCATTACAACATTTTTTGCCTTATCAGGGCTCAGTGTCATGGAATGCTCAGAAAATCAGTTACCTGCCACCGCAAGAATTCCTGCAACGACAAAACCTTCCTCCATTAAATATTGAGGAGTTTTATGCCTTTAAAACGTCGAATTCAAATGCCATCAAGTCAATGATTGCTGACGTGGGGCTAGATGAAAGCTTGCTAAGCCATCAATTTAACGAACTTTCAACTGGGCAGTTCCAACGTATGCTGATTGGCTGGGCATTGCTGGATAACCCGGATGTCTTAATTCTGGATGAGCCAACTTCAGGCATAGACATCGGGGGTGAAGAAACCATTTACAGTTTGTTGCATAAATTCTGGCAAAGCCAGAATCTGACTATTTTACTGGTTACGCATGATCTAAATATTGTTTGGGAATATGCCACTCAGGTGATCTGTTTGAACAAGCAGCAAGTGTGCATGGGCAAACCAGATGAGGTACTAACCCCCGAACAATTGAAGACACTATACGGGACTGGAATTAAATTTTACAAACATCAGCATAGGTAAAGGCATGACTACAAACATTTTACTTGCATTGATTATGAGTGGAACAATTGGAGCCATTGCAGGTTATTTAGGCTCTCTGATGCTATCAAAACGAATGGCATTAATGGGCGGAGCATTAGGACATTTAACCTTACCAGGCGTTGCATTAGCTCTACTGTATGATTTTGATGTTTCACTTGGCGCTACTTTGTTCCTGGCATTGGGTGTCTTGATTATATGGCTGTTAGAACAGAAAACCAGGTTACATCTTGAGGCACTAACGGCTGTGGTTTTTTCGGCATCACTGGCGACTGCTTTTCTATTTCTGCCCAAAGAAGAAATTGATATTGCTTTACTGGGTGATGTGTCCCAGATAACCCCAGTTACTGTATTAATCACTGTTATTATTTCATTATCGCTATTTTTCACCATTAAAAAGATATACTCCAGTATGGTCCTGGCCAGTATATCCAGTGATTTAGCACAAACTAGCGGGGTTAATCTCAAGCTGAATAATGCTTTATATTTGCTTTGCATCGCCGTAACAGTGGCCTTAGGCGTGCGCATCGTCGGCGGTTTAATGACGGCAGCACTATTAGCACTACCAGCCTGTACAGCTAAAAATATCAGTAGTAATTTAAGGCAGTACACCATAATTAGTACCCTCGCCGGAAGTCTTGCCTGTATTCTGGGCGTTATCTCTTATGCCATTTCCGATATACCCGCTGGCCCATTAATCATTATTGCCAGTGCCCTATTATTCCTGGTTTCGGTCTTTAAACGCGACTTATAGAGAAAATGCATGGCAAAAATCGCACCATTTGAAGGCTTTGGCGAACAATACGACGACTGGTTTGTAAGAAATAAAGACAAATATGCAGCAGAACTGCGCGCGTTAAGGTGTTTTATTCCTGCTGACGGTGACGGCCTAGAAGTTGGTGTTGGTTCAGGTAAATTTGCCAGCCCTTTAGGAATTAAAACCGGCGTTGAACCTTCACCTAAAATGGCGGATAAAGCGAGAAAATTAGGCATCCATGTACTTCCCGGTGTTGCTGAGTATTTACCTGTCCCGACGGGTACTTTTGATTTTGTGTTAATGGTTACCACGATATGTTTTGTTGATGACCTTAAAAAATCCTTTCAGGAAGCATTCCGAGTATTAAAAAAAGACGGTTTTATAGTTATCGGATTTATTGATAAAGACAGTGAATTAGGCAAAGTATATGAAGCTAACAAAGACAAAAGTCATTTTTATAACATTGCTGAGTTTTTCTCGACACAGGAGGTTTTAGCTTGTTTAAAAGAGTCCGGATTTGGAGATTTTGAGACTAAGCAATCCATTTTTCCAGAAAATGATACTCAATATATAGAAGATGGCTTTGGAACAGGGTCTTTTGTGGTAATAAAAGGACTAAAGATCAATAACACAAGTGAAAACGATAGGCGGGTTTAGATAACTCGAGATTAAATAGACCTAATTTCAGTTGGATATAATTTGAAGACAACGAAAGGAAAAAAATATGGCAAATGAAGGTTATCATGAACCCATTGACGAACTCTCAGATGAAACGAGAGAGATGCATAGGGCGATTACATCATTGATGGAAGAGCTGGAAGCTGTGGATTGGTACAATCAAAGAGTAGATGCCTGCAAAGATAAAGAGTTAAAGGCTATTCTTGCTCATAACAGAGATGAAGAAAAAGAACATGCAGCAATGGTTCTTGAATGGATTCGTCGTAAAGATACCGCTTTTAGTAAGGAGCTAAAAGATTACCTTTTTACTGAAAAAATAATTGCACATGAGTAAAAACTATGCATATCCAATCCTTTTCCTGGATGTCGGTGTTATTTAAAATAATAAGTGAATGGTAACCCATCACCGATGGGCTACTGAAAAATAAATCGGAATTAATTATTTAGTATGAAAACCTATCTTGATTGTTATCCTTGTTTGCTACGACAGGCATTGAGTGCTGCACGTTGCTCCGGTGCTTCTGATAATCAGCAACACAGTATATTGCTTAAGACGATGAAAGAGCTAAGTGTCTTTCCTACTAGCTCAACCCCACCGCAATTAGCATACCGAATACATCAATGCGTGCAACAGTTGACTAGCAATCTTGATCCCTATAGAGATGACAAGGATCAAGCCACTCAACAGGCACTGGCCCTCTACCCAGAATTGAAGAAAAAAGTCAGCGCAGCATCAGATCCACTTGAAATGGCCGTACGTATTGCTATTGCAGGTAATATCATAGATCTTGGCGTTGCGGATAGTTATGATTTGGATGCAACATTAAAACGTGTTTTGACTGAAGACTTTGCCATTAATGATTTAGCTGCATTACGTAGTGCTTTAGCACAGAACCTGTCTGTTCTCTATATTGCAGACAACGCGGGTGAGACGGTATTTGATCGAGTACTCATTGAAAGTATTGTTGGTTCTGTCACTTATGTGGTTAAGTCCGGGCCGATCATAAATGATGCAACCTATGAAGATGCTGTTGCTGCCGGTATCGATCAAGTAGCGACGATTATCGACAATGGTTCAAATGCTCCTGGCACCTTATTTGAGCAATGTTCAGAGGCATTTCGTCAGCGCTTTGCCCAGGCAGACCTGATTATTGCCAAGGGTCAGGCTAACTATGAAAGCCTAAGTGACAGTTCTGCTCCCATATTCTTTCTGTTACAGGCCAAATGCAACGTGATTGCCCGAGATCTGGGTATTGCCCAAGGTGGTACGGTATTGAAAAGACAAGAAATAAATTAGTGCAACATATGAATGCCCCCCTAACCCTAAAGACTGGTAGCGAATGCATTATACGTTCTCTGGGACAGGATAAAAAAATTGCTCAGCGGCTTGCTCAAATGGGGATATTACCAGGCGCCAGACTTCTGGTCGTTCGGAGTTCACTTTTTGGCGAAACGTTGGAAGTCTGCATAAATCAGGGGCAATATTTAGCCCTTCGGGCTGACGAGATTAGTTCACTGGATTGTGAAATTGTGGCAATGCCACTTTCCGCTAATACGGTAAAGACAGACCAAGATTATCGAATTCGATTGCTCTCCGGCGGCAAAGCCTTTCAACAAAGAATGGAACAACAGGGAATTAGCCCTGGAACAGTCATTCAAATCCGAGAACGCAACAAACTGCCTATTTTGATTGAATTGGTACAGAAAAAAAAGAGGGTCGCATTGGGTTCCGGTGAGGCTGAAAAAATTATCATTGAGATAATTGATGACCCTCAAAGATAAAGAAGTTGTTGTTGCACTTAGCTCTATCCCAAATACGGGCAAAACAACCCTGTTTAATCTTCTGACCGGATCAAGCCAAAGTACCGGCAATTGGCCAGGAGTCTCAATAGAGAAAAAAATCGGTCACTTTAATTTAGGTGAATACCAAATCCAACTCGTCGATTTTCCCGGAACTTATGCCTTATCGCCACTCAGCCATGAAGAGCGCGTGGTCCGCAACTTTTTTCTCAAGACACCGCCGGATGTTGTACTTAATATTCTGGATGGTCGAAACCTTTATCGTGGATTGGGGCTGACTTTACAAATGGCCATGAGCGGTCTGCCCATGGCGGTGGTTATCAACATGTTGGATGAGGTTCGACAACAGGGGATTGAACTAGACATTCCCGCATTAGCAGCACATTTGGGACTGCCCGTGGTCGCCATCTCAGCTCGTACCGGTGAGGGATTACCCGAGTTCCAGCATGTTCTGTATCAGATCATTAAGAATCCAGAACGTACCCGTCTGCCCCTTATTTCCTTCCCCCCGGTATTGGAAGAAGCCATAAAAAGTATTGCTCGAAAGATCGATCGCAGCAATAAGATCCAAAGCTTGGATCACAATTTTATGGCCTTGCAACTGCTGGAAGAAGAAAAGGCGAGTGACGCTATCCAGGATCAGGCTGTAGTCAGGGCAGTTAAAAGTTGGCGTCAACGCGTGGAAAGCGTAACAAGTACCAAGATCCCTATAACCTGCGCAACTTGCCGTTTTAATGCCGCTCGTGGTTTGGTGCTTGAGGCTACTCATCAGCGACCGATACCACCCGATGCGCGCAGTGAAAAGATCGACCGCATTCTATTGCATCGCTGGTTTGGGTTGCCATTATTTATGCTAATTATGCTGCTTTTATTTGAAGCTATTTATGGTTTGGGCGTACCACTGCAGGAAACTCTTGCTCATGCGTTTAATACGGGGGAAGTATGGCTGCTTGCGCAGCAATATATTACTGTACTACCCGCTTGGCTACAAAGCTTTCTGTTCGATGGACTTTGGCAAGGTATAGGTGTGGTGTTTTCTTTCTTCCCCATCATTGCTCTTTTCTTTATCTTTATGACCCTTATCGAGGACAGTGGTTATATGGCACGAGCTGCTTTTTTAATGGATAGTCTTATGCATCAATTAGGACTGGATGGCAAGGCTTTTATTAATTTGCTACTGGGTTATGGCTGCAATATACCTGCGGTGATGGGGACACGCATTCTTTCGAGCCACTATAACCGAGTTAGCACCATGTTACTGATTCCGTTTACCCTATGTAGCGCCCGACTACAGGTGTTTGTATTTCTAACAGCTATCTTATTCCCCCCAGCTATCGCCCCTTGGGTTTTGTTTGCCCTCTATATTGGCAGTTTTATTGCGGTATTCAGTATGGGCTTGCTATTGAAATCCCTGCGTATCATCGGTAAGTCCGAACCCTTTATTATGGAAATTCCACCTTACCGGATTCCTACGCTGAACAGTGTCACTCTGCGTATCTGGCAGGAATTAAAGGACTTCCTCTATCAAGCAGCGACGCTTATCATCGCTGGTGTTATGCTGGTGTGGTTACTGACTCACTTTCCGACTGATGTGCCATTCGCTAGTGCGGAAACCTGGGCAGGTCAGTTAGGGCAACTCTTATCTCCCCTATTCAGTTTATTGGGTATTCATTGGCAGGAAACAGTCGCCCTGTTGTTCGGGTTTATCGCTAAAGAGATTGTCATTGGGGCTTTAGCCGTGATCTATGGTGGAGCCGATCTTAATATTCAGGTCGCTGCACATATCACACCACTAGAAGGTCTCAGCTTTATGCTCTTCACTCTGCTTTATACACCCTGTATCGCTACCCTGGCAGCCATCCGCGCAGAATCACGGTCATGGCGTATTACGCTATTCAGCTTGGTTCTTGGGTTGGGATCGGCGTGGATTGCCAGTTTTGTGCTTTATCAAACAGGATTGGTAATGGGCTTTAAATAATCAAGGAAATAACAATGATAGCTAACGACTTAAAGAGACAAATCTACTTATTTCCTTGTTTACAACTACTATTAAAATATGCCTTTTATGGGGCGCTATTTTAATATTCTCCATTTCTGACTTAGGTCTTGAAATTTTGCAGCAAGGTAACTAAAGAAGTGAACAATATAGCGCCACCAATGACAGCGATAGAGACCAACATTTCATTAAGCCATTCCGGTTTTAATAATAATATTAAGCCTAAACCTAACATCATAGAGCCAGATAATAATTTTAATACACGCCCTTCCTCTTCGGATAGCTTTCTATCACCCAATGTCCAAGTAAAAAGCACTACAATTGCCAGTAAAGGAATAATATAAATAGCATTATAGAATAGTAAATACAGGTAGTACTGCGCCGTACTTAGCTCGTTTAAGGTTAAAATACGAGTATAAACCATAGGTAAACCCGCTGTGCATAATAACTCATAACTGTTTGCGACAATTGCCAAGATAACGGTAGCAACTAGCGTTGTTATCCAGTTTTCACTGTGGGTGAGCATGCGTATACGGGAAAATAACTTAGAACGAGCCGAATCTGTCAGAGACAAAGAAATTCCCTGTTTGAAAAAGAAATAATCCTTGATATTAATTAGCCCGAAACTTATTGCAATAAGACCTGCTGCAACGGTAATAAACATTAATTGTTCAGTCACTAGAAATAAATTGAGCCAGGCGCTCATAAATAAAAAATACATTAACCCGGAACAGAATACAAAAGTACCTCCAATAAACAGCATTCTTGTCCTGCTACGATAATGAGCCATTAAGCTAAGTAGAAAAAAAAGGACAAAAAAGGCACAGGGATTAAAAGCATCGAGAGCAGCAATTATTAAGGTAAAAACAGGTAAAGAAAAATCTTGATAATGAACATTACCCAGCCCTGGAATAGTGAAACTTTCCTGCTTCTTTTGCACAGGTTTTTGCTGATGGCACCCTAGTAATTTTTCCTCAAGATCCTTCCCTATCGTTCCCTCATTATCGTAACCAACCAACATTTGACCACAAAAAATAAAAGCAGGAACTGAGTTAGCGGATTGATGCAATTGTTTTGCCATTAGTAAAAAACGATGTTGATTAACTTCACTATCCACTACATCATAACTGTACACTGTTAACCAGGGATAATTTTTCGATAAGTGTGTGATAAATGATTTTGCTTCTTTGCAATGTGGGCAATGACGTGACCAAAAATAATATAAAGAGACTTCATAACCGCTATCATGCTTGGTAGTAACATCTTCCTGTGCTTTAACAGGTATAAATAAGCTAGTTAACATCAACAAACAAACAGCATAAATAAGAGCTCTAATTGTAAAAGAGGTGTTAGGCGTTGCGCTATAAGTCATCGCTGCCATGAGTAACTCCAAAGTATGAGTGAGTATGCTTATGAGAAGTCATCATATAATTTGAGAGATCATCCCTAAATTAGCATATTTATAAACATCGATATTTTAGAAACTTATAAAACATAGCGATATATTAATTGTTAAATGATTTTGCACGATCCTCAGCGTATTTAAATAGTGACCTCTATACTAACTATTCTTGAAGTCGATATAAATATTCAGTCAATGCAAGAATACGACTACGTGCAGCTGATTCACTATCATACGAGGGGTAATTTTCAAAGTATAATGAACTTTGCATGTTAAAAGCACGACCCCAAACCGGCATATCACGAGGTCCATGGGTCTTAACTTCCTGTCGGCCGTCGATGATCTGATATACCCGGTCAAAAGGAAATACGCCATTATTATTCTTGGCTAGTATTGTGAGATTAGGTACTGGCCTTACTAGTAACGATCTTAAGGGGCCATCATCACCCTTTCCAGTACGACCATGACAAACAGCACAAGCTGCATCATATTCCAACTTGCCCACATCCAGCTTATCTGTAGCAAAAGTATTAGCGCACAAGCTAATGAGAAAAACGCCAGTACAGATAACTATATTATTAGTCGAAAATTTCGTAGCCGATTTCATGTTACCTCCAAAAAATTAGATTGAATAAGCGGCAATTCACTTCTCTATGCGTAGTATAAATTAAAGTTTTTTTCAATTTTCCAGATGCCATTACCCATGGCATTAGAACTCGATGTTCATTTTTTTATAAGAAATTGATTTTATTTGTATTTATGGCTTTAAAATCAATTCATTAGTTATTTCAATTGATAAAATGAGATCCTTCTTAGTTCAGCTATAGCTGAAAATATGAACACCAAGTAGAACTAAAAACCTATTTTAATATGCAGGAGGAAGAAGCGGTTCGATGCCTTCAAATTCTGCTGTTGGATGATGTTTGATAATCATTTTACTAATCTCATCAATCCGTTCTTTGTCAATATCCACCATGACTAATAACTCACCTTTCTCAATTGCCACCGCATATTGTTTCACTTTTGAATTTCCTACCTGCAGACCGGCTAACCCGCTCATCATAGCGCCGATCGTCGCTCCAAAAAATAAAACGCCTAATACCGGACCACCTGCAATAGCAAATCCGGCAAAACGAAGTCCAATCAGTCCAGCCAGTAAACCGGTCGTGCCACCAAGGGCAGCTCCACGTTCTAACGCGGGTATAAAATCTGTTTTTTGAAACTCTGTTGCCTCAGGCATATCTTCTAAAGGAGTGTCTCTTTTGGCCAGTATATGCATATGACGATCTTCTATTCCTTTTGCACGCAATTCATCAATAATTTTATGTGTTGTTTCTATGTTTGGTGTCAAAAAGTAAATTCTTCTCATTTTCCTTCTCCTTAATAATAACCTCCCCCTCAACTATTCTGAAATTTGTAACTTCAAGGAAACTCGATTTTGCTTAAAAAATATAAAGAGTAGCGCCTAAGAGCAATACAAATTTACAGTCTAAATTGTCAGAATGTCTTGAAATAAATTAATACAAATTCCTAGCTAGATAGGCTATAGCTAGCCTGCTTTAGTTAGCTATCATTGTTTATAAGTAGATATAACAATGTAAAACGCCCTTTACTATCTGGCCAAAAATAACCCATCTTTCTTTGAAATATTTGATTAACGATAAAGTATTTAAAACTAATAAACAATACGTATAAATACCTATAGGTTTTGGTGAGTAGGCCATAGGTTAATACTGCTACCTTAAAAAATAACCATTTTTATTCATATATTTAGGCTTCCCGTCTAAGCCGAGACACCCAGTAATTTCAAGGGGTCAAGAGTAACCTTAGGTCGTCCCTTTCTGGGTAGAGGCAATTCCCCCATTTGGTCTAGAATCCATGAAAATAAATCAGGGAAATCCTGTTCAAAAAA
>JAIPFI010000047.1 GCA_021736705.1 Methylococcaceae bacterium | reverse complement strand
AATTACCGGTAACGATAACGCAACTATTGCAGTAAAAGCTTTGAAAGCAGGTGCTTCAGATTATTTAACCAAAGATATTGAAGCCTCTTATTTAGAGCTCTTACCGATTACAATTGAGCATGCGCTTAAAGCTCAAGCAATTAAAAATGAGCTAGAAAAGCACCGAGAGCATTTAGAAGTTTTAGTTAAACAACGGACTCAAGAGCTACAAGCAGAAATCGAAAAGCGTAAGGCAATTGAAAAACAATTGCGTATTTTAGCTATTTCATTTGAAACGCATGAGTCTATTGTTATTACAGATGCTAAAGGCAATATCATTAAAGTTAATAAAGCTTTTACCAAGCTTACCGGTTACAGCGCAGAAGAAGCAATCGGTCAAAATATGAATATTCTGAAATCAGGGCATCAAGATCAACAATTTTATACTAATATGTGGATCGAATTATTACAAACAGGCCAATATGAGGGAGAGTTATGGAATCGCTGCAAATCAGGCCGTGTCTACCCTGAATATTTAACGATTACTGCGGTAAAAGATAATGATGGTCATGTCATTAATTATGTAGGGTTATTAACGGATATTACGGCACAAAAAGAAGCGGAGTCGGAAATTAAAAAACTCGCTTTTTATGACGCCCTCACTTCTTTGGCTAATCGACGTTTACTCATTGATCGCTTGGATCATGAATTAATTATTGCTAAACGCACTGATGCTTACGGCTCATTAATTTTTTTAGATTTAGATGATTTTAAACCGTTGAATGATACCTATGGCCACAACATAGGTGACGAACTGTTAATTCAAGTAGGACAGCGACTACAGTCAGTATTACGTGAAGAAGATACGCCGGCAAGGCTAGGTGGAGATGAGTTTATAGTTTTGATTCATGCCAATGAAAAAAGTTCTGAACTCGCGTTATCTAATGCAAAAATAATTGCTAAAAAGATCCTACAGGAGCTCAATAAGATGTATATCATCAATAATAGAGAGCACTACTTTTCATGCAGTATGGGTATCGCCATTTACCCTGAGAGTCGTTATGACTCAGCAAAAATCATGCAGCATGCAGATGCAGCAATGTATGATGCTAAGCACGCTGGAAAAAACACCATTTGCTATTATTTTAATGGCACAATCACCAAGTTAATTTAATCTCATTTTTATCGCTCTTTATGGACTTCAATTTTTTCTCCTTGCCCACCTCTTTTTTCGCTTGGTTCACCCCGATTACGACCAGTTATGCGTTAATTATTGCCGCTGAAATTGGCGATAAAAGCCAATTAGTTTGCATGACTTTAGCCGCGAGACATCGTGCTACACCGGTTATTTTTGGTGCCATCGCTGCTTTTTCTCTGCTTAATACCTTGGCTGTTATATTTGGTGTAGCAATTGCTAATTGGGTTCCGGCTTACCTCGTTGCGGCAATAGTCTGCGTATTATTTGCCGTATTTGGCATACTTGCCTTGTTTTTTAACGAGGATGAAGACGAAGATGAAGCATTACCAGAGAAAAGTAGTCATAGTCTTTTTTTGACTACGTTTATTCTGATTACTGTCGCTGAATTTGGTGATAAAACCCAGTTAGCTGTGGTTGCTTTAAGTAGTACGGCATTGCCAGAAGCGATTTGGATAGGTTCTACCTTGGCTTTAATAACGACTTCAATTCTAGGAGTGCTTGCCGGTCGCACTTTACTGCAAAAAATACCATTGAGCTTATTACATCGGTTGAGTGGCGTAATTTTTATAATCTTGGCCGGGTTTGCGGCTTTTGAGGTTTACCATCGTTTTTATGCTACGTTTGATTCGTTCACTCAATTCTTAGCCACTGTGCAGTAAGGTTATCGCTTTTACCGCTAGCGCGAAACACCGCTAGTTTTG
This sequence comes from Methylococcaceae bacterium, assembly GCA_021736705.1. Taxonomy (GTDB): domain Bacteria; phylum Pseudomonadota; class Gammaproteobacteria; order Methylococcales; family Methylomonadaceae; genus Methyloprofundus. The sequence continues at coordinate 16,312 of JAIPFI010000047.1, read as the reverse complement.
CCTGTTTAAGTAGATTTACCTTGTCCATTTCAGCGTTTGCTAAAGCAACAAACTCATGTTCTTTGGTAAATTCCCAAAAACCATCGCTGCAAAGAATAAAGGTCTCACCTCGCTGTGCTGGTGGATAAACATGGATATCTGGTAAAAATTTATTACCGATATTAATGCTTTTTGTCAGTTGGTTTTGTTCGGGATGTGTACCCATTTTATGCTCATCTAATTCACCCTCATCAAATAACTGCTGAGGGATAGAGTGATCCTTAGTACGCCATACAATGTCGTTTTGATTGATACGGTAGACGCGTGAATCACCACAATGGGCGCTAATAACATAAGCATCGGTGATAATTAAAATCGCACAGGTTGTATAGGCATCATAAGCAGCAGGATCGCCTTGAAAAGCATCGGCCATCATAGTCATGGCATCGTTAAACCATTTTTCTACGGTTTGTTTGGGTGCACTATTGATCAAATCACCGTATTTAGTTGCTACCTTGATAAAACTATGACAAAAAAAACGGGAGGCTTTTTCCCCTGCCTGATGACCGCCTAAGCCATCTGCAAGAACAAATACGGCGTAATTAGAATCTATCTTATTCAGCATAAAATCTTGGTTATAGGCTCGATCTCCTGCTGATGTGAGTTGATGAAAATTAATTTTATACATTAACGTCGCGCTTTTCTCATGATATTTTTCATATCACTTACTGCGCTTGCTAAACCACAAAAAAGAGCTTGTGCAATCAGCGCATGGCCAATATTCAATTCAACTATTTCTGGTATTTGGCAAATCGCTTCCACATTATATAAATTCAATCCATGCCCTGCATTGACTTGTAATCCCGCGCTATGGGCATAACGAGCCGCCTTTTGAATGCGTTCAAGTTCGGCTTTTCGTTGCTGTGGATTTCTGGCATCAGCATAGCGCCCCGTATGTAGTTCAATAACGGGAGCTCCTATACTGACAGCAGCATCAATTTGTTGCTCATCGGGGTCAATAAACAGTGAAACTTCTATATCGGATTCAGCTAATCGCTGACAAGCACGGTGCATTTTATCTAGGCTAGAAACAACATCTAGACCACCTTCCGTAGTGAGTTCTTCCCTTTTTTCTGGAACTAAACAGCAGGCATAAGGTTTGACCTCAGATGCAATGGTCAGCATTTCATCCGTTACAGCCATTTCAAAATTAAGCCGAGTGTGAATCATTTCTTTTAATAAAAACATATCACGGTCTTGCATATGTCTTCGGTCTTCGCGTAAATGCGCGGTAATACCATCCGCTCCTGCCTGTTCGGCTAATAATGCCGCCTGAACTGGCTCAGGGTAAAGGGTTCCCCGTGCTTGTCTCAAGGTCGCCACATGATCAATATTAACGCCCAATAAAATTAATTGCTCTTGCATGCTGACCTTTGTTGTAGTTTTAAAATTAAGCTGCGACTTTGCAGTATTTTGCCTTGTAAATGAAAGTCAATGACTTGCCGCATTAACCATTTTGCTTCATTTAATTGGTTCTGATCGGTATAGTTTCCTTGCTGCATAGCCATCAACGTTGTTCCGCGTATTTTTCCCTGACGATCAACGCTGGCACCTTGCTCAAGATCAAAGCGATAAATTAAATCAGGCTTAATTGGTTCATGACTGAGGCAATCATATTGCAGCTGTAGCTCATAACCAAGCGCTTGCATTAATTGTACTTCAAAGTTACGTAATGCTGCTTCAATAGACTGATTGCTCTTTAGTTGCTGTAAACAGCTGAAATAAGCTAAAAATATATCTGGATAAGGTTCGCCTACGGGGAGAAGGTAGCGAATTAATTCATTCAAATAGAAGCCGCAGTAGGTATTAATTCCGGGGAGAATAAGCTCAGAATTACCTGTTTCTACATGGTTTAATAATTTAAGCTCATGCTTCCCGCTATAACTAATATTTAAAGGCAAAAAAGGCCGCAATAAACCTAAATATTTTGCTTTTTGTTGTCTCACTCCTTTAGCAATCAGGGATATTTTTCCTGAGTTTTGAGTCAGTACATCAATTAAAACACTGCTTTCTTGATAAGGCTGATGGTGCAATAAGAAACAAGCTTGTAAGCCTGAAGACATACTTGTTAACTTTTAAAGCCCAAACTCTGCAATGCGCGTTCGTTATCAGACCAGCCAGATTTCACTTTAACCCATAATTGCAAATAGACTTTTTTGTCAATTAACGTTTCTATATCTTTTCTGGCTTCCATACCAATGCTTTTTAGCATCTCACCGTCTTTACCAATAACAATGTTTTTCTGAGTTTCTCGTTCCACCCAAATCAACGCGTAAATTTTAGTAATACGCGGTAACTCTTCATATTTTTCAATTTCAACGGTTAAAGCATAAGGTAATTCATCACCTAGTCTACGCGTTAATTTTTCTCTAATAATTTCTGAAACTAGAAAACGCTCTGAACGATCGGTAATTTGATCTTCTGGATAAATAATATGACCTTCAGGCAATAAATCCATAATCAAATTATCCAGTAACTCCAAATTAGTTTGCTTTAATGCAGAAATAGGCACGATTTCTTTAAAAGGAAATCTTTTTTGAGCATCGGCAAAAAAAGCAAAAATCTTCTCTTTATCTTTAACTCGGTCGATTTTATTAACCGCTAAAATAACCGGCAAATTAGCTTTTTTTAACTTCTCGAAAATGACATCGTCATAAGCTTGCCAAGCCAGACCATCAATTAACCAGACCACTAAATCGACACCTAATAAAGTCGTATCAGCCGTTTTATTCAAATAGCGGTTAAACGCTTTCTTACTGCTTTCATGCATACCAGGGGTATCCATGTAAATAGCCTGCCCTTTTACGTTGGTATTAATCCCTAAAATTTGATGCCGAGTCGTTTGCGGCTTACGTGAAGTAATACTGACTTTCTGCCCTAATAAATGATTCATTAAGGTTGATTTACCAACATTTGGCTGGCCAATAAAGGCGACATATCCACAATTCATTTAGATTCCTTGGCTATTTCTTTTAACATTAGTTCGGCGGCATGTTGTTCGGCTTTTTTTCTTGAAGCACCCACTCCAATAAACTTAATTTTAAGTAACTCAATAGAGCACTCAACTTGAAAGGTTTTCTCGTGAGGTAATCCAGCATCGCTAATTAATTTATATTGAGGTATTTCGATTTGCCTAGCTTGCATATGCTCTTGTAAGCGAGTTTTGGGGTCTTTTTGCCAATTATCTAAGCTAAGTTCCTCTAACCGCTCAGCAAACAAAGTTAAAATCCAAGCCTTACAGCTTTCAATACCTTGATCTTCAATAATGGCTCCCATAATGGCTTCTAAAGCATCAGATAAAATAGACGCGCGTCGATAGCCGCCACTTTTTAGTTCGCCTGAACCCAAAATTAAATAATCACCAATATTATGTTGTCGAGCGAGTTCGGCTAAAGAGGATTGATTAACCAAACTGGCTCGTAAGCGACTTAAAACACCTTCACAAGCGCGAGGAAATTTTTGATAAAGTGCTTCTGCGATGACAAAACCTAAAATAGAATCGCCCAAAAACTCTAGGCGTTCATTATTTTTTGAACCTATACTGCGATGCGTAAGCGCTAAAGTAAATAACTCTGGTTGAGAAAAACTTAAACCTAGTTTTTTACAAAGAATCTCGGGAGCTTTTATCACTGCTTTCCTACTTCTATCGAATTATCAAAATCAACCCAGACACTTAAATTACTAAAAAGAAGCTGCTTAGTATAGTAAACTATTTGCACTTTCAAGTATCCATCACGCGAAGTGATTTTTACATTTTCCTTTTTAATATCATAAACATAGTTCATGCTGAATTGTTTGTTTAAGGCAACCCAAACACCTTCTTTACTTTCGTTTTCTATACCTGGACGATTTTTTATACTTTCCAATGCCTGAACGACTTTACTATGATCCATATAAATCGGGCCGACTTTTAGGACTAATAGTGTAAAAAAACCAATCATTCCTAAAACAAAGGTCAAAGAAATTAAGGTTAAGCCTTGTTGTTTTTTATGAAGTTTTTGCATTTTCATTGCCTCAATTATTTAATAACAGTTCCAATACGGCTAAAACCAATACCGGTATTTTCCCAATCCCAATTCATCCAAATAAAAAACGCTTTGCCCACCAAGTTTTCTTCAGGAACAGTGCCCCAGTAACGACTATCATTACTGTTGTCACGATTATCACCCATCATAAAATAATGACCTTGAGGCACGATAAAAGTCCCATTGATCGTCGGCGCTCTATGGTTAATCAAAATATCATGCTCTATGCCGAGCAAGTTTTCACTTAAGGTTTCAGCTCCCGTCATATTTTTGCCTTGACCAATACCTTCGTAGCGACCCAATGATACATATTTTACCGGCTGGTCATTAACGTATAGTTGTTTATCAATATAGCTAATATGATCACCTGGTAAACCAATAAGTCGTTTTATATAGTCTACTGATGGGTTTTTTGGGTATCTAAATACTACGGCATCACCACGATGTGGTGCATCAATATCAATAATTTTTTTATTAATAACTGGAATGCGTATCCCATAGGTGAATTTATTTACTAAAATAAAATCGCCTATAAGCAAAGTAGGCATCATTGAACCCGATGGAATTCTAAATGGTTCAGCAATAAATGAACGTAGCAAGAATACCACTAAAACCACGGGAAAAAATGACCGTGCATATTCAATAATTAGCGGTTCATTTTCTTCAATATACGGTGTATTGGTGCGTTTAAGTTGATAGTAATAGCCGCCCCAAAGAAGCCCAGTTACGAGTGATGCTGAAAATAGAAAAAATGAAAAATCAAAATCCATTGCTATATTGCCTTTTATGAGTCTTTATTAACTTGTAAAACAGCCAAAAAGGCTTCCTGTGGAATTTCAATATTGCCCACCTGTTTCATGCGTTTTTTACCGGCTTTCTGTTTTTCTAGCAGTTTCTTTTTACGTGAAATATCCCCACCATAACATTTAGCGGTCACATTTTTGCCCATGGATTTAACTGTGGAACGTGCAATGATTTTACCACCAATAGCCGCCTGGATAGCGACCTCAAACATTTGCCGTGGAATCAACTCTTTCATTTTTTCAACTAAGTCACGACCACGAGATTGGCTTAAATCTCTATGCACAATAATAGACAGCGCATCAACTCTATCGCCATTAATCAAGACATCTAATTTAACTAATGCCGCCTCTTGGAAGCGTTTAAATTCATACTCAAAAGACGCATAACCTCGACTTACTGATTTAAGACGATCAAAGAAATCCAACACGACTTCACTTAAAGGAAGCTCATAATGCAAGGAGACTTGGCTACCCATATATTGCATATTCATTTGCACGCCACGTTTCTCAATACACAAACTAATCACATTACCTAGATAGTCTTGAGGGACTAAGATATTCGCTTGAATAATAGGCTCTCTAATCATTTTTACGGAACCAATATCAGGTAAATTAGCCGGATTATCAACATATAATAAGTCGCCTTTATTAGTTTCAACTTCATAAACAACGGTTGGAGCTGTAGTAATTAAATTGACATCATATTCACGTTCCAATCGTTCTTGTACAATTTCCATATGTAGCATGCCTAAAAAACCACAACGAAAACCGAAACCTAAAGCTTGGGAAGATTCAGGTTCAAATTGTAATGCAGCATCATTTAAACGTAATTTATTTAATGATTCGCGTAAATCTTCATAATCATCTGAACTTACTGGATACAGACCTGCAAAAACGCGCGGCTGAACTTTTTTAAACCCTGGTAAGGCTGAAGTACAAGGGTTCACGGTAGTGGTAATGGTATCACCTACGGGAGCGCCAAATATGTCTTTAATAGCACCCACGATAAAACCTACTTGCCCTGTTTTTAATTCCAGAGTATCGACGCGTTTAGGGGTAAAAATACCGATACGTTCAGCGATAAAGCTATTGCCGGTCGACATAATCGTGATTTTTTGCTTTTTACGTAAAGAGCCATTAACAATCTTGACTAAAGACACAACGCCTAAGTAATTATCGAACCATGAATCAATAATTAAGGCTTGTAAAGGTGCGTTTTCATCACCGCTAGGTGCTGGAATTGTGTGCACTAACTCCTCTAAAACTTCAGCAACACCCAGCCCTGTTTTAGCGCTGACATGCAAGGCATTTTCAGCAGGAATACCAATAATATTTTCAATTTCAGCAATCACTTTTTCTGGATCAGCAGAAGGTAAATCTATTTTATTTAGTATAGGCATAACCTCCAAACCCAGTTCAATTGCTGTATAGCAATTAGCGACACTTTGCGCTTCAACACCCTGAGCGGCATCCACCACTAATAACGCACCTTCACAAGCCGCTAATGAACGAGATACCTCATAAGAAAAGTCGACATGCCCTGGTGTATCAATAAAATTTAACTGGTAAACCTCGCCATCTTTAGCGGTAAAATTGAGCGTTACACTCTGCGCTTTAATGGTAATGCCTCTTTCGCGCTCAATATCCATTGAGTCGAGAACTTGAGCAGACATCTCACGGTCAGATAAGCCTTCACAGAGCTGAATAAAACGGTCAGCTAAAGTTGATTTCCCATGATCGATATGCGCAATAATTGAGAAATTTCGTATGTTTTTTAAATCCATCTTGTCTTAATTACAAAAATAAAGTGTGAAAGAACCAAGCTACAGGCACTAATTATTGGCTGTATGCTAAATAAGAGCATTTTAACAGAAGCGAGGTGCTGTGGCGTTAGTATTAGCGCTTAACCCTCTAAAACAAAATCAAAGGTTTTAAAAAATTCAGGTAGTTCTTGGCGCGTGATAGGCTGCACAGGAACAAGTAAATGACTAACCGATAAGCCGACATAGCTTAACGACTCTTGTTCAACATAGATATTCTCTATATCATAGAGTTCCAAAGACCTATAAATAGCACCTATATCTTTACTTGACACTACTGCACCTTGTTGTTTTTTGTGCAAATGAAAAACTGCATCATCTAATAATAATAGGCTTACTCTTTGGTCAAAGGCAGCCGTTATTAATATGACATCCAGCACTTCTTGTACTTTATTGCCGCTATAGGCAGGAGTTTGCATCACGAATAAAAATGATTTAGCCACTAAAATTCACTCATATTATCGTTTGATAAATAACTGTCCGCATCAACCTCTGTCGAAGGGAGCATTAAAAAAGCGCCTAACTCCATCATTGCCTTACGATAAACTTTACGCTTAAAGTAGACGACGGATTTTAAGGGCTCCCAATATTCGACCCATTGCCAATCATCAAATTCAGGTTTCTTATGCTGATCTAAAATAACGTCAGCCTCTTCGCCAACCAATTTTAATAAATACCACACTTGTTTTTGACCTATGCATAAAGGATGTGAATTGCGTCTAATGTATTTTTCAGGCAATTTGTATTTTAACCAATAACGAGTACGTCCTATAATCTGCACATGCTCAGGCTTAAGCCCTGTTTCTTCGCATAGCTCACGATACATGGCTTGCTCAGGTGTCTCATAACTTTCTATTCCACCTTGAGGAAATTGCCAAGAATTCACGCGCGCGCGTTTAGCCCAAAACACATGGCCCTGGGCATTACAAAGGATGATGCCGACATTTGATCGGTATCCTTTAGAGTCAATCATCTTAAAACCTATTTTTTTACTGTCCGCAATAAGAGCCTAAATGATAGAATCTTTATCTTGAACATAAAGAGCACGACCATAAATGACTGACTCGCGCTCCTTGCATTACTTATCAGACCATTGTTCCATAAATACCTGAGTGATGCCATCCCCCTTTTTTATAATTCTTAACCTAAAGTGAACTAATAATGAGTTTAGCAATTTTCGATTTAGACAACACCTTACTTGCTGATGACAGTGACTATTTATGGGGGCAATTTTTAGTTGACCAAGGCATTGTTGATGCAATGTATTATGCACAAGAAAATGATCGTTTTTATAAGGAATACAAAGAAGGTACTTTAGATATTTACGAATTTCTGAAGTTTTCTTTAAAACCACTGGCTGATAATACATTTCAAGATTTACTGAAATGGCGCAGTCAATTTATAGAAGAAATTATTCGTCCGATTTTATTACAACCAGCTCAAGAGCTTATTAATAAACACCAACAGCGAGGCGATATTTTATTAGTTATTACTGCAACCAATAAATTTGTCACAGAACCCATTGTCAATCTATATGGCATCAATCATTTACTCGCCACGACTCCCGAATTTATAGCTGAAAAATACACTGGAAAGGTCGCTGGTACGCCTTGTTTTCAAGAAGGAAAAGTAACGCGGCTAAATGAATGGCTGCAAGAAACAGGATATTCCCTAGACGGCAGTTGGTTTTATAGTGACTCACATAATGACTTGCCACTGCTGCAGCTTGTAGAGCATCCTGTCGCAGTAAATCCAGATGAAACTTTAAAACTGCACGCTGAAAAATCAGCTTGGCCAATCATTAGCTTGCGCGATGAGCAATGCCCGGCACATCACTTTAAGTAACTGGATCGGCTCAACGCTGTTTGTCTGTACTATGATTATTTAGGGCTGATGTCTCGACTAAACAGTTAAAATGTTTAGCGTTACGCTATAGGTAAGTAGATTGCTTCTCTACTCGATATTGAATTTGCACGCCTTGTAAAAAATTACGTAAAATCTGATCTTTACATTCGCGATAATTTTTATGCTCAGGCTTACGAAAAAATGCACTCAATTCATGCTTACTCATCGAAAAATCAGCCAGTGCCATCAACCGCAATATATCCTCGTCTTTAAGATTTAAAGCTATCTTTAGTTTTCTAAAAACAATGTTATTTGTCAGTTTTTTTTCTATTTCAGGCTCTACTCCCTCTCTCTTTCCACGCTTCTCATTTATTAAACCATTCAAAAAAATTGCCATTGGCTCATCTTTACAGGCCTGATAATCTGGATCATCATCTTTTTTTAGCCAATTAATCACCTGCTCTCGCGTTACTTCATAATCAGCTAAAGCAAATATAGCAATCATTTTGAGGTCATCGAAATCGAAAGTGTAGCGAATACGGCGTAAAACATCGTTATTAGTCATAAGTAAACTCTGGATCAAATGGTTGTTATATCATAAGCAGCGACTTAAGCAGTGATTTTTTCATGGAAAGCTGCAAGCCAATAAACCTAAAATAGATGCTCAGCGCTTAAAGCATTCCAGCTTATTACTGTGTATAATTTGCACCAATAATTATATCCAAATTAACACATCAACAGGAATGAAATCCATGAGTAATGTTTTTAGTTTCACCGGTACTATCGGTAGAGATGCTGAAGTAAGATCAACCCCAAACGGTCAAGCAGTACTAAGTTTCACTGTAGCTAATAATATTGGTTTTGGAGATAGACAGAAAACCTTGTGGGTTAGAGTCACTGTTTGGGGTAAGCGCGCGGAAGGTTCTTTACAAAACTACTTAAAAAAAGGCCAGCAAGTATTTGTCTCAGGAGAGCTATCTCAAAACGAATACCAAGCACAAGACGGCACAACAAAATCCAGCCTAGAACTTAATGCCAATATTGTCGATCTTGTTGGAGGTGGTCGTAATGATCAAAGCCAAATCGCACAACCACAACAAAATTATCGCCAGCCCGCTCAGCAGCAAGCGCCACAACAAACACAGCCTAACTACGCACAAAATGATGATTATGATGATGTGCCCTTTTGAATGATATAAGTTATTTTTACTTATAAATCATATCATTACAATCAATTAAAGCCTCTATCTTTTGTAAAAAAGTTAGAGGCTTTTTATATTTGGCGAATTATTAATAATTAAGCTGATAATACAAAGCGAGGATAATCAATTGTAGGAAATTTAATAACCAAAAAAATAAAACAAACAAAGCCCATTTCACCTGCTTGGATTTATCAGCGTAATTAAATTTTATAAGTAGCCAACTGAGAAATGTAGCGATGAATAAAATGACAGAACCAATCAATCCGTAATTCATTTTAATCACCGCTGATTGGTGGTGCAAGCACTTGACGCGCGCCGCTGCCTTCTGCAGGCGTGACAACACCGGCCATTTCCATTGCTTCAATCATCGAAGCCGCGCGGTTATAGCCCACTTTAAATTTTCTTTGGACGCTAGAAATCGAAGCTTTGCGCGACTCAGTGACAAAAGCGACAGCTTGGTCATAAAGCGCATCCATTTCTGAATCAATCGCATCCTGTCCAGTAACAAAAGAACCATCACCCGCATCCGAATATTCTTGAGTTATTTCTTCTAAATAATTAGCAGGGGCAGTTTTCTTCAAAAATTCAACGACATGATGCACTTCATGATCATCTACAAAAGCACCGTGCGCACGGATGGGAATATTCGTGCCTGCCGGCATAAATAACATATCGCCATTACCGAGCAAGAATTCAGCACCACCTTGATCCAATACCGTACGCGAATCGATACGTGATGATACTTGAAAAGAAAGTCGAGAAGGTACGTTAGCCTTGATTAAACCTGTTAAAACATCCACTGAAGGACGCTGCGTTGCTAAAATCAAATGAATACCTGCGGCACGGGCTTTTTGGGCTAGACGTGCAATCAATTCTTCTACTTTTTTACCGACTATCATCATCATGTCTGCTAGCTCATCAATCACGATAACAATATGCGGCAATGTACCGAGCGTAGGTATACTTGCTCCCTCCGCTAATTCAACGTCATAGGTATACATAGGGTCTTTAATCGGTTCGCCACGCTCCTCTGCTTCACGGACGACTTGATTAAATCCGGCTAAATTTCTAACGCCGACTTTGGACATGAGCTTATAGCGCCGCTCCATTTCAGCAACTGCCCAGCGCAATGCATTGGCTGCATCTTTCATATCTGTGACAACGGGCGTTAATAAATGCGGTATCCCTTCATAAACGGATAATTCCAGCATTTTAGGGTCAATCATAATCATTCTGACTTCATCGGGCGTCGCTTTATATAACATACTGAGAATCATGGTATTAATCGCAACTGATTTACCCGAACCGGTAGTGCCCGCCACTAATAAGTGCGGCATTTTAGCTAAATCGGCCGTTACCGGTGAACCAGAAATATCTTTGCCTAAAAGCATCGTTAACGGCGACTTAGCTTTAGCAAATTTAGTCGACTCTATTCCTTCTCTAAATGAAACCATTTCACGCTCTTGATTGGGGATTTCCAATCCAATCACTGACTTGCCTGGAATAACTTCTACGATGCGTACACTAGTTACTGATAACGCCCGTGCTAAATCTTTGGCCAAACCAGTAATTCGACTTACTTTAATGCCTGCGGCGGGCTGCATTTCAAAACGCGTAATTACAGGCCCAGGTAATACTGCTGTGACTTCAACAACAACATTAAAATCTAGCAAGGCTTGCTCTACTAAACGCGACATAACTTCCAGCTCATCTGCCGAATAACTATTCACTGTATTAACAATAATATCCAGTAATTCAGGACTTGGTAATGTGCCGGCCTCAGCACCTCCCTTAAACAAATCGACTTGCTTTTGTTTTTTAAGCACAGTCGGCTTAGGAAAATTAGCCTCAACACTCTCCATTACATTAATAACTGGCGTTTTTTTTATATTATGAGGAATTGAATTAACCGAATGGGCATCATTAGGATTGTTATTCTCTATTTTTTTATTAGGATTGCTAGTAGTTGACTTACTTAAACTTGAAGGAGTAGAGATTATCGCGTTTTCTTGTGGTGTTATTTGTGCCCAAAATTGCAATATTTTTTGGTAAGCGAAACAACCTAGAAATAAAGTATATTTGCCTACTAGCTCCATGATGTAAATCCATGAAATATTGGTGTATAACGTTATTCCAGAGAAGAAAGCCGCTAAAAGAAATAACGTCGCCCCTGAATTCCCTAATGCAATCAGCAAGTTATCACCCAACTCTTGACCGACAATTCCCCCGCTATTTCTGGGTAACTCAATCCGGCAGCGCAATACATGCAAATAACATACAGTAGTCGCAGAAATAATAGCCATCACAAGACCAAACCAACGACCATAACTAAACCAACCTGTGGCATGAATAATTTTTTGCGTAAAAAACAAATAGCCTTGCCAAAGAATAATGATAGGAAAGCTAAACGCAATAACACCAAAAAAACTAAATGACACATCAGATAACCAAGCGCCAATCATGCCACCCGCATTAGAAATATCATTATGAGTTCCACTATGCGACCAGCCTGCATCTTCATGACTAAATGAAACTAAAGAAATAAAATAAAAAAGAGCGATCACGACAAACCCTAACAAAGCAATTTCACGTAAACCTCGTATCGCTTTTTTTTCCATTACTGCAGTCATTAAAAATCCCAAATATCTTAATAAAACAAAACAATGCAACAATCATTACATAAAACACTTGAAATATAAAGGGACTATCCTGCAAATTCTGTAGTGTTAATATAGTGGAGCAACTAAAACAAAAAAGGCATAAATACTGTCTTTTATTTTTACCTCATTAGTAGCATCAAATACAATTTAAGTGTGATACTATTCATCTCCTTAAAAATTATAATAATCTGGAGGAAGGTATGTCAAAAATTCGTTCTATTGTTTCTGCAATAACGTTTGTAGGATCAATCTCAGTCGCCTCGGCTTGGGAGGCTCTACCAACAACAGCACCCGCACCCGATAACAATCCTACTACTGCTGAAAAAGTTGAATTAGGCCGTATTTTGTATCATGACCCAAGACTATCATCGACTGGTACTGTGTCCTGTGCTTCTTGTCATAACACGATGCTGGGTGGCGAAGATAACCGGCCTAATTCCATGGGGGTTAATGGACAAACAGGCGGGCGTAGTGCGCCGACTGTCTGGAACTCGGCTTTCAATAAAGTACAATTTTGGGATGGTCGTGCTGCTAGCCTTGAAGAACAAGCTGCGGGTCCTGTAACTAACCCTATAGAAATGGGAATGAAAAACTGGGATGATGTTGTTGTACGTTTAAAATCAATTGAAGGTTACCAAGCTTATTTCGATAAAGCATTTGGCGAAAACTCAATCTCAAAAGATAACGCAACTAAAGCAATTGCAGCTTACGAAAGAACATTAATTACCCCTAACAGTGCTTACGATAAATATGCTAAAGGCGATGAAAAAGCCTTAACTGCACAGCAAATAAGCGGCCTAGAAACAATGGAAAAATTAGGCTGTACAAGCTGTCACAGTGGTGCTGCATTCAATGGTGGTGGTTCTTTTCAAAAGTTTCCTGTTATTAATAATGCTTACCTAGAAAAACAATATCAATTTGGCAACGATAAAGGTCTTTTTGAAGTGACCGCCAAAAGCGGCGATGAACACTTTTTCAAAGTCCCTACCCTACGTAATATTGCTTTAACCGCGCCTTATTTTCATAACGGTTCAGTTAAAACCTTAGACAAAGCGGTTAAAGTTATGGCTAAAGTTCAATTAGGAAAGCAATTATCAGATAAAGAAACTGCCGATATCGTTGCGTTCTTAAATGCATTAACGGGTGAATTCCCTAAGCAAACCATGCCTACTTTACCAGCAACAAACGGTACTTCATTTAATTAAAATCAGCTTCCACTCCCCCACTCCCGTTACTTATTACAGCGTTAACGGGAGTGTTGGCCTTTTGATTTCCCCCTATTTTAACCACGCACTATTCATTTGATTTAAAATAGCCAATCCAGAGTGGTTTAATGTTAAATCTAAATTTAGCGATGATGTTTCTATTTTTAATATTAAGCAACCTTGCAGGCTGATTTATTTGATAAGCAAAAATTTTTCCCCAAGGCTTCACTCTGACTGCAATACTGACTAGGTAATTTTGGGATGTCGATTAAGATTTGCTGTAATAGTACTCACTAAATATACTTAGGATTCAGCTTTAACATGAAAGAGCATCGCCAGTATCCACGATTATTACACCGTGCAAGTATTAATCTCACTTTTTCTTCAGGCGCAATGACCACCACTCATACTCTTGATATGTCTAATAGTGGCTTATTTATCTCTTGTGTAGATCGCCCAGAAGTACAGGTAGGCGATATATTAGAAGTTATCGTAAATGGCATACAAGATCCAGTGGCTCGCCCTATTAGAATAATACGCGTGGAGTCTGGAAAAGGTTTTGGCATTGAGTTTGTCTGATATTAATAAGGAATACGCATCAATATAATCTAAATAACTTATTTATTTTGGACAGACGACTTATATTCCTTTGCAGGCAAGCTGGCTGCCTACGCCCCTAAAGATAAAGAGATTTTTGATGCGGATAACTTATATATTGACTGCTTAAAGTCAAAACTGGACTCTACTTTCTTTATGAAACAATGAAAAACTTAATCGATAAAAGAGTAATAAAAGTTAAAGTTTTCTATAATCCAAATGCCATTAAAAAACCCATAGATCCTAAATAAGTTAAGAGAAAATATAAGATGGATAAACTAATACTAACTTGCCAATTGAACTCATAAAGCTCTTTCAATAGATAAGCAATAATTGCCAGAGACCAAGAGATTAGAATAGCAGCGATATAAATAGGAAATGTTGCTGCTGCCGAACCTTTAGCAAAAATAAACCAAAAGGCCAACGGTATCCCTAATACATAAATAAAATTTTCACAAACTAATATAGCAGTTAAAAATCGTTCAAAATTATAAAATCCTTCATCTTTCTTAAGAACAATAGCCGCCATAAAAGCCAAAGTAATTAATATTTCAAGAAAAACCTGAATAAAAGCTTCAAGAGGATCACTGATATTTGCCTGAATAAACAAACCAAATAACAAATAAAGCCCTACATTAATCCATAAAAACTTTCTATCAATAGGTAAATCATGCGGTTCACCCTTAAACCAGCAAAGCTGTATATAATCTTTTAACATATGTTTTTATTATTTATTAAACTAAAGAAATATAAAATATTGTTACGGCCATTAATCCCTATTCAGTACACGTCGGCTACCATTGCCTTCAGGTTCACTGATAATATTCTCCTCTTCCATTTGATCAATCATTCTAGCCGCGCGATTATAACCTACTTTAAATCGTCTTTGCACACTGGAAATAGACGCTTTTCCTGAATCGATAACAAAACTGACGGCTTCATCATATAAGGTATCCACCTCATCTTCTGCGATTTCATTGTTGCTCACGGATTCTAAAGGCTCATCTTTAGTGATGTCATCTAAATAATTTGCCCCACCCAAGGACTTCAAGAAATCAACCACGTTATGTACTTCGTGATCATCGACAAAAGCGCCATGAGAACGCGTAGGAACGCTGGTACCTGACGGTAAATAAAGCATATCGCCATTACCTAACAGAGCTTCTGCACCCCCTTGATCTAAAATGGTACGCGAATCTATGCGTGATGAAACCTGAAAAGAAATACGTGTCGGTACATTAGCTTTAATTAAGCCGGTTAAGACATCGACAGAAGGACGTTGGGTTGCCAAAATCAAATGAATACCCGCAGCCCGCGCTTTTTGAGCTAAACGAGCTATTAATTCTTCAACTTTTTTACCGACAACCATCATCATGTCAGCTAACTCATCAATGACAATAACAATGCTTGGTAAGGTTGATAGCACTGGAAAGGATTGACCTTCCTCCAAAGGATCGACTAATTGATATAGAGGGTCACGAATCGTTTCCCCGTTTTCTGCTGCCTCTTCAATTTTTTGATTAAATCCCGCTAGATTCCTAACGCCTACTTTGGCCATTAATTTATAACGTCGCTCCATTTCTGCTACCGCCCAGCGCAAAGCATTTTGCGCTTCTTTCATATCTGTCACTACTGGCGTTAATAAATGTGGAATGCCTTCGTAAATAGACAATTCCAACATCTTTGGATCAACCATAATCATACGCACTTGCTCAGGTGTTGCCTTAAATAACATGCTCAAGATCATGGTATTAATAGCTACCGATTTACCCGACCCCGTTGTGCCGGCAACTAATAAATGCGGCATTTTTGCCAAATCAGCAACCACAGTTTCACCCGAAACATCTTTACCTAAAGCCAGCGTCAGCGGGGATTTTGCCTGTTGAAATGCCTCTGAAGTTAGAATCTCACGGAAAGAAACCAACTCACGCTCTTGATTAGGAATTTCTAAGCCAATAAAAGGCGTACCTTCAATAATTTCTACCACTCGCACACTGGTGACTAACATGGCGCGTGCCAGATCTTTTGCTAATCCTGTTACGCGACTGACCTTAATTCCCGGCGCTAAAGATAATTCAAGGCGAGTAATAATCGGTCCCGGATACGCGCCCACCAC
>JAIPFI010000046.1 GCA_021736705.1 Methylococcaceae bacterium | reverse complement strand
TGATGCCATCATTGCTACGAATGCCCCCACACCTATCATGTACCCCTTTGATTTAGCGGGTGCATCAGAAGTGCAATACCATGAACTTGCTGCAGCCATTGAACAAAAATATGACCATTTAAACGGCGTACTGCACTCTGCAGCCGAATTAAGTGCGTTTACCCCACTGTCTATCCATGACACTTACGCCTGGGGACACACGATCAATGTAAATTTAAACGCGCCATTTTTATTGACTCAAGTGCTGTTACCTCTATTACAAAAAGCCGAACATGCTTCAATTGTTTTCACCGGCGACTCTTTTACTCGTGAACCCAAAGCCTATTTAGGTGCTTACGGCGTATCCAAAATTGCCCTAGACGGCTATGCAAAAATTTTAGCTGACGAACTCGAAGATGCTGGAAAAATTAGAGTCAACACTTTAATTCCTGGCCCTGTTGATTCGCCCTTACGCAAAAAATCCTTCCCTGCCGAAGATAAACATAAACTGCCAACGATGGCTGAAATAATTCCAGCTTATCTGTATTTATTCAGCAATAAAAGCATCGGCACAACAGGGCAAACCATTGATGCTCGAACCTTTAAACTATAGCAAATACGACAATGTCTGAAAGAGAAACTATTATTTTAACGCGCGATGTAAACGTTGTTCTTATCCCTGACGGAAACCATGGCACGCTTAGCAAAGGCAAAGAAGTGACCATTCACCAAGCCCTAGGCAATAACTACACGGTTGTCACTGAACACGGTCATATGGTGAGAATTTCCAGCACCGATGCAGATGCCCTTGGCAAAGAAGTACATGAACTACATACGTTAGTCTCAGAAAACAGCGCCGAAGCCGTAGAAAAAAACTGCTGGGAAGTCATGAAAACCGTTTATGACCCTGAAATACCCGTTAATATCGTTGATTTAGGACTCGTTTATAATTGCACGGTCAAAAGCGTCGCTGAAGGCGAAAATGACGTACATATTATGATGACGCTAACCGCACCCGGTTGTGGTATGGGGCCTGTTATTCAAGGCGATGTGGAAAAAGCAGTCCGCGCATTACCGGGCGTTAAATCAGTCAATGTCGAAGTGGTATTAGATCCACCCTGGTCGCGTGACATGATGTCTGAAGTCGCACAAGTGCAATTAGGTCTTTTTTAAAGTTAGACTACCTGAATAAAACGTAGGGCGCGGCTTCAAGCCCGCCTTTAACATCGCTGCTGAATATTTTTCTGGGGAAAGCAGCACGCAAGTCCTTAGTTACTTACACTCATATTTCATACAGGAGCATCAACCATGAAACATCAGAAAAAAATACTATTGGCACTTAGCCTATTCTTATCTAGCGCAGCCTTTAATATTGCCAGCAGTGCTGATTTAACACGTCAACAAGTTGAGCAATTATTAAAGCAAGCCAGCTCCGATAAACCTGCCGACTTAAGACGCAAAGACTTAAAAGGTGTCGATTTATCTCATATGGATTTACGCAAAGCTGATTTATGGGGTGCTGATTTACGCGGCGCAAACCTAAGCAAAAGCAATCTCTCCGGCTTAGTTTTAGATTTAACTGTTATGACTGGCGTTAATTTATCCGGCGCTGACCTCACCAAAGTCAGTATTTTCGGCGTGAGTATGATGCACTCAGATTTAAGCAATACTAACTTTAGCGACAGCCGCGTTATCGCCAACTTAGATAATTCGAATATGAGCAATGCCAATCTATCTAATGTTAGATGGGGCGCAGACATGAAAAACCAGCCTATGGGTTTGATGCGTGTTAATCTAAATAAAGTTAATTTAACCAATGCCAACCTACAAAATGCCGATTTAGGTCGCGCTAGCATGCGTTTTACCAATTTAACGAATGCTAATTTAACAAATGCCAACCTATTATCCGCAGAATTAACATCAGCTAATTTCACAAAAGCTAATCTTAGCAAGGTCGATTTCACCTCCGCTAAATTACGTGAAGCAAACTTTAGCAATGCTAATTTAAGCGGCGCTGTTTTCACAAGCAGTCAAGGCCAAGACAGTACTCGCGGCCTAAACAACAACAAAACTAAAAATGCGGCTAAGTTTGATTAAGCCCTAAGATCAACAGCCCATTAAACAGTAATAACAGCCCCTCTCATTCTCGAAATATTTTATCGAAAATCTAGATTCAGCTTGGCAGAACGGGCAAACAGCTTTATGTTTGCTCATCGCTTGCCTGTATATTTGGTGAGCATAAAAACCTTGCCACCCTGAGTCAATGTGAAAAAAGTAGATAGGCCTTTATACAATTCTGCCAGAATCTTTTTGTAAAGCGGACGGTTAATCTGGCTTATTAGTGGTGCTATTTACTTATTTTTCGCCCTTTTCAGCTACAGTATTAAGCAGTAACATTCTATTAAAGTTAGCCATTGTTAAGCCTAAGCATTTACTGCGTAAATCGACTCGTGATGACTTTATCCTTTTACCACCACCTGACTCACTAGGCGTATCTAGCTTTTCATGGCTCAGCCATTCGTCAAGCTGCTGCCTGCTATTGAAAACGACACACTCACCTGCAATGGACACATTGCCAGATTGCTTATGCGGCTTACCTATCGTTGCGCTAGGGTTACTGAAATATCTAAAACCATAATATTGCTTCATTTTTTTACCTAATTATTATTTTGCTTAATTATAACAGTGTTTTAACATGCTTCTTTATGTCTAAAATCCTTGCGTCAGAAAAATAGCTGTAGAGCAAGAGTGATTTAATTATTTTAATACCCCTCAAAGCCAAACCAACACCATGACAAAAAAAATATCACTGACCAACAAAATTTTAATTTCCATGGCCTCAGGCCTGTTCTTAGGTAGCTTAATTAATCACTACGCAGCCGACCAAGCGATCATCCAAAACTACTTTGTTCATGGCCTCTTTCATGTTATTGGCTCAGCGTTTATTAATGCGTTAAAAATGCTAGTTGTTCCTTTAGTCACTTTTTCACTTATTTGTGGCGTCTGCGGCATAGGCGATATTAATGTATTGGGGCGCGTAGGATTAAAATCTTTTCTTTTATATTTACTGACCACTGGTCTTGCCATTACTCTGGCTTTAATCGTAGCCATTACTTTAGCTCCTGGTAAAGATTTCATACAACAACAAGCAATCGACAAGTTTATCGCAAAACCCGCTCCACCTTTAGCCGATATTTTTATTAACTTAATTCCTAGCAATCCGATAGCAGCCTTCGCTCAAGGCAATATGCTGCAAATTATCTTTTTTGTCATTTTGTTTTCTATTGCCCTGTTAATGACAGGTGAAATAGGCCGTCAACTTTCTGACACTGCCGAAAAACTCAATGAAGTGATGATGAAAGTGGTGACTTTAGTGATGGATTTTGCTCCCATTGGGGTATTTTGCCTGATGGCAAAAACCTTTTCAGAACAAGGACTCGCACTTATTGTTCCGATGATGGGCTATTTTTCTGTGGTCATTCTCTGCTTATTATTGCATGCGCTAGGCACATTTTCTGTACTGCTGGCTTTTTTTGCTAAACTGAATCCACTTATATTCTTCACAAAAATGCGCCCAGCCCATATCTTTGCTTTTAGCACAGCCAGCTCCAATGCAACTATCCCTGTTACCTTATACGCACTAGAAAAAAGAATTGGCGTCAACAATACAACTGCGGCCTTTACCGTCCCTTTAGGTGCGACCATTAACATGGATGGCACGGCCATTATGCAAGGTGTAGCTACTGTATTTATTGCTAATGTCTATCAAATTGATCTCGGCATAAGCCAATATATCACCATTATTGGCATGTCTATTCTAGCCTCTATAGGAACTGCTGGCGTTCCTGGCGTTGGCCTGATTATGCTGGCGATGGTTTTCAATCAAGTAGGCTTGCCCGTTGAAGGTATTGGCTTGATTTTAGGCGTAGATCGCCTACTGGATATGATGCGCACGGTGGTAAATATTACCGGCGATGCAATGGTAACCTGTATAGTCGCACGTGGCGAAAATACTATTGATGATATTATTTTTAATGACCCTGACGCCGGATCATTACTTGATATTCATTTGCCACATAAAACGTCAGAATAGCGGCACAAAATTGCCACAACTCAAAAACCGAATGAATGGCCTCACGCCATCCTTCTCAAAAAAAACATAACAACATGATTTAATTAAAATTAATTTAATTGGCATATTAATCGCTCCATGTCTACTAACATTAAAGACTCAAGGCATGGGAAAAAATGATGACACCAAAAACAGATCGTTTAGCCATTGTTAGTAACAATACTTTTGAAGCAACAAAAGCTATTAACCTAAATCACTATGACATTAGCAGTGCCTTACAAACGACACTAGAATTCCATGAATTAGTGCATATTTTTAGTCATAAGATTCAAGACTTAGTGCCACACAATGGATTTATCTATACCAATACCGAATTTGGATTAAATATCCAACAAGGCATTCAAACTAAAAATACATGCAGTTACGCACTGAAAGTTGAAGACCAACATCTAGGCGAACTAAAATTAATGCGTCATACAGGCTTTAGCAAGCATGAAATTAATTTATTAGAGGCATTACTTTGTTGCTTAATTTACCCATTAAGAAATGCAACTTTATTTAATGGCGCATTAAAAATGGCATTTACGGATACATTGACGCAAACAAATAATAGAACAGCCTTTAATGACTCGCTAATAAGAGAAATGACTTTAGCAAAACGTCAAGCCAACCACCTTTCTCTTATTTTCATTGATCTTGATCACTTTAAAGCCATTAACGATAATTACGGTCATGACTGTGGCGACCAAGCATTAAAGTCAGCCGCCCAATGCATTAAAGATAGTATTCGTGGCTGTGATATAGCCTACCGTTACGGTGGTGAAGAGTTTGTCGTATTACTGAGCAATACAGATTTAGAAGGTGCTAAATTACTTGCCGAAAGAATTCGTGAAAAAATTGCCAACCATACCCTAGCTTACGACATGAAATTAATCAAACTAACCGCAAGCTTAGGCGTTAGCAGTCTGCGGGGCAACGATACTGCTGATAGCTTCGTAAAAAGAGCTGACGATGCCATGTATAAAGCCAAACAAACTGGAAGAAATAAAGTACAAGCTGCAGCTTAAAAGCAAAAAAATCCCACAAAAAAGGAGTTTAGCTACGATTTCATATAAGTCGTGGCTAAAAGCCACTCCTACAAAGCATTATTCCTGCACCGACTCAATGACTTTCAGCTATTCTCCGATTAATTTCTTGCGCCAAATCAAACTGCTTTTGCGCCGTCATTGCATCCGGAAGCGGCCATTCAATAGGGAACTTCCCAACACTGCACAAATATTCATTAGTACGAGAAAAAGGTTTTTTTCCAAAAAATCCACGATAAGCAGATAAAGGCGAAGGATGTGGAGCCTCCAACACTAAATGCTTTGAGCTATCAATAAAAGCCCCTTTACTTTGCGCATAACTACCCCACAAGATAAAAACAACATGCTCAGATTGAGCATTTATTAAGCCGATGATTTTGTTCGTAAATCGTTCCCAACCCTGCCCTTGATGTGCGGCAGCACTATTTTTTTCAACACTTAAGACGCTATTTAACAGCAACACACCTTGCATCGCCCAACTAACCAAACAGCCATGTTCAGGTCGCGGAATTGAGAGATCACTACTTAATTCTTTATAAATATTGATTAAGGAAGGAGGTACGGCAATATCAGGTGGGACTGAGAAACAAAGCCCATGTGCTTGACCAGGCCTAGGATAGGGATCTTGACCAAGAATAACGACTTTAACTTGATTGAAAGGGGTTAAATTCAACGCAGAAAAAATTTGTGTTGTGTGCGGATAAATTATTTTACCGAGCTGTTTTTCATGCCATAAAAACTGACCTAAAGCCTGCATATAATCTAAATCAAATTCATCCTGCAATAATGCTTGCCATGAACCGTCGACTTTTATTCGCTTATTGGTTTCTGTATCCATAAAAATGGAACCTTAGCCCATATCTTTTCAAGTGCATAAAAAAACCACTCAGTCAAATAAAAGGTTGAGTGGTTTTTATACGCTATTAAATAGCTCTCGAATTTAATTATAACGGCTAGAGAAGCATTACCAACTCTATATAATTAAGCGTTTTTATCAATCAAATCTTGTTTTTCATCAATAATAGAAACCTCTTCATCCTGATCCGTTTCCTGCTCAGATTTAGCTTCAATTTCAAGCTCTTCGGGCTCATCTTCAGGTGGAGCTATTTTCTCACCTTGCAACAGCCGTTCAATTTGATGTTTATCAATAGTTTCCCAGTCCATCAAAGCTTGCGCCATATTATGCATAACTTCGATATTATCTTTAAGAATATCCTCCGCACGCTGATAATTCTTATCAATCAAACTACGCACTTCTTCATCAATCATTTGTGCCATTTGTTCTGACATAGGTTTCGCTTGCGAGCCCATATAACCGCCTTGATTATCACCATAATCCATAGGCCCTAGCTTCTCAGACAAACCCCATTTCGTGACCATATTACGCGCCAACTGCGTAGCACGTTCAATATCATTGGAGGCACCTGTGGTGACTTTATTTTTACCATAAATTAATGCTTCGGCAATACGCCCCCCAAACAGCCCAGATATTTGGCTTTCTAATTTATCTTTGCTGGCACTATAAGTATCACGCTCAGGCAAAAACATGGTGATACCTAAAGCCCCGCCACGAGGCATAATACTAACCTTATAAACCGGATCATGCTCAGGCACATGACGACCAACAATCGCATGCCCTGCTTCATGATAGGCCGTCATTAACAAATCTTCTTTACGCATCACCATCGAGCGTTTTTCAGCCCCCATCAGCAACTTATCACGCGCCCGATCTAAATCATCCATAGTCACCACACGTTTATTATTTCGTGCAGCAAGTAATGCGCCCTCATTAACCAAGTTAGCCAATTCAGCACCCGAAAAACCAGGCGTACCGCGCGCTAAATCTTTAATACTAACATCGGCTGCTTGGGGAACTTTTTGAATATGTACATTTAATATCTGCTCACGGCCTTTGATATCAGGCAAACCGACATGTACTTCGCGATCAAAACGACCCGGTCTTAATAACGCCTTATCTAATACATCAGAACGGTTTGTTGCAGCAATAACAATAATCCCTTCATTACCACTAAAGCCGTCCATTTCAACTAATAATTGGTTTAAAGTTTGTTCACGCTCATCATTACCGCCCCCCCCCGTACCTGCGCCTCCACGTTGACGACCAACCGCATCAATTTCATCAATAAAAATAATACAAGGCGCACGTTTTTTAGCCTGTTCAAACATATCACGCACACGCGAGGCTCCCACACCAACAAACATTTCTACAAAGTCAGAACCAGAAATAGAGAAAAACGGCACACCGGCCTCGCCTGCTATTGCTCGCGCAAGTAAAGTTTTACCTGTGCCTGGAGGACCAACTAATAACACCCCATGAGGAATCTTACCGCCGACAAATTCGTATTTAGAGGGATCTTTCAGGAAATCAACAATTTCCATCACATCTTCTTTGGCTTCTTCTACCCCAGCAACATCAGCAAAACCAACTTTGATTTGATCTTCTTCAAGTAGTTTTGCGCGACTTTTCCCCATGCTCATTTGGCCACCGCCACCACCAGCTCCCCCCTGTTGTTTGCGGAAAAAATACACCCAAACGGCAATGAGTAACAGCATCGGTGCCCAAGAAATAAAAATCTGCGCCAACATTGACTGCTTTTCTGGCGTTGCAACTTTAATTTTTACATCATACTGAATCAGGTCATCAATCAAATGTGTATCATCTGGATTATAAGTAATGAATGGCTCACCATTAATTAACTTGCCTTTTATCTTATCGCCTTCAATAGTGACCTCAGACACCGCCCCACTGCGAATATCATCAATAAAATCAGAATACAGAATTGTATAATTCTGCTCATTAGTCGGCTGCATTCGTCCCATAATGCTAAAAAGTACGCTACCAACCACTATGAACATAGCAATTCTTACTAGAATCTTCATCATATAATTTCTCTATTATTATCAAGAATTCGAGACTTATCATCTCTCTCTTTATTATTTTTATTATTCTTTGTTTCTCTGTATCCCATGAGCTTTGTATAATACTACAAATCAATTTATACAACCAAAGGAACTAAGCTATGCCAATATCATCAAATCTTGTTGAAGAAATCACCATTTTAACACGTTACAATCAAGCATCAACGCAAGCAGGTATTAAAGTGCACGACACAGCCCCACCAGAATCTATTGCAGCCGTTAAGCGTTTATTTGATAAAGGCTTAATTTCTCGAGATGATGGCGGCTACTTAACTGACTTAGGTATTGAAACTGCTGAACATATACAACGAGCTTTAACTATATTAACATCTAAATAAGCTTCTTTATTTATCAAAAAAAGTAAGGCTAATAGGCGTGAAGCATAAAGCTATCTTACTTGCTATACTGCTCACCTTGATACGAACAACTATAAAACACTTTTAGCTGTTCGTATGCCGAAGAGAAAACACCAGAAATTCACATTTCATTATACAGCTTTCACAACAACAACTTGCCTTTGCTTTTTCCGAATTTATCGTATTAAAACTTATTCCTGCCTACAAATCAGAATCCATATTAGCATGCATTAAAATAGATACATATCACTTACTACTATTAAAAAAACGCGGCATAGACTATTATTTAATTCTCTAATATCATTCCAACAGGACATAAAATGAAAAAATACCTTTTATCTTTCATTATCATAGCAGTTATAACAGGCTGTTCTTCACTTACTCTGGATACTGATTACGACAAAAGCATTCATTTTTCTAATTTCAAAACTTACCGCTGGCATAATAAAAATGAATACAACACAGCAAGCCAGCAATATTTGAAAGTTAACAATCTAATGGATCAGCGCATCCGCGCCACTATAGATCAACAACTAAAAACACAGCACTATACGCAAGCAAGCACTGAAAAAGTCGATTTTTTAGTTAATTACAGTGTGGTAATAGAAGATAAAACCGATATACAAACCTACAATAATTATAGTGGCTATTATCCCGGCTTTCGTTATGGCGCTGGCTTTGGCTCTTATGGACGTAACATGAGCGTAGGATATAGCTCAGGATCTGATATTCAAGTAAGCCATTACCAACAAGGCACATTAATCATTGATATTATTAATCCGGAAACAGACCAACTCATGTGGCGTGGAGCGGCTGATGGACGCCTACCAAAGACCGCAGACAGAGCAAAAAAAGATAAACTTATTCAGCAATATGTGAAAAAAATATTATCTGACTTCCCACCCAAAAAATAATAGACTTTTAAAGTGCCGCAGCACAGCGGCACTTTAACGTTTTATTCTACAAGCAGACCGGCTTTGACCCAATCCGGAAAACCGCCGCGATAATAAAAGACTTGCGTCCAACCCCAGGCAACCGCTTTTTCGCTGGCAATTGCACTTCGCTGGCACATATCACCATTACAATAAAACACCACTGGCTGGTGCTTTTTCACGACGGCCGCCAGAGACTCTTCAGTCAAATCTAACTCCAAATCCAAGTGGACAGCCCATTGAATATGGCTGCTCTGGTAATCCGCTATTCTACGCACATCAATAAAAGTAACTCCCTGATTCATCAGAGCCTTTGCCCGCGAGGTACTTATTGTCACCGCGCCATCGACCTGTTCAGGTGCCGGAGATTTAGCTAACACACTGTCAGTAACAAATAAAAAACTAAGTAACATAATTAAATAACGAACTTTCATAGCAAACTCCCAATACGAATGATTTATGACTACTTTTAACATGCTTTCTAATAGTTCTGCTAATAAAAATGGCTTCCAGCCTAAAGCGGGACAAAATTAACGTTACGGCATTCGAATTTTATAATGCCCGAAACTACTCTTTATAGGATGTGCTGAGGCACAAAGTGCCTCAGCACATCCTATACTTGCACCTATTATTTAATTTTTGCTCCTAACGGGCGGACGGCTCGCCTGCGTATGATTAAGTAAAGCGGGCAAGCTGCCCGCGCTCCCAGCACGTCATAAATAGAAAAGTGTAAACTAAGAAATAAAGGATGCCGTAATAGCTAAAACTTTTACACTCTTACCTATTATTTTAAAACGCCCTATCTCGCTTTAAGTTCATCGCCGATTTAGTTTACAGCTTATTGCTCTAGTTTTTTTAGTAAAATAACAGCCGACTCTTTTTCAGAAAAACTTTCAGTGCCACTTGTAATAGTTCGCAGGATCTGAAGTGCCAGTTTATTTTGAGCATTTAACGTATAAGCATGTGCCAAATAATATTGGGTATTATAATTCAGTGGATCAATTTTGCTTGCCTGCACATACATATCTATGCCTTTCATCACATTACCCTGTTTAACTAAAATAGCCCCATAAGTATCTAAAATATCTGCTGAATCGGGAGCCATGTTATACGCTTTTTCAATCAGTTCCAGCGCTTTGGGGTTATTTTCCTGGTGATAGATCCATGCCAGATTATTCAAGGCACTGACATTTTCGGGCTGTTTGACAAGAACGGCTAGATAATGCTTTTCTGCTTCGCCAGTCTGGTTTTGTTGCAGGTAAATATCGCCCGCTAAAAGATAGCCAACAATGTTATTAGGATCTTTTTTTATTTCCTGCTCAAGCAAACTAATCACAGCCGATTGCTTACCTTGAGCCATCATGATCTTAGTCATAGAGGCTAAGGCTTCAGCGCTGGGCTGTATTTGATAGCTTTGTTGAAAAGCTACCAATGCCTGATCAGGTTTTTTGTCCGCCAGATAAATATCGCCTTCCAATGCTTCAGCCAGCCCCGACTCTGGCGCCAATGTTTTTACTTTTTTGCTAACCAGTAAAGCTTGAGGGAAAAGTTTTAACTCGGTCAGTATGACTGTTTTCTGAGCGTGAAGCTGAGCGGTGTCAGGCAGAATAGTGCTGGATTCATCTAATAACTTGAGTATTTCTTGCTGTTTTTCCGGATGCTTGAGTAATAATTTAGCCAACAATATACGATGAGGAGCATCTGCCGCCTCCTGTTTAATGAATTTCTCTAAGGTCGCTATTGCTTCCGCTTCCTGCTTATTATAGATCTGGGTTTTAGCAAGAATACTTAATGCTAAGCTATCGTTTGGATAATGCTCTATCGTGTTTTGTGCAACAGTTAGTGCTTTTTGTGGCTGTTTTTGCAACAAATAATAACTTATCAACATATTCGCAATCTTTATTTCTTGCTCACTATTTCCTTTTGCTAAACTCTGCGCCCGTATTAGTAGACCTTCCGTTTCTTGCGGATTAGCCCCCTTATAAGTAACATCGGCCAATACTAAATGCGCGGGAACCGATTCATTATCAATAGATAAGGCACGATTCGCAGCGTTTTCTGCCTGCGCATTATCCCCTGATTGTAAATAAACTATAGCAAGCCCCATGTGAGAGCTGATATTTTCAGGTGATAATTGAATGGCTTTTTGATAGTTTTTAATGCCACTTGTGTAGTCTTTTTTTAACAAGTCCGATACGGCACGTAAATTATAAAAATCAGATTCTTGAGGATATTTCTGGATTAATTGATTGATTTGATCAACGGCAAGCCGAGTCTGCCCGCTAGTTAATAAATAGCGAGCCTTAAAGTATTCTTTTGTAAGTTGTCTTTTAACCTCCTCAATACGCGTTGATTCAGGCTGAAGTATACTGTTTATTGAATTAAATGAAATGGATGAGTCGAATGGCCGCAAATCTAGCGGTATATAAGTCGCTCCAAATAAATAAGAAGAGAAAAAGAAGCAGCTTGCTAGAGTTATTTGTTTTAGTTGCATAGAAGTGATTTAGGTTAAGAATTGATGATTTTATATCTTTGATATTTATTATCTTGGGCTTCCATTTTAAGGCGGGACAAATAATTAGACGTGCAATAGCTTTAGGCGCGGTGAAAGTATTCAATAATTTTTCTGAAAATACGACTTTGTAGCTTGGGGTGAGTTTGCGAAGCCCAACAATCAACTTATATGGCTATCATTGTTGGGCTTCGTTCCTCAGCCCAACCTACAAAAAATACTTTCACAGTTTCTTTAGCTATTGCACTCACGCCTCATATTTTGAAGCACCCTGTCCCGCCTTAAATTTATAGTCTTATCTTGCAACGTAGGAGCTTAAATTACAAGCAACATTTATCCCTACTATTTTTTAGTCATTCACTGTATCCGATCACGGATAAAAAGCTTAGGAATGAAGGTGACTCGCCCACATATGATTAAGACAAGTGAGCAAACTGCTCGAACTCCCGCACTTTAAAAAAGTGTTAACTACTTTTAGTCGCTTTATGAAGAGCACCGTATTTGGCTGCTCATTTAAGACGGGACATTAGTTATATACTTGAGAGGCGGACTTCAACCGACTTTTAGAGAAGATTCATGGCATTAGCAGCCTAAAGTCAGGCTCTACAGCTTTTAATAGGTTCCGTGTTAAGTGGGTCGTTGTATTTTATAGGCAAAAAAAAACGCTCAGAAGAGCGTTTTTCTTGTAGTACTAAAAACTTATTAGCCTTGCTTTCTTTTACGTGACGTTTGAAAACCAAGTAATAATGAGCCTAAGCCCATTAGTGCCATTGAAGTAGGCTCTGGCACTGGCACTGATACTGATGTGGCAGCCGTATAATCATACTGTATAGTAACAGAACCAGAAGCTGTTCCAGTATTGCCTGTAAAAACACCGTCTGGGACAGAACCACCCTGTGAACCCGTATTAGTAATGCCTATATTAAACAAAGATGCACCGCCTATATAAGCACTAAGGTCGCTACTGCCAACACCACATGAAGCATCATTACTAAGACAACTCCCACCTGTTAATTCCGCCACGGTCGCTGATCCTACGAGAGTTGAGGAAGGACCAATAAGCCCAGGAAAAACAAAGCCGAAATCGGTTCCAGCAACTAAAGTGCCGACAAATCCTGGCGTTGTTAAGGTATCAATAGAGCTTAAGTTAATACCCGCACCAGTGCCTGTGAAGGTAGTTGTCGATGTTGCAGTTAATGGCGTAGGACTGCCTACTGACTGCGTTGTTAATGTATTATTTAACACTACGTTATTTAATGTCTTGTTCATTAACCATGTAAAATGGACACTATTTAATGTTCCTAAACTAGCATTAAATCCTGCAAAACTTAGGCTTGTGTTGTCATTTAAAGTGTTGAAGTTGAAAGTAAGTGTTTCTGGCGTAGTCAATAAAGGGCCGGCTGATGCTACCCCCGACATAACAAAGCCAGCACCGAGTGTTGCTGCTATAAGTAATTTTTTCATAATAAATATCTCTTAATATATCAAAGTTTAAATACGGAGGCTTCCGCTGCATACAACCCAACCATCTCATTTACATTAAGGAATAACCATTAAATAACTTGGGATAAGCTCATTTTGTAATGGGCGATGTCAAGCGTCAACATTCGTGGCTAGAAGCCACTCCTACAAGAGACAAGATTCGCATATTATTTAACCTTCCTTCCTTCCTAAGCATGGTAAAGAGATCTGTAATTCCGCGAACGCTTCCTTAGCAGGCGTGACTACAATGCAAAAGACAAATGCTATAAGCAACCATTAAAGTGTGTAAAAAAAATTGACACCCTTTTCTTTTTATTTTGCCTGTGCATTATACACATCTTTGCTATCCGTAACTATATACTTACTGCCGCAAAAAAATAATCACTATTTTTCAGCAATTCAAGCATTATTTTCTGATCGATCATGCCTCCACAAAATAAACATCAGCCCTTGGATTTAGATATTTTTTCTGAAAAACGGACTAACATCCATTGTCTAGGTCTTTCTTCAAACAATCTGTCAGCCTTAAAAAACTCAAACCTGTTAGAAATAAACTCGTAGTCATAAAAATTATTCTGTCATTAATGACTGTAAAAAATCCTGACACTAATTTTGACAAAAACCAAATGAAAATAACACTATGAACGCCTAAAATGGCACATCTGGTATGAGCGCGAACGGTTACAAACGCCTTAGTGCGTATTTTAAAAGTCTAGGGGCATAACAATCTGGCTATTTCAAGCCTGTTATATTCGATAAACAAGGCTGTTCCATGAGTTTTCAATAGTTTTTCTGACTATAAATTTAAGACGGGGCAGGGTGCTTCAAAATATGAGGCCGACGTGCAATAGCTAAAGAAACTGTGAAAATATTTTTTGTAGGTTGAGGTGAGGAACGAAGCCCAACAATGATAGCCATATAAGTTGATTGTTGGGCTTCGCAAACTCACCCCAAGCTACAAAGTCGTGTTTTCAGAAAAATTATTGAATACTTTCACAGCGTCTAAAGCTATTGCACGCCTAATTATTTGTCCCGCCTTAAAATGGAAGCCGTTTTTCTTAATTAGAAAAGGCTGCATTTTCAATATTTCCACCATGCTGACACTTTTAAAACACGCACTTAATAAATCATAGATAAATCTGACTACCTAAGAGTGATGGTTTTAAGCTTAATAGGGATTACTCAACACCTCCCCGCCTTTAGTGGGGGGGGGTTGAGTTCAAATGCTTCACTCGTCTGCCTTACTAGCTCACCCAATCGCAACGCAACATCATCTGTTAAAACGAGGGATCGATATTGTGTTACCCAAACAAAGTGATATTCAATGTTATAAACTGCATGACTTCCATAGCGATATTTCATCATCAAGTTATAGCATTGGAGATAAATCTGTTCGCCTGAAAGGCGAAGGTTTGATCCTTGCGCGTAGAAAATAAAAAATCAGCCATTATGCTTATTACT
Source organism: Methylococcaceae bacterium (assembly GCA_021736705.1). Lineage (GTDB taxonomy): Bacteria > Pseudomonadota > Gammaproteobacteria > Methylococcales > Methylomonadaceae > Methyloprofundus. Next base: position 3,848 of record JAIPFI010000046.1, on the reverse strand, counting down.
ACCCAATTAACTGTTTTTTAACTTTCATTCCAAGCCTTTTCCAAACGCTTAGCCGAAATCGGATAAGGAGTTCTTAACTGCTGCGCAAAGAGCGACACCCTAAACTCTTCAATCATCCAGCGGAATACTTCGCTATCCGGATTAACCAACTCATTTTTCTGCCGCTTTTCAATACTCTGCCAAAACCATTGCTGAAATTTCGCCATTTCCTGCATTTTTTGCTGATCTTTATCAGATTGCTGCAGCATGGTTTGCAAACGTGTTTCGAGAGCCTTTAAATAACGCGGATAATGCTGTATATGCTCATAAGTACTCAGCGTCAAAAACCCCTGATAAAACAAGCGCGCTAATTGCAATTGCACATCCTGTACCGACTTATCTTGCTGCGGCATACGATCTACTTGCAGCTTTAGCTTGGTATAATGGGACAAGGCATTCACTACGCTGTCACCAATTTTAGTCGACATAGAGATTAATTCTGGCTTGTAAACTTTTAAGCATTGATCAAACTGCTGCTCTGTACGAATACTTTGGCCGCTCATAAACACAGATTTAATAATCAAGCCGAGCATATCTTCTTTGTAATTACGACTCAAAATATCTTTCGTTAAATTAGGATGTTTCACTAAGCGGTTATAAGCTAGCTCAGATTCGGGCGAAAACGGCAGGTTTTTGAGAATATATTTTGCTTCTTTTTTTAACTGTAGCTGAAATAAACGCGACAATCCGGCCTCATGCTGTAAAGCCGCTTTTTCTAGTGTATCAAAAATACGCACACCAACAGCATCACCTTCATCAATAATCGCTGGATAGCCAATAAAGTTTTGCCCGTTCTGCTCAAATTCATAAACTTCAGGTAATTCATCAAAAGCCCATTTAATACAGCCAGTGTAATTTAATTCATCCTCTGCCAGTTGATTAAAACTATCGCCTGCTTCTTGTGTATATTTACGTTGCAGAGCCTTTAAGTCACGGCTATTATCTAGGTGCTTACCTTGCTCATCGACCACTCTAAAATTCATCCGTAAATGATCAGTTAGAACGTCTTTATTCCATGCAGTCAAAGGAATCGCTTCGCCCGTCAGTTTACGCAAGCGCATAGCGATCCATTCATATAAAGAGCCTGTGCCATCTGGCTCAACCTCAAGGCAACGCTCAACCATAGCTGGCACTGGAACAAAATGTTTACGTAATTGCTTAGGTAAACCTTTAATCAACGCTATCATTTTTTCACTCAACAGCCCTGGAACCAACCATTCAAAGGGCTGTTCTGTCAATTGATTAATCTGATGCACGGGCACTATGACTGTCACCCCATCTTCTTCGTGACCCAGCTCAAAGCGATACTGCAAAGGCAAAATTAAACGCCCTACTTTCTTCTCGTCAGGATATTCCCAAGAACTGATATGCCCCTCGTCTTGACGGGTTAAATCTTCTTTGGTTAAAAATAATAACTTTGGCTGTTCGCGTTCTGCTTTTTTACGCCATTGATCAAAGGTAATGCCATTGACCACTTCTTCGGGTAACTTTTGATCGTAAAAATCATAGAGCCACTCTTCATCTTCAATTAAATCAACGCGGCGACCTTTATGCTGAATATAGCCGACTTCTTCTAATAAAGTTTCATTAGCTTTAAAGAATGGTGCCCGCGTATGATAATCATGCTCAACAAGCGCGTTACGAATAAAAAACTGACGTGCCGCTTTCGGATCAACATGTTCATAAGGAATCTTGCGTTGACTTTGCAAGGTTAAGCCAAATAATAGCGTGCGTTCGAAAATTGCACTACGCGCTGATTTTTTCTCCCAGTGCGGATCAAAATGATTTTTCTTAATCAAATGTTCGGCGCAGCGCTCAATCCATTCAGGCTCAACTTTTGCCACGCAACGCCCATAAACCTTGCTGGTTTCAACTTGTTCAGCCGCTATAATCCATTTAGGGCGTAATTTATGCTGACCCGATCCTGGGAAAATATGGAATTTTAGATTACGTGCGCCCAAATATTCATACTGCTCATGTTTAAAACCGATATTGGATAATAAGCCCGGCAATAAAGCTTGATGTATCGCTTCATAAGACGCTTCAGTACTATTGATTTTAAATTTTAGCTCACCTTTAATCACCTGCAAGATTTGCGCATACACATCCTGCCACTCTTTTAGGCGTATATACGACAAGAAATTCTGCTTACACCATTTACGTAATTGATTATTCGATAGATGCTTTTGACGATCTGCAACGGTATCCCAAATTTTGAGATAACTCATAAAATCTGAATCAACGCCGATAAATTCGGCATGTTTAGCATCGGCTTGTTGCATTTTATCCGCTGGTTTTTCGCGCGGATCTTGGATGCTTAGCCCTGAAACAATAATGGAAATCTCATTTAAACAGGACATTTCATCCGCGGCGATTAACATCCGTGCTAATTTTGGATCAACAGGTAACTTGGCTAATTGCTGACCAATAGGCGTTAATTTACCCGTTTTATCCAGCGCATTGACCTCTTGCAAGGTGCTTAAACCATCACGAATCATTTTATCTTCGGGTGGCTCAACAAACGGAAAATCACGTATATCGCCTAATTTCAGCGAGGCCATTTGTAAAATAACCGACGCTAAACTGGTGCGTTTAATTTCTGGCTCAGTAAACTCAGGGCGACTTAAATAATCCTCTTTAGAATACAAGCGAATACAAATACCATCGGCAACCCGCCCACAACGCCCTGCTCTTTGATTGGCACTGGCTTGGGAAACTTTTTCAATCGGTAAGCGCTGAATTTTACTGCGATGACTATAGCGACTAATACGTGCATGACCGACATCAATAACACTACGAATACCAGGGACGGTTAAAGAGGTTTCCGCGACATTGGTTGCTAAAACGATACGTCGCTTACCCGCTTTAGGTTTAAAAACACGCTCTTGTTCGCTAACACTGAGTTTAGAATACAGAGGCAATACTTCAAAGCGGCCGTTATTATGCTTGCGTATCGATTCATCCGTTTCCCGAATATCGCGTTCGCCACTGAGAAAAATTAATATATCGCCGCTAATATCGCGATATAACTCATCAACCGCATCTAAAATGGCTTGTTGCACATCATTTGTTGTCTCATCTGCTTCCTCGTCTTGCTCAATCGGGCGATAACGCATTTCCACGGGAAAAGTACGCCCTGATACATTAATAATCGGGGCATCAAAAAAATGCGTAGAAAATCGTTCAGGATCAATGGTTGCCGAAGTAATAATTAATTTTAAATCGGGGCGGCGCGGCAATAACCAGCGCATATAACCCAAGAGAAAATCAATATTTAAACTACGTTCATGTGCTTCATCAATAATAATGGTGTCATATTGACTTAAATACGGATCATTTTGCGATTCAGCCAGTAAAATCCCATCGGTCATTAATTTAATTAACGACGTTTCCCGTGTTTGGTCATGAAAGCGGACTTTATAGCCTACGGCTTGACCTAGTGGCTGTTTTAATTCCTCGGCAATTCGATCGGCAACAGTACGCGCTGCAATGCGTCGTGGTTGCGTATGCCCAATCAATCCAGCCGCACCACGACCAATGGATAAACAAATTTTTGGTAATTGCGTGGTTTTTCCCGAACCAGTCTCCCCACAGACAATCACCACCTGATTTTTTTGGATTAATTCCGCTATTTCTTCTTTTTTACCAGTTACGGGTAAATCCGGGTATTCTAATACCGGAAAGCTGGCTAAACGCGCATTACGCTTTTCAATGGATTGTTTTAGTGTGAACTCAAGCGCCTGTAACTTTTCCTTAACCTCTTTACCTTTCTTTACTTCACTACGCAAACGGTCTAACTGACGTTTAAT
>JAIPFI010000045.1 GCA_021736705.1 Methylococcaceae bacterium | reverse complement strand
CAATAGGAATAATTAATAAACCTGCGACGAGTTGTTGCGTCAATCCTTCGAAGAATATGAAAACGACTCTAGGCCTCTTTTTTTTCTGGTTAATATTCAATTCAAGCTTTGTTTTTTCTGCGCCCCAAGAAAGTGCGTTAGTTTTAGAAAAAGTGAGCTTGCAATTAAAATGGCTGCATCAATTTCAATTTGCAGGCTATTACGCAGCAAAAGAACAAGGCTATTATGCCGCAGAAGGGTTGGATGTCGATATTTTTGAGCGTTCAGCGGATAAAGACGTGGTTCAACAAGTTGTTTCAGGTGAGAGGGATTTTGCTGTTGGTGATCCGGGCATTCTGTCTTATTACGTGCGCGGTGAACCGATTGTCGCCCTCGCAGCTATTTTTCAACACAATCCTCTCGTTTTTGTCAGCAAACAAAGTTCTGGCATTATTAGCCCTTATGAAATGAAGGGTAAACGAATTATGTTTGATGCCGTAGGTGCAGGTGATTCACTCTTACGAGCCGTGTTAGCGGACGCGCGTCTAACTGAAAAAAACTACACCACGGTTAAACATAATTTCAGCAATGATGATTTTATTGAAAATAAAGTTGACGTGATGTCAGCGTATTTATCCGATCAGGTTTTTAATTTTCAGCAAAAAAAAATCAAAATTAACATTATCAATCCGCAAAATTATGGCATTGATTTTTATGGGGATATGTTATTTACCAGTCAGCACGAATTACTACAACATCCGGGGCGGGCAGAAAGATTTCGCCGCGCCACGCTAAAAGGCTGGCAATATGCGCTTGATCATCCTGAAGAAATCATTCAACTGATTCATAAAAAATATCACAGCAAACTTTCTCTTGCTCATTTACGCTTTGAAGCTGAAGTCACGCGTAAACTGATTTTGCCTGATGTCATTCCGCTTGGACAGATAGACATCGGTCGGCTACGCAAAGTCGCGGAAGTGTATGCGCAACTCAACATTTCTAAGTTTCTTCCTGAAAAAAAGTTAGCCCAATTCACTAATCCCTTTAGTCGTAGCGATGATAAACCGCTTATTGTCGGTAGCGAGCAAGATTATCCACCGTTTGCATTAGGAAAAACCGATGCCACAGCCGATGGTTTTACGGTGGAATTATGGCGAGCTGTGGCAGAAGAAGCGCATTTAAATTCAAAAATTCGCGTGTTACCGTTTTATCAAGTGTTAGACGAATTTAAGGCAGAAAAAATTGACGTGCTGATTAATTTGGCACAATCCGATGAACGCCGCCAGTTTGCAGATTTCACCGTGCCACACGTCATAGTGAAAGGGGCTGTTTTTGTGCGTGACGATAAAAATACCATTCACTCGGAAACCGATTTAAACAATAAGCAGCTTATTGTCCTCAATGCCGATTTAGCACAAAATTACGCGATTTCAAAAGGCTGGGAAAAACAGCTAATACGGGTAGATACCGCTGAAGCAGGTTTGCAATTATTAGCCGATGGTCACTATGATGCCATGCTGTTGAGTAAATTGGTTGGCAAGCAAACATTGGGGAAATTGAACATCAGCAACATTAAAATGCTAGCGGTAGACCTTGATTTTGGGCAAAAATTTTCCTTTGCTGTGCATAAAGGCGATGCGGAATTATTGGCGAAAATCAACGAAGGCTTAGCTCTCGTTAAAGCCAATGGTACTTACGATACATTGTATGAAAAATGGTTTGGAATCTATGAACAAAAAGAATTACTGTCTTTAGTCATAAAATATCTCGCATCCATTATTATTGGGTTTCTGTTAATCCTATTGCTGATTTTTTATCGTCATTATATTGAACGCAAAGGGTTTACCAAGCAACTCGCCGAAAGAGAACGTCACTTGCGAGCGATTCTTGATGTGTCCCCTGAATGTATAAAACTGGTGTCGCGTGATGGAATATTGTTGTCAATGAATCCAGCTGGGCTTGCAATAATAGCGGTTGATTCTGAGGATGTAGTACGTAATCAATCGGTCTATCCAATAGTCGCTCCTGAGCACCGCTCCGCCTTCCAAGCGTTTAATGAGAATGTCTGTGATGGAAAACCGGGCACTATGGAATTTGAAGTTATCGACCTAAACGGTACACGACGCTGGGTGGCGACTCATGCTGTTCCCTTTAACCTGGAAAATGGCGATTGTGTCCAATTAGCTTTTAGCCAAGAAATTACCGAGCGCAAACGCATAGATGAACGCCTGCGTATTTTGTCCGTTGCGGTTGAACAAAGTCCCACCTCAATAGTGATTACCGATTTGGACGCCAAAATGCTGTATGTCAATCCTAAATTTACTGCAATTACTGGCTACAGTGCTGAAGAAGCAATAGGGCAAAATCCGCGCTTATTGCACTCCGGTTTGACTCCTGTCGAAACTTATAAGCAGTTATGGGATAACCTCTCACAGGGTAAAGTATGGCAGGGTGAATTAGTCAATCAGCGCAAGAATGGTGAAGTTTATTGGGAAGAAGCCTATATTGCTCCTGTAAAAGATTTAACGGGACAGACCACACATTATGTGGGTGTGAAACTGGATATTACCGACCGCAAAGCCACCGAAAAAGAAATTAGGCAATTAGCCTTTTACGACCCACTCACAGGCTTACCCAACCGGCGGAAAGTATTAGATAGATTGGATTATGCCATTGCGATGAGTCAGAGAAAGAATAGTCACTTCGCAGTATTTATGATGGATTTGGATAAATTTAAAGCGGTGAATGATAAGTTAGGACACGCCGCGGGTGATAACTTACTCAAACAAGTGGCGGCAAGAATTACAGCCTGTTTACGTGATAGCGACATGGTGGCGCGTTTAGGCGGCGATGAATTTGTACTGGTATTAGAAAATCTTGCAATTCCGACTGATGTGGCAACAGTCGCGTTAAAAGTCATCGCTGATTTAACCCTACCGTTTCAATTATCAGAGGCTGACAGCGTGCAAATTGGCGCGAGTATTGGTGTTAGTTTTTATCCCCAACACGGCAGCACGCCTGAAATACTCATGGATCATGCAGATGCCGCGCTTTATCAGGCGAAAGCCAATGGGCGCGGCTGCTTTTCTTATTTTTCTGAAGCTCGTTAGCCGTAATGCGTCGGTTGCAATAGCGCTAGCGTTTTTCGACACATTGCTTGCCCCTAGCACTATGCCACCTGACAAAATATAACAAGCCGTTGTTGATTAACGCGCGTTGGGCTTTGTTAGCTAAGGAATGTGCATGAAATAATGTCTTCATCTTAGGAGCGCAGGCAGCTTGCCTGCGAAAGGCAGACGAGCCGTCTGCGCTCCCACAAAAAAATTAGTTGTCGAAGTTATTTTGTGCTCATTCCTAAACATCAGAAGTGTTCGCTTGCAACAGAACAGCATCACCCTAAAACGCGCTAGGTTACTATTCCTTTCTAAGAGGCGGACTGCGTTTTAATAGCCGGGAGGCGGCGGTGGCGGTGCCCCCGGCGGTGGTGGCGGAATATGTTTACGTTGTGTTCCTGATTGATCTTGCATAGCATTAAAAAATTGCTTAGAAACTGGAACTTGATGACCTTTCGTGTACATGCATTGAATGTACGCATTATCATAGTTTTTTTGGGTTGCTGACATGGCTTCGCTAGCCAAGCCTGCACCCACTAAGCTACCAGCCGCTAAGCCGCTACCTGCACCAATAGCTGCGCCTTCACCGCCACCGATAGCGGCACCCGCAGCGGCTCCGATAGCTGTTCCCACGGCAGCACTAATGATTCCGCTATTAACTGCGGATTGATTGGCTGCTGTGCCCCCTACTTGCGCATAGGCAAATTGCCGACAAAAAGCATCATCGTAACGAAATTGCTCAAAAGATTGCCCATGCCCCGGCAGCACCATAACACTAGGTTCACTCGGTATACTGGCACAGCCGCTGATTATCAGTGCTAGCGCACTTAGAAACAAGATTGATAGTTTGAACATAAGGAAAGTCCTTAATTTGACGTTGGTGGAATGGGTTCAACTTGCTCCCAGCCCGATGGGCACACTCTGATATAGGGGTAATAGCCTTCTGGATTATTACAATAATACCAATACTCAGATGAATTTTTCTGCGTAGCTGGAGGAGCCTGCTGAATATAAACCGGTGGCGATGGCCTGACTATGACAGTGGGTGGGTAATAAGGATAACTATATCGGTAATAAGGATAAGGGTAAGGATATAGCGGGGCACCGAAATAAAACCCAAAACTTGAATTTCTATGGCCACCACCTCGCCAATGACCGCCTGTTCTATGGTCGCTGCCATGACCATGACCATGACCATGACCGTTGTGGGCTCTCTCTGCATGCGCCCAGTTAAGTCCGCTAAATAAGCCGTAGATAACTAAAATTAAGCATGATAATTTTCTCTGTGTTTTCATTGTCTACTCCTGCCCTATAAATTAAAGCATTTATTTGACTGTACAGTTGTTAGAAGTGCGTTGTTTACTTCAATATTTAATTCAGTGGCGATATTATTCACATCAAATTTTCATAATGATACAAAATATGCCTGTTTTGTCATTTAACAAAAATATAACGGTACTCTTTTTAATATTACCACTAACATCTTTTTATTTGCTGTTTTTTAAAAGCCGTGTAGGACGGCGTTTTTTGCCTAGCGTGTTGATGTAAAATAAAATAATGAGCATTTTTCAACACATAGCTTGTCACTGATGTTGAAATTTTTGCGCTGCGGTGGAAAACGCTAGCGCTATTCCTCCCTACAAATTATAAAACTAACTTATGAAAAAATACGTTCCCGCGATCCTTTTTATTCTGTCTATTGGCTTTTTAATCCCCGGTATTATTCGGCCTTTTATGACCATTAAGGCAGAGATCAATAAACAAGAATTATTTGATATTGCCGCGCAAGAGTTTTTGCCATCGACACAGAAAAGCAATGATTTTATGCAAAACATAGTGCGCTCGGTCGTTCGTGATATTCATTTTGAAGGGTCTATTACCGCTTTTGAATCGACTCGTAGTTTATGGGCAACAATGTCTGAGCTGATTGCTCATGACTATGTTGTCGTTGGGCTACTGATTGGTTTATTCGGCATTATTATCCCTTTTATTAAAATTATGCTTAACTTGATAGCCTTATTTTTGGCGGCGGGAAAGGCGAGAAATGATGTGTTAAATATCAGCAGTGTATTAAGTAAATGGTCTATGTCAGATGTCTTTTTTATGGCTATTTTGGTGACCTTTTTTACAGTGAATGCTAATGTTCAAGAGATTAATGCTATACAAATGAGTGCTAGATTCGAGTCTGGATTTTATTTTTTTGCGACTTATTGTGTATTAGCGATTGCAGCGAGTCAATTGATGCAATTGTGGGGTGAGAGGGATGAGTAAATAGTTGCACACATTATTTATGACTTGAGGTTGATGGCGATTGTTAGTGTAGGTTGAGTTGAAATTGCCTCAACTCAACCTACACCACATCAACTGCGTTTGATTGACGGTGAACAGTTAATCAGCAACAGGTAAGCCGCTAGGAACTCGTGCGGGAATATCCTTATTCAAATTTAAACAATCAAAATCAGTTAAACCATAATTTAAAAAAGCCATAAGCTTTGTGATTTCTTCATCACTTAGATCTCTCGGTTCAATTTCAATAGCAGCCTCAATAGCTGCTCTACGCACTGGGTCATTTTGTGCCACAAAATCAATAGCATTTAAGTCAGGGCGTGAAATTAACGTCGCATTATTCGTCGTATAATTATTTAACGCAGTAACCGGATTTAAATGATGACGAACCATTGCCTCTAAATCGCTATAAGCTCCATCATGTCCCCATGGCCCAGTAAAAGCTATTTGACGTAAAGTCGGGGTACGGAATTTAAAGCGATCAGCTGGGTTAGCTGTTACGCGTTCTAAGCCAAAATCATCGTGCCCATCAGTATAACCGGGTAAATTATCTCCCTTACCAGGGCCAATCTGCGGTACACCTATTGCGTGGAATTTTTGATCCGTTTGGAATGGGCCGCTATGACAACTGGCACAATTCCCTTTATCAGTGTTATAGAAAATTTCCGCTCCCTCCAAAACTTCTTGGCTTACGGTGGTTTTTTCATCATCCTGCACATAACGATCAAATAAAGTGTTGGTACATCGAGCCGTTTTAGCCTCAAATGCGCTAATAGCATTTGCTGCATGTACAAACGTGATGTCACTAGCCTGATTAATATCATCATAGGCGGAAACAAAAAGTGCCACATATTCTGGGTTATTACGTAAACGCTCGGCTAGCAAGTTCCAAACTCCGTCGTTGCCGGCTAAATTATCAATGGAAGCTGCATTTGCGATTGGATTTTCACCCGCCTGTCCTGCCATTTCTGTTGCCGATGTCACTGGAAACATTGCTTGTGCCGCTAAAGGATTATCAAGGCCTATAGGCAAATTATTGCCTGCAGGCGTCATAAAGCCACTTACTTGATTAACATCATGTTTAACACGACCATCGAAAAATAGAGTATTAAACTCTTTAGCTCCTACATTAAATAAATGCGGAGCATTACGTGGTACCCGCTCAATAATGGCATCACTATCGCTACCCGTGTCGCGAACAACGCCCAAGCCCTGTCCTCCTTCACCAACGGGTAAAGACAAACCATCGCCAGTATCCGTAAACGGATGATGACAACTGGCACAGGATATATTTTGATTGCCACTGAGGATTTTATCGAACATTAATAGCTTCCCTAGTTCTTCTTTTGAGCTATTGCGTGGATAAAAGTCATTATCATTGACAACATAACTGTCAATACTTTTGGCATGCAAAACGGGCGACAAAAGTGTCACGAGGCAAATATAGGTCAATTTTTTCATAATATCACTCTAAAATTAGGTGTGGATTTTGAACGGTTAAGTTTTCGGTTTGTACGTTATGATCAACCTTATTTAATATCCGTATTAAACTAGAAATATCATACACAGGATTTTGTGCGCCTGTGCCCTCTAGTATTCCACAAGCTCTCTACGAGCTACGGAAAAAATTACTTTCGTAATAAACGTTGAACATTACGTGTTTGAATAAAACTGAATTTGTATAATGAGCACATAAGCAATACTTAGTAATCATGATGTTGAATTGAATCAAGGTATAGGTTGTAAACAGCAGTTACAAATGAGCTATAAACATCTATCTCCTGACGGAAAGCATTATAGAGAGTGAATTAAAAAAGGGAACATTTAAACTAAATCTTTAAGGCGAAGTCAAAGCCGCTTGTCATGCGAGCTTATCAACAGACTTGATCGTGAGAGCACAAAAAACACCATAAACATAAGTCAAAAAGCGTTAAATTAAAAAGCCAGATTAATTTGTAAGGCCCAATATAGAGTAAGTTTGCAGCATTTTTCGGTGAATGAGTTATCTGTAGACATTGTTTTAGTCGCGAATTTCATGACGTGAAGTTATATTTATCAAACAAAGGTCATTTTAAGTTATTTTGCATTATTCCTGCGCTTGGTTGGTGCTTATATTTGAGCGATTCATCCAGTTCAATGTCGATAATTACACTTCGCCTTCTCTTTTGCGTTATAAGTGGACACCGATTCCTCTTTTTGAGCATACTTATTTGATTCTATCGCGTTTAACGCAAGGCCCTATTGATCGGGATATCTTTGCCCTCATTATCGAAGCACTGCGTACTACAGGGTATATTATTCTTGAGGAAGTTTTTACTTTGCCGCAATTACAGGCTTGGTTTATTGATATTAAAAGCGCTGATAGTGAGCAATTTCGTCCGGCAGGGATAGGGCGCGAGCAAGGCCAAATGGTTAATCAGTTTGTGCGGCGTGACCGGATTTGTTGGCTGGATGCCAGTCATGAGCCGGTTGTCTCTTATCTGGAATGGATGGAGCAACTGCGTTTGCGGATTAATCGGGAGCTGTTTTTGGGATTGTTTGATTATGAATGCCATTACGCGCATTATTCAGAGGGGGCATTTTATAAAAAACATCTGGATTCATTTAAAGGCAATTCTAATCGTCGCTTGTCGAGTATTTTATATTTGAATCCTGCCTGGCAGTCGAGCGATGGCGGAGAGCTGGTTTTGTACGCTGAGGGGGGGGACAAGGTTTTGCAAACGGTGTTACCTACTTTTGGCAAAATGGTGTTTTTTTTGAGTGAGGAATTTCCTCATGAAGTGCTTGCCGCTAAGTGTTCGCGTTATAGTTTAACGGGCTGGTTTCGGCTTAATGCTACGGATAGTTTGACGCTTGATCCGTTGAAATAAAAATGAACTTGTAGATTCGAGAGAGTTGTCTTGGCTCCTTTGGCGTGGTTCACAATCACTTGGGATAAGTTCATTTTGTGGGCTTCTATTTTAAGATGGGACACACGTTAGGCATCAAAATTCAGACTACCCACTTAAAGCGGAACCTATTAAAATTTGTAGGGCACGGCTTTAGCCCGCCTTTAGACGTAGAGCAATTGGCATTAGCGGGCTAAAGCCAAGTCCTACAGCGGTCAATATGTCCCGTGTTAATAATGACTCATAAATTAACAATCGGGTTTTATTAAATGTGCATTCCTTCGTGTGCAGCCTATCTACCTTTCTAATTCACCTGAATGCTATAGCTCGTAGGTTGGATATAGCAAACTCGTTCATCACAATTAGACGCGATTATGGTATAGCGCCCCCCGGGTAAATCCAGTGTAAAGGCTTCATCATTTACGGCCAGTAATTGCTTATCCACATCATAAACTGCAATAAAAAAAGCCATATTAGAGAATTGACTATTGCCGGTAAAAAAATGCGTTCCTGCCGGTAAATCCACAACATAGCTATCCTTATCCTGCTTATCGGCGATAAGGCCTTGCATCGCTAAGCCATTTTGTTGATCGCCTGTTTCCAGTGCGAAGTTAATATCCATGATATTTTTATAATCAATAAACACATCATAATGAATATTGGCTGTTTCACCCGACGGATAGTGAATATTATCAATCGTCACGGTATACCAGGTATCGTATTGCCAGTTGTCCACTTCCCAGCTGAGATTATTTTGTAAACCTGCGCCAGAGCTGTCGCTATAGATATTACTTAGGGTCAATACATGGCCGTTATCTTTTTGTGTCACGGTGAGTTGTGCGTGTGCAAAATAGTCCTGTTGATTCGCCCAGAATGAAGACTTATCTTCTATTAAGTTAAAATTCCACGGTGTTTTTTTATCGCTTATTTTGTCGGAAAAAAAGAGATAGGGATAATGTAAATACGGAAAAGCGACAAAATCAGGTATATCGGCAGGCTCTGGTGTTGAGCTATCAGTAAAATTAAGCACTTTTACGGCCGATGCACCGAAGACTTGACCATAGCTGGTTTTAGATAAAAAAGGATTTAATAATGCGCGCCGATGGCCAACAGCCGCCACAGTTGATAAGTTAGAGACATCATCAATGTAATTAATTAAGTCCTCTGCGGGGTCAATATTGTCATTAGCTAGACCTAGATTACTGCTCCTGCTTCCGTCAACCCCTGCCTGACTATAACAAAGTGAACTAGCGGCTGGTGTATGTGATAAAGCGTTGTTTGCTCGTTGAATTAATGTGGCTTGTTGTTGTTCAAAGTCGGCCGTGTCGTCGTAAATTACGGGAGCGAGTTGGTGCAATGTCCGAATTTGATTAAGCGCAGTTAATGTTCTATTTTTCGCGGGTTCGCTTAAAGAGCCTGCGAAACAGGAAGCGACAGTAGGTAGTTGTGTATATAAAAAGTTGTTTGTGGTGAACGTGCCTTCGCTTATTTCTTTGCTCGTTGTTCGCCAGAAAGCAAGGTAATCTGGACTGCGCTCTTGAATTTGTAAAAAACCGATATTGGAATAGTCGCTACTTTGCTGATTGTTATCATAGGCTTGTATGGCAACGTAAAAAGCCGCATCTTGCCATAAGGCGGCTGTAAAATGAGTTTCAGCATGCATATCAATGCTGCTAATGCTGGCTTCGCCTTGAAAAGGAAAAGGCGCATAAAATAAGCGATAGCCAGCAGCGTTATTGACGCTAGACCAGTTTAAGCTGACTTCCGCCCCTTCGGTATTAACATATAACATCGGGGCAGCCGGCTGTGCCTGAAGTGTAAAGGTAGCTAGTGACATAATGATAAATAACAGCGTGTTATACATAAATAACGTCTCAAAAAATATGACTGTAAGTAAGGCAACTAGCCCTCAAAAAATAACTTCTCTTCTAAGGTTTTACCTTGGCTAAATTGGCGGTAGTGCCAGTTATTATCCATTAGGCAAGTAAGGATTTTTATATCAATTTTAGGTTCGATGGCTGGATTATATTCGACAATAAATTCATTTTTTTGTGGATTAGAAACCAGTAATACGCCAGCCACTTGTTTTAATTGAGCTATAACCTCGGTTGTTGGACAGGATTCCATTTGTAGGGTTATAAATCGCGTTGGGCTGTTTTGCTCTGAGGCATTGAGCTGCATGCTGCTCATATTGCCATTGTCTAGCAATAATATTTGCTGGCATAGGCGACCGAGTTCGGATAGGTCATGGGAGCTGATAATAAAAGTAGTTGCAGGCGATAATTCAGTAATAATTGAGCGAATATTGCGCGTGTTGACTGGATCTAGTCCGGCAGTCGGTTCATCTAAAAGAATTAGTTCCGGATTACCAATCAGTGCTTGGGCAATGGCTACGCGTTTAGCCATGCCGTGACTGAGTGTATCGGGTTTTTCTTTGATTGAATCTTTTAGGGCGACGGCATCTAAAACGCGCATAGATTCATGCTGCGCTTGTCGGGTGTTTAAGCCTTGTAAACGCGCATAAAAAGTAAGTTGATCGCCTATGTTAAAACTTGGGTCTAATTTTGCATCTTGGGGTAGGGCTGAGACTTTGCCGTTTAATGCTGATGTACCGGGTGCTTGGCCGAATAGCCTGACGGTGCCTGAAGTGGGACGCACAAAACCACAAAGTATGCTGAGCAGGGTGGTTTTTCCCGCACCATTAGGGCCAACTAAACCTATCGGTTCGCCTGCGGCTAGTTCAAAATTAACCTTATTCAGCGCTGCTTTGCCCGCATAGAAATGGCTGAGATCGTGGCAGTGTATCATTGGGCTATGGCTCATAAGCTTTGTCTCGACATGATCCAGCGTCCTATGGCTAGAAAAACTAAGGATTGTAGTAAAGGGATATAAGCCAATTCTAAGGTTTGCCATTCGGCTAGTTGAGCTAGATCCGCCATTTGGTAGCCGGGAATTAGAATTTTTAAATGAGCGAGCGCAGGCAGGTAATACGATAAACCACTAATAATGCCTGCTAGAAAACTCCAGATCAAAATAGCCCAAACAGTGGCTTGTCTGGCTGATTTAACGCTGACCGATAAGGCGGCCATCATCGCGGTAAAAGGCAGTAAAATTAAAACCAAATTAACAGCAATCGCGGTCGCGCTATTTAAGGCGATCGGCAGTAAGTTGATGTCGCGATAAATCGCCAATATCAAGGTTGTAAGTACTGTGACTAAGATCAGCAGTGTTTGAATTGTCATGACACCGACAAAGCGACCCAGAAATAGGCTGTCTCGGCTGGCACGCAAGCAGAGAAAGCGTAAAGTGCCGCGCTCTCGATCAGAGCAACTTTGATCAGAGGCAATAGTAATGCACAATAAAGGAAACATAATTAAAGCAAAGCGCCAGTACACACCAAATTCGGGTATTTTCCAGTTGAGTAATGCACCAAAGCCGATAAATTCAAAAAAACTACTGCCTTGCGTTGAGTGTTGATTTTGGGCAAATATATCAGCGGAGAAGCGAATCGGGTAGAGCAGAATAAAATACCAGACGATGGCAAAAGTAATGAGAGAGAGCTGGCCTTTACGTGTAAAAAATAGCCTTTTTAGTTCAAATTGGCAGATGAGCAATGTCGCGTTGAGAAAACCAGAAGGCATGATGTTTCCTGTGACTTAATTTAAGTGGGGCGTTGTAATGAAATAATAGGTTTTGTGGGAGAGGCTTTTAGCCTCGATGTCATACAAGTCGCGGCTAAAAGCCTCTCCCACAACATCGTTAAGCTTTATCGCGTTGGCGAGCATTAGCCCAAACATCTTTGCTTGGCCATTCGGTGTTTAAATAAAGCGCTTCTACCTCTTTACGTGCCCAAGGTGTTTTGCGCAGAAACTTAAGGCTAGACGTGATGCTTGGCTTGTCTGTAAAGCATTTGATTTTAACGCGCTGCCCCAGCTCTTCCCAGCCATATTTATCGAATAACTGAATCATGATTTCTTTTAACGTGAGTCCATGCAGCGGGTCTTGGTTGACGTGTTTTTTGGTTTGTTCGGTAGGCATGCTCGTTCTTTAGTCTTCTTGTTTGGTTTCGGCTTTTTTAACACGCAGTTTACTGCCTTCTAACTCTTTACCATTAAGGCCTAGCATAGCGGCTTTCGCTTCACCAACCTTAGGCATTTCGACAAAACCAAAGCCTTTGGATAGTCCACTTTCTTTATTCATGACTAAAGTGCAAGATTGGACACTACCGTAAGGTTCAAATAAGGCGAGTAACTCGGCTTCTGTTAGCGTGCGGGCGATATTACGAACGAGTAAATTCATGAGGTTTCCTTGATGGATAAGAATAAATAGTTATTTAGCGGGCATTGTACCGCGTCTTAATAAAGCCTTCACGGCTAACCCTGTTTTAACTTTTGTTGGGTTGACGTTATTCTGGTGTGGATTAAGGGAAAACTATTACGCAGTGCGCGAGTCTTGCGTTATGATGAATAAAACAAACATGAAAAGAAAGAAATTTGAATAAAAATAAAGTTAAAATTATGAGCGAATCCTCAGACAATAATATCGATTTCAGTACGGTTGCCGACCCTTATGCGCAGCGAGAAGCCGCTAAATATGAACAGCCTATTCCTAGCCGAGAATTGATTTTACAGTTGATTGAACAGCGTGGTAAGCCGATAGGGCGACAGCAAATTGCTGAAGCGTTTTCATTGGAGTCTGAGGATCAGCTAGAAGCTTTGCGCCGCCGCATGCGGGCGATGGAGCGTGATGGTCAGGTTTTATTTAATCGACGTCAGCAATATTGCCTGGTCGATAAGCAAGATTTAATTGCTGGACGAATCTTAAGTTATCCCGATGGTTTTGGTTTTTTAAAGCCTGATGATGCCGGTGAGGATTTATTTTTGTCGCCGCGTGAAATGAATCAAGTCTTACATAATGACCGTGCCTTGGTGCGCGTTTCTGGTGTCGATAGAAAAGGGCGTAGAGAAGGTAAGATTGTTGAAGTTTTAGAGCGCAATACGCATCAGGTTGTCGGCCATTTTATTAGTGAGCATGGCGTACAGTTTGTTAAGCCAGATAATAAGAAAATCACGCAAAATGTTTTGATTACTAAGGGTGAGAGCCATGGCGCTAAAAAAGGCGATATGGTCGTGGCTACCCTTACTGAACAGCCCACGCTTAATCGTCAGCCGATAGGCAAAATTACCGAAGTACTGGGTGCGCACATGGCGCCAGGCATGGAGATTGATGTTGCGATACGCACTTATGAATTGCCTTGTGAGTGGCCTGAAGCGGTTTTAAAACAAATTAAACCACTGAAGAAAGTGGTTGCCGAAGAGGCGAAAGAAGGTCGTGTTGATTTACGTAAAGTGCCATTAGTAACGATTGATGGTGAAGATGCGCGCGATTTTGATGATGCAGTATTTTGTAGTAAAACGCCAAAGGGCTGGAAGTTATTGGTCGCTATTGCTGATGTTTCGCATTATGTGCAGCAGGGTACGGCCTTGGATCTTGAGGCGAAAAATCGCAGCACCTCGGTGTATTTTCCAGAACAGGTCATTCCGATGTTGCCGGAGATTTTATCCAACGGCTTATGTTCGATTAATCCTGATGAAGATCGCTTGTGTATGGTCTGCGAGATGATTATTAACGAGCAAGGGCAAGTGACGCGAGCTAAGTTCTTTGATGCGGTGATGCGTTCGCATGCGCGCTTGACCTACAATAAGGTCTCGGCCATGTTAGAGCATGGCGATGCCAAGTTAAAGACGCAATATAAAGCAGTTTTACCGCATTTAGAGCAAATGTATGCTTTATATAAGGCGATGCGTGGACAGCGTGAATTACGTGGCGCGATGGATTTTGATACCCAAGAAACGCAGATTGTTTTTGGTGAAAATCGCAAAATAGAAAAAATTGTGCCTACCCAGCGTAATGATGCGCATAAGCTGATTGAAGAGTTTATGATTGCCGCGAATAGTGCCGCGGCGCGTTATTTAAACCGCCAAAAGATGCCGCGTTTATTGCGTATTCATGAAGGGCCTTCAGAAGAAAAAATTAAGAATTTAAAAACCTTTTTGGGTGAAGTAGGTCTGCATATGGGCGGCGGGGATAAACCGACGCCTGTGGATTATATGCACTTGACTAATACCATTAAGGGGCGACCGGATGCGCATTTAATTCAGACAGTGTTATTACGCTCTATGTCGCAGGCGGTTTATAGTCCTGAGAAAAAAGGTCATTTTGGTTTGGCCTTAGATGCCTATACGCATTTCACGTCACCGATTCGTCGTTATCCTGATTTGATGGTGCATCGTGCTATCCGTCATTGTCTGCAAGGAAAATCACCAGAAAGTTTTTATTGCGGTTTCCCGGAAATTTCGATGTTAGGTGAGCATTGTTCGTCTAATGAGCGACGCGCTGACGATGCCACCCGTGATGTGGTCAGTTGGTTGAAATGCGAATTTATGCAAGATAAGATTGGCGAAACCTTTCCTGGGGTTATTTCTGCGGTAACGGGTTTTGGCTTATTTGTTGAATTAGCTGATTTGTATGTTGAAGGCTTGGTGCATGTGACCTCTTTAGGACAGGACTTTTTTAAGTTTGATCCACTGAGTCATCAGCTAAAAGGCGAGCGTACCGGCGTGCGTTATCGTTTAGGTGATAGCGTCAATATTGTTGTTATTGGCGTTAATTTAGATGATAAGAAAATTGATTTTGAATTATTAGGTCAACAAAGGAAAGCAGCGGCAGCGGATACACAAGGTCAACCGGCACCCAAGAAAGACAGAAAAAAACCAAAACATAAAAAGCCGAAGCATAAAGGCAAGGCAGAGAAGAAGGTGCATAAATGAGTTTAGCAAAAATTTTTGGCCTGCATGCGGCGCAGTCAGCATTGGATTATTCACCTGAGAAAATTAATCAGGCGTGGGTGGATCAAAAAAGACAAGATGAGCGCTTGCAAGGATTGGTAAAAGGCTTGGGGCAGCGTGGGATTAATGCTCAAAAAGCGGATCGTAAGCAATTGGATAGCTTGTCTAAAGGCGCGAATCATCAAGGCATTATTTTAGAAGTAGAAATGCCGGCGATGCGTTCGGAAAATGATTTGAAGTCGGTGGTGGAGAGTTATAAACAAGTGCCATTTTGGTTGATTTTAGATCATATTCAAGATCCGCATAATTTAGGCGCCTGTTTACGTACTGCCGATGCAGCGGGAGTGCAAGGGGTGATTGTCACTAAAGATCAAGCAGTAGGAATTACGCCAACAGTTTGTAAAGTCGCCAGTGGCGCAGCCGAAACGGTACCCGTTTATCAGGTAACCAATATTAGCCGGACGATTGATTGGTTAAAAGAGCAGGGGATCTGGGTGGTTGGCGCGGCAGGTGAAGCTGAAAAAACGATTTATGAAACCGATGTTAATATGCCAATTGCTTTGGTGATGGGCGCTGAAGAAAAAGGCATGCGGCGCTTAACGCGTGAGCAATGTGATTTCTTGGTTAAAATTCCTATGCAGGGCAGTGTTGATAGTTTAAATGTTTCGGTCGCTGCCGGAGTATTAATTTATGAAGTCTTCAGGCAAAGGTTAGGTGCGTAAGCGATGGGTGTTCTTGATCAATTAAGAAAAGAAGCTGATCAGAAAAAATTATCGGAACAGCAATCAGTTGATCAACAAGCGCTTCGAGATAAACTATATAAAACGCAGGTTTTACCTAAAATGCAGCAGGTTTTTAAATACCTGCAAGAGTTGGTGACGCATTTAAATTATCTTGAAATACCTATTCAAGTGGAAAGTTACAGTGATCGCTTCCCTCGAATGGGTGTGCTGAAGCAACAAGACTATAAGATTAATACGGATGGTTATGGCGGGTTTTCTGATGTCGATAAATTAGTGCAAATTAATGTTACTTTTTATTGTGTCGGTGCGGGCGAGTTTGAGTATAGTGTGCAGACTAAATCTGCGATTGAACAGGAAAATGCTTTCTTACATGCGAAGCGAATTCCTTCGCAAATGCATAGGCTTGGCGGTGTGAGTGGTGAAGAGTCGGCTAGATTTGTAGTGACTAGAAAAATACCTGTACGTGTACGTTTTGAAGTCGATTATGAGCAGTCGCAGATTAAAGTTATTGTGAATAACCATACTAATTTTTCTACGTATACAGAGCAGTGGCAGCCAGAAGCGATTGATGATGCTTTTTTAGATTCTCTTGCACGGTATTTACTACGTAAAGATAGTGAGTTTATTCGCTTGGATATTACGGATGAGTATAGGGATGCGTTGCGTAATAAATTAAATACTATTAAGGATAATGAAGAGCAGGAATTTCTCGCAAGAGTAAATGAGCAGCAAAGATTGGAAGAGCGAAAGGAAAAAGAAAAGCTGAGCTATAAGATGAAATCATTTATTACGGATAAGATTGGGCGTTAGGCTGCAAGGTGAAATATTGTGTGTTTCTTGTCACTTGGTATGCGGGCTATCATTTTAACACGGGACATATTGAAAACCGTAGGGCGCGGCTTCAGCCCGCCTTTAGAATAGATGATGGGCATTGGCCGGCTGAAGCCGCGCCCTACCAATATATAATGTCCCGCCTTAAGTTCATAGCCGGTATGCGCTAATCTTGGCTGAACCCTTTGGTTTTGTGTGGTACATCAATATTGGCTAAGAATCACCATTGTTAGCATCGTGAAATTGAATTCAGCAACCCTTCTGATCCAGCCTACACATTCGGCTAATGAGTTTGGCTGGTCTTATAAGACTTCAATACACTATTCAGTTAGAATAGCGCCGAGCATACCCTAGTGTTATCTTAGGCTGCGTTTCTTTTTATCCCGTTCTTTTTTCTGAGGTCGTTGTATGCATAACACATTTTTTACTATTACCGGGGGCGCTGTATTATTAATGCTGAACACCTGGAGCCAGGCGGCAACAGATTTGCCGCCTTCTGCCAAAATTGAAATGGGGCCTGTAGAGGAAGTCTGCTCTGATTTTATCGATCCTGAATGGCGTAAAGCGCAGGTGATCGACGGTGTTAGCATACAAGAGTCTATCCTGTGTAATCCAGACAATCCATCGGATATTGCGGCCTTTGTTAAAGGCACCAATGGCGTTTCTATGGACACATTAATGAGCACGCAACTGGCTGCGGATGCCATTACCATGTCTGATGATATGGATGGTGATGGCGATCCGGATAAAATTATTATTAAACTAGAAGTGGTCGAGCTAAATGGTCACTCACCGGATATGCCAGACTTAACCGCTACTTTTGATATTGCACCGGGGATTCGCCCAACCTTTTGGGTGTATGCACCTAAAACCCGCGATATGTCCACTAAAAGTCTCTACGAATTAGAAGCTAACCCCTTGTTACGCGTACCCTCACCGGTTATTCGCGTGGAGCAGGGTGATGTGGTCTGGCTAGTATTAGAAAATACGCATTATTTGCCGCACTCGATTCATTTGCACGGTGTTGACCATCCCTTTATGGATATGGGCGGCACGGGGAATGATGGGGTGGCGCAATCCAGTAATATGGATACGATGCCGGGCGAGAGCAAAACCTATGTAATTAAACCCCGCCAGCCGGGCACCATGTATTATCACTGTCATGTACAACCGCATACCCATATCCCTATGGGTTTACAAGGTATTTTTGTAGTAGAAGAAAACCGCCCTAATAACTGGCCGCAAACACTGAACGTCGGTGCTGGGCAAGTGCGTCACCCGTCAGTGGCAGTGTTAGAAAAATATGCGCGCGAATATGACTTACATTATGAGTCGGCCGATAAAGAATTGCATGAACAGGTCGCTCGATCCGCCAATGATCCGCGCTTAATTGCCAAGCATATGAATACCGAGTATGACATCACCGATGCAACTGATGATTACTTTATGCTCAATGGCCGCTCGTTTCCGTATACCTTGAGAGAATCTTTAATCCATATGGAGGAGGATCAAAAGGTTAAATTGCGCATCCTCAATGGCCACACCGAGGCCTTTGCGATGCATATTCACGGTCATAAGCCGGTGATCACCCATTATGATGGTGTCGATAATGGTCCGGGTTCTTATATTCAGCGCGATGTGCATGGCATGGTGCCTGCGCAACGGATTGATTTAGAGCTAAATGGCGCTGATGATGGCCTCAATAGTTTTGGTCAAGGTATTTGGATGATGCATGATCATGTGGAAAAATCATTTACTACTGACGGTAAAGGCGAAGGCGGGGATATTAGCTTGGTCGTGTATAAAGGCTTTATCGATGAAAAAGGTATTCCTATGTCACACGGCATGAGTTTAGCACCCTATTTTTCGAAAGCGATTTGGCAAGGTAAATACCCTATTTGGCAGGATTATGATACTTTCCGTAGCTTGGGTTTACCGGATATGCAGGCTGAAGTCACGCCCGCTAAAGTTGCACAAATAAAAGCGCCAGAATTAAGCGTGGTTGAGCAGCAACAAAGCTCTTCTATCATGCAATTATTTTATGGTTTACTGGTTGGTTTATTAGCTTATGGAGTGTTCATCAAACGCCAAGCGATGATGGATTTTGTGCGTAGTAAGTTCGTCAAAAGCTAATATTTGAGTTCAAGTTTTTAACTTAGTAAAAAGCTGAAATAGCGTTAGCGTTTCCCAGCATTAGAAGAGTCGCATGCGATCAA
>JAIPFI010000044.1 GCA_021736705.1 Methylococcaceae bacterium | reverse complement strand
ATGAGACGGGTGACAACACAACAGCAGCGGAAGGCGAACCAGAGCCGCTGGATCTGTTCTACAGCCGTGCGGTCAACTTTGGTGATGATTATCAAGTGTGGGCTGAAGAGACTGATCTGAGCACTTGCTATCCCTCCGATCCGCACGAGGACACCGATCCCGAAAAAGGCGTACCTGCGGAACATATCGGCTCAGGTTTCTGCAACGAGTTCGATCAGTTCGACCAGGGCACTCCTGGTCTGGAAGCCAGCGAAGCCAGTTTGACGGCTAATCCTGGCGGCCAATTCCTCTATGGTGTCTGGGCACAATTGCAGCATCCGGTGCTTGATGGTGAAACACAATGGGAAGAAGTGGAATCGGCTGACGCCATGGCTAGACGGGTATGGTGGCTGGATGACTATATCTCCGAAGACTGGGGTTGGAATTTTGGCCAGGGTAGCGGAGACGGTATAACAGCCAATTAGTAACCTTACTATAGCGCTTGCCCGGGGTTATTCTGGGCGGGTGCTTTTGATTAAGCAGTCATATTGCTGTTTAAATTCTAAGGTAAATTGATGACTCATTGTTATATCTTCTAGTGAAAGTTAGAAGCGACAACTATTCTGACACAGGGGGTCTATGGAAAGAGGGCGATAATTAATTTGGCTCATTTTTCTGGATAGGTAAAAAAGCGGTCAATCCTCGGGTGGCCGCTTTTTTTTATTGGAATGAAACTTAGTTTTTATAACACTCAATCAAGCCTTGGTAATAGTCTACCGATTCCATTTTTCCACGCTTTAACGCCCCTTTTTGGAAAATACGTGCCTTTTTTAATAGCATATTGGTTGCTGCGGTTTTATTTTCATCGCTTAAATTAGAATGACTGAGTAGCTTGTCTAGGGCTTGTATTCTAAAGCGATCCATTCCCCAATACTGATGGGAAAGTTGATCTTCATGGCCGCCGTATTTATTGATTAAAGCTTGCTCTAAAAATAATACCGGGTATTTGGCGCTAATGCGTAGCCATAAATCATAGTCTTCGCAGGCCGGTAGGCTTTCATCGAACAGGCCGACATCGTCAAAAACTGAGCGGTGTATTAATGTTGAGGAAGGAGATATGGCGCATAAAGGCAGGCAGTGGGTAAATATCCAGCCGCCGGTTTTTTTGTATTTGTTCATGGCATTGACGCGTACGCCATTCCGAATCCATATTTCTTCGCTGTGACAGAGCTTAATGTCTGGTGCTTGCTGCAATGCCTTTATTTGCATTTCTAGCTTTTCTGCCAACCAAGTGTCATCAGAATCTAGCAAGGCAATCCATTCGCCTTTTGCATGCCGTATGCCATTATTTCTGGCGGCACTGACGCCTTGATTGTTTTGGTAAAGATACTGTACCTGCGGAAATTCAGTTTTGATTATTGCCGCGCTTGCATCGGTCGAACCATCATCGATGACAATAATTTCATCGGGTAATAAGTTTTGTTGTAAAACTGAGTCTAACGCGCGTTTTAGCGTTGCTTGTCGGTTAAAGGTGGGAATAATAACGGAAATGAGCATAGGGAGTTTTTTTAAAGGCTAAGGAATAGCGCACAATATTTGGGATGGCTTTATTTTGTGGGAGCGACTTCAAGTGGGAAAATTCGTGGCTAAAAGCCACTCCTACAGAAAACAAGATTCGCCTATTGAATTTTCGCTTGGAAAATGAAGCATGCTTATTTTAGCGCAAGTTCTGCCGTTAGAAATGATTGGCGGAATAAAAGCGTGACTAGCTCAGGTTAAGCTTAAGGTGACACAATTTTCATTAATGGGTGATCTGCCACAAAGGAGTGAGGGATATAACGTATTTGTAGCTAAAAATAAGCCTAAACGAATCGATTTTGTTCAATTTTTAATAGGCAAAACAATTAATAAGTACAATTATTATGCCAAGAGTGGCGGCAAATTGTCGCGCGTCAAAATGACACATTCTCAAGTGCAATGAATGTCCCTAAACTAAGTCCAACTTTGAATGCGCTCCTTTTTAGGATATCCAAAGCTAACTCCCTTCCTCTTATGCGGCTTTTAGCCGCATTTTTTTTAGGACATCGCTATGCAACGTACCTATTACTTTCCGCACACGCCTGTTACTTCCTCTAAAGCACGGCATCATTATATTGCGTATCACGAAGCGGGGCATGTTGCTGCTATTTATATTCGTAATCGTGAACAGCAGTTGCCGCCAGTTTTCTTTGAAATAAACTTTAATCGCCACGAGTGCCCCGACTGCCCATTTTTTGCAAGAATTGACGGGGGGCGGCTCATTGAAAATTTACCTATTGTTGGAATTGAAAATAATCATTTAGATTTTGGCGCAGAAAAACAGGATTTACAACATGCCTATGAAGCAGATGTGATTAACTTACTTGCAGGCCCATTGGCTGAAGCTAAATTTGTTGCACTTCGTGATGACGAAGCCTTTAGCGCCCAACTGGTGAATATTGACGCTTTAAAAAATTATGGTGGGCACTCTGACTTAGAGCAGGCTCGTGCTTATCTGGAATATTTTATTAGTGATGCCAGAGAGCGAGAACTAAAAGTAGAGGCTCTTTTTATGTGCGCGTTTCAATTTATTAATCATCCTAAAAACTGGCGCTGTATTCAGCATTTCGCACGCTATATTTTAAATAATGAGCAAGCTAATATTTCATGTGAAGAAGCAAGTCTGGTTTTTGATAAGTTCTTGGGCGACTGATTCTTTCGCTGACCGAGTTACCTTTGTTTCGACCGACCGAGCAGGGCGTTCGCTAGCAGTAAGTAATGCTATATTTCTGGGTTTAATCATAGCTCAATATCTCGTCGCATAAACTCTCTTCTTGCTACGCAACCACCTTAGAAATAAGGTGCGAATCCGCCTTTTTGTAGGAGTGGCTTCCAGCCACGAATATAGAGACGCCCAGATAAAAAAACGGCCAATTTTGGGTTATAAAAACGTGGCTTATCAATAAAAGAATTCAAAAATATAACAGCTTGGGTTTTTACCGGGTTTTATTTTGCTATGATAGATGAAGACTCTTCAAGCCTTTGTATTTCTTCGTACATAAAAGCTAGAGTTATAATCATCAGTCAATTCGAGTTTTATGAGAAAAATCACCTCAAAACGAGAGCGAGAGAAACCAGCTAAAAATAATAGGCGTGTTATTTATGGCTCTCTTCGGGCATGGGCTTTAATTAGCTTTGTCATCGTCGCTTTACCTTTAGTCGTGGCTATTATCTATACGATGAATGAAGTCACAAATTACACTGAAAAAAGTCAGGCGACTTTAGTTCAAACGGTACACGCGACTGAGCTTAGCCGGACGACGCTTAATCGATTAATCCTAATGGAACAAAGCATCAGGCAGTTTAAAGTGCTCAATGATGCCGCTATTTTTGAATCTTATCAGCAGCATCGTGTTGCTTTCTTGGAGGTTGTCAGCTCCCTTCAAGCGCTAAGATTGGATAATGATTTTAATGTCAATGTAGCGGAATTATTATTGATGGAGAACCAGCTTAATCAAGATATTTTACTTAGTTCTGAGGAAAATCAGAGTTATTTGGCAGATGAGCCACGTCAAAAATTTGATCAGCTAACAAATCAAACAAGAGAGCTTGTGGCGACAGGTGAGCAAAGAGTTGGTATAGAAGCGCGTGCTTTATCAGAGCTTGCAAGTCGAGTTCATGAGCATTTAATGTTTTCCACGTTTATCAGTATTTCGGTGGCACTGTTGCTCGCTTTTGCCTTTGTGAATTTATTAACGCGCCCTATTAAGGATATAGCGCGCGCTATTCGTCACTTAGGTGAGGAGGGCTTTGAGCAGGCAATTATTATCGAGGGGCCTAAAGATTTAACGGAGTTAGGCGTGCATTTGGAATGGTTGCGTAATCGGCTAAATCAGCTAGAGTATGAAAAATTGCAATTTATTCGCACCATTTCGCATGAGTTGAAAACGCCCTTGGCAACCTTAAAAGAGGGAACTGACTTATTGTCTGAAAATGTTGTGGGTGAGCTAAATACTGAGCAGCAAGAAATTATTAAGCTGATGCGTATGGGTAATATTACGCTTAATGATCTCATTGATAATTTACTGGAATATCAAAAAACCATGGCGTCTCAGATTGATTTGAATCTTTCTACGTTTGATCTCAGTGCATTGGTTGAGCGAATCGTTAATGAATATCAATTGCCACTACGTAGTAAAAATATTCGCTTACAAAGTCATCTTGATATAACGACTATCAATGCGGATTATGGCAAGCTGGAAATTATTATTAGTAACCTCTTCTCTAATGCGCTTAAATTTTCCCCAAAAAATGGCACAATTGGCATTAGTTTATTTGCACAGAATAATTATGTGCAGCTGCTTATTGAAGATCAAGGCTCGGGTATCGCTAAAGAGATAGAACCTTTTATTTTTGAGGACTTCTATCAGGGGAATTCACCGCAACTATGGCAAATAAAAGGCACTGGATTAGGTCTTTCTTTGGTGAAATATTATCTTGATGCGCACAAAGGAGAGGCGAAATTATTGCCAGCTACCAATGATTATTGTGGCGCTCGATTTCTTTTACAATTACCGCAAAATCAGGATGCTTGCGATGCAACAATTAACTAAATTTGTTCTTTTAAGTCTTATTTTTACTGTTCAGGGCTGCCAGCCTTATTTTAAGGCGTGGTTATATCCTGAGAAGCCTCAAGCCCTGAAGTCACAGGCATTGACATCTATTGGCTTGACTGAGCAAGAGCAGGTGTATGATTTGCTCAAACGTACTCAGCAATATTCGGAGCTGAATAAAAATCAAAGCAAGTTCGCCTGCCAGGAATTAACAGAAGAATATGACAAAGATCCTAGTTGGCAAATTGCCTGGGTGTTGGTTTATGCATTAAATACCGATTTTGGTTGCCTGAAGCCTAATGATGCAATTAAGTTAATCGATAAAATTCAGGCCGAGCAGAGTGCCGGTTTACAGTTGCAATGGTTAAATAAAATGCAAGTTAACGTGCTGCAGGCTATTAACGTGCAGCGCAACAAAAACAGGCGCTTGCGTAATCGATTAAAAGAATATCAAGAGCAACAGGCGTTAGCGCAAGAACAATTAAAGGAACTATCCTCGAAGATTCAAGCCCTTAAAGCCATAGAAAATAGCATCAATAAAAAATTAGATTATGAGCCAAATTATAAAAAATAATTTTCAGGGACAGAAAATCTTATTGGTCGATGATGACCCGAGTTTACTTAAATTAATTGCGCTACGTCTGCGTTCGGCAGGGCTGGAGATAGAAATAGCTCACAGCGCAGAGCAAGCTGTTGGGTTATTGCCAAGCTATCTGCCTTTGTTAGTTATTACTGATTTAAGAATGGGCGAAATGGACGGCATGGCGCTGTTTAGTCATATCCAGCAGCAATATCCTGCTTTGCCGGTTATTATTCTGACTGCGCATGGCACTATAAAAGAGGCCGTTGCCGCAACCCATCAAGGTGTTTTCGGCTTTCTCACTAAGCCCTTTGATAGTAAGGAGTTGCTTGAATTAATAACCAAAGCTTTTGCATTGAATGCACGGGTTGATCATGAGTCGCAGATGGATGGTAAAGCGCTTTGGCGGGCAAATATTATTACTCGTAGCGTTATGATGGAAAACTTATTACGCGAAGTTGAGCGTGTCGCTCAAACCAATATCAGTGCTTATATACAAGGCGAAAGTGGCACTGGCAAAGAACTTATTGCTCAGGCTATTCATCGGGCGGGGCCGCGCCGCGATAAAGAATTTATTGCCGTAAATTGTAGTGCTATACCTGAAGATTTACTTGAGTCAGAGCTTTTTGGGCATCAGAAAGGCTCATTTTCTGGGGCATCGGCAGCACGTAAAGGTTTGTTTGAAATCGCGGATGGTGGCACTTTATTTCTTGATGAAATTGGTGATATGTCCGCAGCATTTCAGGTGAAGTTATTACGTGCTTTGCAGGAAGGCGAGATTCGCCCCGTTGGTGCTAATAAAACCATTGCTGTAGATGTTAGAGTTATTTCCGCCAGTCATCGAGATTTGCAGGAAATGACCAATAGCAACTTATTCCGGCTAGATTTGTATTATCGACTGAATGTCGTGACTTTAATGTTGCCGCGTTTAGCTGAGAGGTTAGAGGATATTCCTTTACTGGCAACGTATTTTCTTACGCATAATGATACTCAGGTAGAGGCGCTTGCTAAAGGTTTTTCTAACGAAGCTATGGAATTATTAGTTGCTTACGATTGGCCGGGAAATGTGCGGCAGTTGAAAAATGTCATCGAACATATTTGTACTTTTGCGACAACCCCGTTAGTTCCGGTTAATCTGGTTGAAAAAGCATTGCGTGAAAAACAAAAATTATCGCTTAGTTTTAATGATGCGAAAAAGAATTTTGAGCGTGAGTATTTAGTGAAATTATTGCAATTAGCCAATGGTAGTGTGACCGAAGCCGCCCGCTTAGCTCAACGTAATCGCACGGAATTTTATCGTCTGCTTGAGCGACATAAGCTTAAAGCTGCACAGTTTAAAAATAAGTAAAATTTGATTCTGTTTGTGAGAATGAACTTAAGACGGGATATTAGTTGTACTTGTCGATGTATTTAATGTACAAAAGCGTGGCTTCAGCCTGCTTTTAGGCGTAGGCGATTGGTATTAGCCAACTAAAGTCATGCTCTACAACTTTTATTTTAAGTGGATAGTCTGAATTTTGATGCCTAAGGTGTGTCTCGCCTTAAAATGAAAGCCATATTCCTTGTGAACTTAAAAATACGACTAAAATTCAAGGCTGCACTTTATTTTGCTATGATAACGGCAATTAAATAAGCCAGATTTTCGGAAGAAAGATGCAACAAAATACCGTAACAGAACAAATGACCCAAGCAGGTCAACAAATTGAGCATGACTCTTTTGCTATTGTTGATCAGGAAGTTGGTGCGCATAACTATTCTGCCGCACAATGGAATATAGTGCGGCGTATGATTCATGCCACCGCTGATTTTGAATTTAATGGCCTGACACAATTTCATCCAGAGGCAGTTGCCGCTGGCTTAAAGGCGATTAGTCAGGGTGCTAATATAATCGCTGATGTGGAAATGATTTGTGTGGGTTTATCTAAACCGCGTTTAAGTCATTTTGGTGTGACTACGCACCATTTTATTTCTGATGACGATGTTATTACTCAGGCAAAAGCTGAAAATAGTACTCGTGCCGTGCAAGCCATGCGTAAAGCGCAACGCCTAGGCTTATTGGATAATAGCATTATCGCTGTGGGTAATGCGCCAACGGCATTATTAGAAGTGTTGCGCATGATCAAAGAAGAGAGCATTCGTCCTGCTTTAATCGTCGGTATGCCGGTAGGTTTTGTTTCTGCCGCCGAATCCAAACAGGCTACTGCTCAGCTGCAAGATATTCCCTGGATTATTACTGATGGACGTAAAGGCGGATCAACGCTGGTTGTTGCTGCAATTCATGCTTTATTAGCTTTGGCTGAACAAGCAAAATAGTTGCTTTTGTCGCGGCTAGAAGCCGCTCCCACACAAAGCCCCTCCCACTAAAAAATACCCATACTGTTGTGACTTATGATGCCTAAAAAACCAAAAGGCACGCGTAAAGGCTTTACCACTGGCGCGTGTTCAGCTGCGGCTGCGCGCGCGGCAACGCTAGGGCTGTTGACCGGACAAGTACCTGCACAAATTGAGACCTTACTACCTAATGGCCAGCGCGTGACTTTTGCTGTGCATGACAGCTCAGTGACCGATAGATCGGCGCATGCGGTGATTATAAAAGATGCCGGCGATGACCCAGATTGTACGGATAAAGCGCATTTAACGGTGGACGTGCGTTTATTGGTCGGCTCTGTCAATCAAGTTCTGTTAAAAGGAGGCGATGGTGTGGGAACGATTACCATGCGTGGCCTGGGTCTTGAGGTGGGCGGCCCTGCAATTAATCCTATTCCTCGCCTAAATATAGAAGCCAATATTCGTGAGGTTGCCAGTGAATTATTGCAAACTCAAGGCTTAGAAGTCACCATTTCCGTGCCCGGCGGGCAAGCAATGGCGAAAAAAACCTTAAATGATCGCTTGGGTATTATTAATGGTATTTCCATTTTAGGAACGACCGGGATTGTCCATCCTTATTCAACTGCTGCATTTCGCGCCAGTGTGGTGCAAGGGGTTGAAGTCGCAGCAAATCAAGGTCAGAAAACCGTTGTACTCACTACCGGCGGGCGTACTGAGAAAGTTACCATGCACGAATTGCCAGATTTAGACTCAGCTTGTTTTGTGCAAATGGGGGATTTTTTAGGTCCTGCTTTAGATAGTGCAGATAAAGTCGGTATTGAGCAGATTATTATCGGTGGTATGGTCGGTAAACTGACCAAAATTGCCCAAGGCGAGATTATTACGCATGCGCGGCGCAATGCGGTGAATACGCAATTATTAGCGGACTTGGCGGCAAGTGTCGGTGCCAAGGCTTCTGTCTGTGCAGAAATTAGTAACAATGAAATGGCGCGTTTTGCCGGTGAACGCATGGAAGAATTAGGCTTGGGCGATGCATTCTATCGCGCCTTATGTGCGCGCGTCGTGGCGACGCTAGAGGCACGTTACCCCAAGCGTTTTAGTTATCAAATATTAATGTGTGATTTTGACGGAAATAAACTGGTGAATTATGAGTAAGCGTTGTCAAATTATTGGGGTGCTGGATAATGGCGTCGCAGGTTTATCGGCTGCTGCGCTGGCATGCCTGCAAGAAGCCGAAGTGGTGATTGCCGCAAGTCGTGTTTTACGTTTATTTGCTGAAACGATTGCACAGGCAGAATGTAAAGATCTAACCGGTAATTTGAGTTTAGTGCCAGAGTGGATTAATGGGGCTTTAGCAGCACAAAAAAAGATTGTGGTCTTAGCTACGGGTGATCCTTTATGTCATGGTATCGCCAGTTTTTTAACCAAGAAATTAGGCGCAGAAACATTAGACATTATGCCCAATGTTTCTGCTATGCAATTGGCATTTGCGCGTATTGGCATGGCTTGGCAAGAAGCCAAAATCTGTTCGGTGCATACTAAAGATGCGGGCGAGTGGCAAGCAGGAGCAGGCGCGGAGCATGGGCTTTATGCGCTGTTACAAGCTATTTATCAGCATGACAAATTGGCGATATTAACCAGCCCTGAAAATAATCCTGCGCGAATTGCACGCATGTTAGTAATGGAAAATATGGCTGATGATTTTAATATGTTTGTTGGCGAAAATTTACTTTGCGTTGATGAAAAACTATTTCAGAATTTAAGTATTGCTGAATTGGCAGAGCAAGAATTCACTGGTAATGACGTGGTGATTTTGTGTCGATCAGAAGAAAAAACAGCTGAATTACTGTTTGGTTATGCCGATCATGCCTTTAAACAACGTAAGCCAGATAAAGGCTTAATTACCAAGCGTGAGGTGCGTGCTGTTTCCTTGGCGAGATTGCAATTAACACGCACTAGCATCGTTTGGGATATAGGTGCAGGTTCTGGCTCTGTCGGCATAGAAGCGGCTAAACTGTGCGCGCAAGGGCATGTTTATGCGGTTGAGAAAAATACCGCTGATTTTGCCATTGCGACAGAAAACGCACGCAATTTTGGTTTGCATAATTACACGTTAATTGAAAATAAAGCCCCTTTAGGCATGCAAAATTGGCCAGCGCCCAATGCGGTGTTCATCGGTGGTTCAGGCGGTGAATTAGCTGAATTAATTCAGCTGTGTTTAGCTAAATTACAAGCTCATGGTTGTTTAGTGATGAATTTTGTCACCTTAGAAAATCTCAATACAGCTTTAGATACGCTGAAACAAAATGGCGTGATGTGGGATATAACGCAACTGCAAGCTTCACGCAGCCAGCCCATTTTACATATGCACCGCATGCAGGCAGAAAACCCCGTGTGGATTGTCTGTGCACAAAAGGAAATAGCAGCATGATAGGTACTTTATATGGCGTTTCTTTAGGCCCAGGTGATCCAGAACTTATGACACGAAGAGCTTGGGCTTTATTGCATTCCGATGCTGATTGGACTTATCCGGTAAAAAGAAAGCAGGGTGAAAGTTATGCGCTAAAAATTGCCTTAGCAGCGGGTCTGACCATTCCAGAAAATAGTACGGAACTGGTTTTTCCTATGACGCATGATCGGGAAATATTAGCTAAATATTGGCTACAAGCTGCGCAAGTTGTATTAGAAAAATTACAAGCAGGGCGTGATGTGGTTTTTTTAGTTGAAGGTGATGCGTCAACTTACTCAACCTTTCAGCATTTGGCTAAAACAGTTGCCGGATTGGATGCAACAGCTGTTATTGAAACCATTGCAGGGGTCAGCTCCTTTCATGCCGCGGCTGCACGGGCAAAAATGCCTTTGGCTGATACCGATGATACGGTAGCGATTATTCCAGCAGGTTATGGTATCGACATGATCGAAAATATGCTGCTCGATTTTGATACCTTGGTGTTATTAAAAGTAAAGCCTCTGCTTGATGATATAATTAGTTTATTAGAACGTAAGGATTTACTGTCTCAGTCTTGCTTTATTGAAAAAGCAGGGTCTAGTGAAGAGCGTATCATTCATGATGTTCTAAGTTTAAGAGGGGAAAAGGTTAATTATCTATCATTGCTAATGGTGCATAATTCCCATAGAATGCGAGGGGAACTTATCCGCGGTTGTCGGAAAAAATAAGCTCTTAATTATAAGAATAATAGAGGAATAAATAATGAATAATACGCAGAAATTAATGGCCGCAGTCGCCGCTGTTTTTATCGCCGGTTTTTTAATGGTGGGCTCTAATAAAGAGGAATCTAACGAGTCTAAAGAAGCGGCCGCTATGATTAGAGCGGTTGCCGCTATGCAAACGATGGCTACTTCAAAATGTCCGACAGCAATTAAAGCAGCGACAGGTGATCAAGTTTACTTCTCAACTTCTACTGATACGGATAAGCAAACTTACGTTTCTATGACTTGGGATGCTTCAAAAACAGATGATAAATACAGCTTTAAAAAAGCGGAATGTACTTTACATTTAACGTTAGGCGGTATTTCTAAATTAGTCATTGACGACAAAGTTATCATTGATAAAGAAGTTAAGTACTAATATTGTTTCGGATCCCCGTTGTTTTGCGTAGGAGTCGCTTCTAGCCGCGCAAACAACACTGCATGATTTTCGCGGCTAGAAGCCGCTCCTATAGGTTCTGTCTTAACAATGGACGCTTACGCAAGAGCCTGCAAGCAGAATGTAACGCTATCCAGAAAAAGCATCGTCCTGATGCTTTTTCTTTTCCTACTGTTTTACTGGGTTATAATATTTCTTTTTTTCACTCCCTTGTAAATCTATGTCCTCAGCAAAAATTGTTCTGGTCGCTATTACCAAACATGGTGCACACCAAGTCGCTCAACTCGCAGAAAAATTACCTGATGCCGATGTTTTAGGCTCAGAAAAATTCAGTGCCGCTTTTGCTGATACCAGCAATTCTAAGCAGTTTTATGCCGGTCCTTTTCGCGAACAAATCTCCGCTTTATTTCAGAATTACGATCAGATTGTCTTTTTTGTGTCTTTAGGCGCTGTGGTGCGTTTAATTGCGCCTTTTCTAAAATCCAAAGATGAAGATCCCGGTATTATTGTTGTTGATGATGCAGGTCAGTTTGTTATTCCTGTGCTTTCAGGTCATGTCGGCGGTGCTAATGCCCATGCAGAAATGATTGCTGATTTATTAAACGCAACGCCGGTTTTAACTACCGCTTCCGATGTCGGCAAAACCATTCCTGTAGATATTTTAGGGCGTGAATTGGGCTGGAAAGTCGAAGCACCTAAAATCAATATTACCCGCGTTTCTGCGCATGTTGTAAATGAAGAGCCTATCGCTTTTGTTCAAGAGGCCGGCAGTAAAGATTGGTGGACACGGAGCACGCCGTTACCGAACACCATCCATTTGTTTGAACGTTTTGATGAGGTTGATTTAAAAAAATTTAAAGCGGTGTTATGGGTGACTAATCAAGCCATTTCTGATCAGCTTTGGGCTGAGCTGGATGAGCGTCTGGTGGTTTACCGAGTGCCTGAATGAAATTAGTTTTAGGTATTGGTTGTGATCGTAATACGCCGTTAAGCACGATAGAAAATGCTATTGATCAAGCGCTGGCTTCGGCTGCTTTAACGCGCGGGCAAATAGTGCAATTAGCCAGCATAGATAAAAAACAAGATGAAGTGGCCTTATTGCAATTAGCGCAATTACACGCATGGCCTTTAGCCTTTTATCCTGCCGAACAATTAGCTAAGGTTGATGTGCCTAGCCCCTCGGCGGTCGTTATGCAATATATGGGCACGCCATCCGTATCGGAAGCAGCTGCTATTTTAGCAGCGCACACCAATATGGCAGATTTATTAGTCGAAAAATACAAATACCGTGGCGACGAAGGTAAAAATGCCACAGTATCCATCGTCCGAATGAGAGAAAATACATGAGTGGAAAAATTTATTTAGTGGGTTTTGGTCCTGGCTCAGAAGAGCATATGTCTTATAAAGCCAAAGCTGCGATTGCTGAATCTGATGTCGTTATAGGCTATACAACCTATATCAAATTAGTTAAAGATTTGCTCGACGGCAAGGAAGTCGTCAGAAAAGGGATGACGGAAGAAATTGACCGTTGTATTGAAGCTTATGAACAAGCGAAACTGGGCAAGGTTGTTGCTTTGATTTCTTCGGGTGACATTGGTGTTTATGGCATGGCGGGGCCAACTTATGAAGTGCTGTTGCAAGCAGGCTGGACACCGAATGATGAGATACAAGTAGAAATTGTACCCGGCAGTACCGCCCTTTCGGCTTGTGCTTCTTTGGTTGGCGCGCCGTTAACTCATGATTTCTGCTCCATTTCTTTATCTGATTTATTAACGCCTTGGCCAGTGATTGCGCGGCGTATCGACGCTGCCGGACATGCTGATTTTGTTATTGCTTTATATAACCCAAAAAGCGGCCGACGCACACAGCAAATTGTTCAGGCACAAGAAATCTTATTACGCTATCGTCGTCCAGATACACCGGTAGCGGTTGTTAAATCGGCTTATCGCCGTCGTCAATCAGTACAATTAGTGCGTTTAGATGAAATGGCTGAATGTGATATTGGTATGCTGACCACGGTATTAATTGGTAATTCCTCGACCTTTATCAAAGAAGGCTTAATGATCACCCCGCGTGGCTACGCGAATAAATACGATAGTCTGACAGGCGAGGCGAAAGAGGGCGAGCAAGCAGGTGTTTCCTTGTCTATGGGTTTGGACGGCTGGTACGCTTGTTTACGTCAATATGTACAAGATAATCCTGGTTTGACCTTAGAAAAAATTGCTGATTATTTTGGTGTTGTTATTGGCGAAGTGCTGGCTGCCATTGCGGCTGGTGAAGGCGCTGGCGAACATAAAGCCGTGCGTGTTGCTCCTGATAAATTAAATGAGGTTGTTAGTGCGTGTCAAAGCTGGGGGCGTTTGCGCGCGGTTATTCGTGCCGAAGCGGGTGCGATTATCGAGCTATTTTTACAGGCACAGGATTTTCAGCAACGCGGTGATTGGTTAAATATCGAAACCGATGCTTTTCATTGCCATATCAATTGGAGCAACGTGGATGCCGCTTATTTAGCCAGTCGCGAGGATAAATCTTATGGCGTCAACTTTGTTGATAATAAAGGGCATCTTGTTTTTAGGTTATTAATACGCAAAGAAGAGGGGGAATTTAGCGCCGATAAATTAGCTCTTTACACGCAGACATGGCAAGCATTAGCAGCAGAGGGCGCAAGTAATGACTGAAGTGATTAAGCCCAAAATGATGGATTATAAGCGCCATCTATTAGTTTGCATTGGCGAACGCTGTAGTCCAAATGGCGAAGGTCAGGCGCTGTATGATCAGTTAAGTAATAAATTTAAACAAGCAGGGCTGAATGAAGGTGTGTTACGCGTAAAACGTAGTCGTGCAACCTGTTTTGGCACATGCAAATCAGGGCCTCTTATTTGCGTACAACCGGATGGAGTCTGGTATTATGATGTTACCAGCGAGAAACTAGATAGAATTATTGCAGAGCATTTTCTCGGTGGCGTGCCTGTTGTTGATTATATTTATCATCAGGTACTGGAAACAACACAATAACACACGTAAAGACGAAAGAGGTTTGACCTATGGCAACACAAACAGAAACAGGAACGATTGCAGCATGGAAAGATGATCGAGGCTTTGGCTTTATCAGAACTAAAAGTGATAACAAAGAAGACGATGTTTTTATACATATTTCCTCATTAAATAATATGAGCCGTCGCCCACGTATTGGCGATGTAATTCATTATGATTTAACCGAAGAAAATGGCAAAACAAAAGCGATTAATGCCATTATAGAAGGCGTTGAGCCGTTTAGTGATGGCGCTAATTGTAATACGGCATTGATTGTTGCTGTGACAGCGATTATTTCCAGTGCGCTAACAGCAATCCTTATTAAATTCGTATTATAAAACGTGTAGGGTGAGCCGAATAAAACCTTAAACCTGTGCTCGTGCTTACCCTATATTTTCTTAATTGAATCGTGAAGCAGAGTTTGCCCATACATTCTCGAATAGGCTTTGGGAGCGAGAGACGGTTCTAATATCCAAGGTAAAATATGATACAGAAAAAATATGCTTTACTATTAACCGTACCTTTTATGTTAATGGTGGGGTGTTCTAATGAAGAGAATAAAGCAACGACTCCTGAGCCATCTAGTGAGCTGCCTATTTTCAATGAGCAAGTGAAAGCGCTGGAGAAATCCAAACAAGTTGAGCAAATGCTTCAAGTGGGAATGGATAAACAAAAGCAAGCCATAGATGAAGCCGTTAAATAAACATTCCTGCTGCCGCTGTATTTTCTTTCTTAATGTTTTTTAAGCCGCAGTTGAGAATAAGCAATATGCTGCTAAATTGGTTAATTTCGACAGCGTGTTAACGTCCTTGTGTAGGAGCGGCTTCTAGCCGCGAAAAATCAGCCGGTGTTGTTTTTCCCGGCTAGAAGCTGCTCCTGCAAGCGATTATTTTCCCCAGCCCGCTTTTTATCCCATTGGAGAAAGCTTTAAGGCTGGTGTCGATGCCCTGCGAGTCTAAGAACAAAGCCTCATTTTAATGCTCATGCCCGTGACCATGCTCCTGAGCAATCTGCCGATAATGACAGCCATCACATTCCATCATTTTTGTTGGATTATCTTTGATTAAATCTAAAACACGCTCATCTAAGGACGCATAAATTTCCGGCTCAAAACCAAAATATTGACCTAAACCAAAACGAATCTGCGGGTATTGTGCCTGTAAATGAGCCACTTGCTTATCAATGCGCTCAATTAAAGTGCCGGTAAATAAATAATAAGGTAAGACACAAATCTGCGTCATGCCCAGTTTAATCTGTCGTTGTACGGCAGTTTCCAAGCGTGGAAAGGTAATGCCAGTAAATGCCATATCAACCAACTCATGCTGCGTTTCTTCCCATAACCAACGCGCCATTTTTGCCACTTCGCCATTAGCAATTTTATCCGATGAACCGCGACCTAAAACAATCACGCCGGTCGATTTAGGATCAGGCATATCTAAGCTGGCCATGACTTTTTGCAGGCTGCGTTTCATGATGCTTAAAATGGCTTCACTGGCACCAAGATGAGGTGCATAAAGAAACTCAACAGCAGGATGGCGCTTTCTGGCTTCTGCTAAATGCTCGGGAACTTCCATTTTTACATGGCCGGCAGCATTTAAAATTAACGGCACAACAATGACTTTTTTCGATTTTTCCGCCGCCAGATCAAAGCCTGCATCGAGCAAAACATCGGCAAATTCAATAAAGCACACATCAATCTGCCAGTCGGGATGCTGAGCGCGCCAATGATCGGCAAAAGTTTCAATTTCTACATTACCTTGTCTGGCTCTTGAGCCGTGACCGACTAATAAAATACTGTGTTTCATGCTTAATCCTGTGTTTTTATCGCTTTACGAAAACGGTGACTAAATTCCGCATCGTATAATTTAGATTTTTTAATGTCTGTCCATTGTCTTGCGCCTAAGGCTGGGCTGGCAATAATCATTGCTTGCGCATTAACGCCGGCTTGTTTGCATTGTTCTTTGATCGTTGCCAAAGTGCCGCGGATCACTTGTTCTTCACCGGGCCAGCTAGCTTTATGCACAACTACAATCGGCGCCTCATCTGACCAGCCTGCCGCTAATAAATCTTCGCGCACTTTTTTTAATAAGGTAATTGATAAGTATAAACAAAGCGTGCAATGGTGTTGCCCCAGTTCGATTAAAGATTCGCCTTCGGGCATGGGGGTGCGGCCTTCTACGCGGCTAAAAATAACGGTTTGCGTAACTTCTGGCAAAGTCAGCGTTTCGACTGCCGCCGCCGCTGAAGCCATCGCAGAAGTAACGCCGGGCACAACACCAATCTCGATACCCGCTTGATCTAAAGGTTGTACCATTTCGATTAATGCGCCATATAAACTAGGGTCGCCGGTTTGCAGGCGAATAACTGTCGCATCAGCGACGGAATATTTGATTAACCAGTCGGTAATTTCCTCTAAGGTCATGCCTTTAGAGTCTTCTATCGCGCACTCAGGCTTAGCCCATTGGGTTGCTGCCTCTGAGACTAAAGAGCCCGCGTATAAAATCGCATCTGCTTGAGCGATCAGTTTTTGTGCTTTGAGTGTAATTAATTCAGGGTCACCTGGCCCTGCACCAACAAACCAAACTTTGGCCATAATTTACTTATCCGTCTATTTTCTGAGTGCCGCCGTCATACTGGAAAATAATAGCTGTTTTTTATATAAAACCAAAGGTAGGGCGTGGCTTTAGCCCGCCTTTTTGATCATAAACTGGCGGGCTAAAGCCACGCCCTACAGAGTTTTTATGGCATTTTATACGGCACAATAATTGAAGCTGGCTATATTAACACAAGCGCGAGGAGGGCCTTTATTTCAGGCATAAAAAAAGGGAAGACCGTTAAGTCTTCCCTTTTTTGTAGGGATGGTGTTAAGCGATTGCTTAGAAGCCAATACCTACGTATGCGCCAGTTGTGAAACCATCAATATCAATTTCGCGATCAGGCACTGATTCAAAACCTAAGTTGTAACGGAAATCGGCACCTAAGTAGATGTCGTTCCATACACGGTAGTCAGCACCCGCAGCAAATTGCATAGCTGGTTTTAGGTAAGTAATACCGTTACTTGTAGGGCTGATTACATGAAGACCTAAACCGATAGGAATAATCCAAGGGCGGAAGTCGCTACCTTTTAGGAATTTAACTTTTGGAGAGGCTGTTAATGTGAATTGGCTAACTGTTGCTATTTCATTTAAAGCACCTGCTGGTAGTACGCCCGAACCGTATACAGCATTAAGGGAGTTTAATGTAGATGTTGGAGATGTATCAAACTCTGAATAATTAAACATTAATTCAGCAAGAATTTCAGTGCCGTCGTGTAGGCCAAAAAGATCGTCACTTAAGCTAAAATCAAAACCTGCACCTAAATACCAGCCATCTTTCTCTGCTTCATAAGTTGGTCCCAGAGTAACGTCGCCGCCTGCAAGAATACCTCTTCTAGCAATGTTATTTCTCGCATAACCGCCACGGAAGAAAACCATGTTATCTTTGCTAGATGCTATTTGTTCAGCATCTGCTTGTTCTAATTTAGCAATTCTGGATTTTAAATCAGATAATTCATCAGCAAGTACTTGTGGTGCTGCTGTTAAGCCTGTGAAAGCTAGGACAGCCGTGGCTGCACTTAGTGCTAATCTAGTTTTTTTAATCATAGTCCCCCCAAGGGATAGTTTATTAATGTTTCAGTATTATAACAAAACGTACCGTTTAAACAACAATTTGTGGCGCAAAGAAAATAATAGCAGTAAAAATTGATTCTTACAAGGTGTAAGTTTAAAAAATTTTCCTTTATATATCAATGATTAACGGGTTATTTGTGATGCGTGATATAAAAAGAATTCATTCTTTAGGCGTGTGTTGTAAAAAACAACTAATTTTTATAGGGATTTAGGTGTGATTTTTTTAGAGAATGTGTGAGGCATTTTTTATAAAATATTCATCAGCTTATCGTTGCTTGCTTGCTTTTATCTATCTTTTGGCTTGCTCTTTAGGCGATACAAGGCGGAAATATCTTCATCACCAAAACCAGCATGCATTAAGCGTTCGTAATCACGCATAGTTTGTTGAACCAAAGGTAAATCTGCTGCATTTTTCTCAGCCATCGTTTGGCATATTTTCAGATCTTTATGATGTAAGGCGAGTTTAAAGCCAGGATCATAATGCGCTTGAGTCATACTCAAGCCCCGATGACTTAAAAACCAATTTCCCGCAGCGCCACCGGAAACCACCTCAATCACTTTTTCGAGAGGCAGTCCTTCGGCTTGGGCAAAGGCAAGGGCTTCGGTGACGGCTTGATTAATGCCCGCTGCCATAATTTGGTTAACCGCCTTAGTGCCTTGGCCTGAGCCAGTACTACCCATATAAATAATGCGCGCGCACATGGTTTCTAAAATAGGTATGACTTTATCAAGTATATCTTGCTTGCCGCCGACCATCATGGCTAAAGTGCCATTTTTAGCGCCTTCAACACCGCCGGATACAGGGGCGTCGAGAAAGTGCGCGTGTTTACTGGCGAGCAATTGAGCTGCGATCTTAGCGGTTTCACTGCTGACGGTTGAGCAGTCTATTACGATAGTGTTAGGTTTAATGCTGGATAAAACTGCGTTAATTACCTCTAATACATCATTATCCGCAGAAACACAGAGGATAATAATATCTGCCTGAGCCGCGAGTTCCGCTATTGATGGCGCTGCTTGAATATTAAGCTCGCCCGCTAGTGCTTGTGCTTTGCTGCTTGTACGATTCCAAATTTGTGTTAAATAACCGGCTTTGGCGAGATTGCGTGCCATGCCGATGCCCATTGCCCCTAAGCCGATCATAGCTATTTGCATGGTGTGGGTTTCCTGTGGTGGTAAGTTAAGCGACACGCACCCCAAACAGAGCTTGGGGTGCGAAGATAGGCTTTTATTGGCTATCATTTTAACACGGGACATATTGAAAACCGTAGGGCG
>JAIPFI010000043.1 GCA_021736705.1 Methylococcaceae bacterium | reverse complement strand
CAGAACCTAAACGACGTTGCCCCGTAGTTTTTTGTGCGATGCGGCAAAAACGTTCCAGATTATTGTCTTCTAGGTAGGAGCGTAAACAAGCAAAGCCTGTACCGATCATTGAGTTGCCTAGATCAGTTTCATTGGAGACTTTGATTTTCTTGCCATTTTTAAACGCGCCTTTGCCTTTTTCGGCGCAGTAATAATCGTTTAATGCAGGTGCAAAAACCACGCCTGCAATTAATTCCTGATCTATTTCTAAAGCGACGCTAATGGACCAGTAGTATTGACCTTTGGAGAAGGAGTGAGTGCCGTCAATGGGGTCAACAATCCAGCGGTTAGTTTGATTCTTACTTTGGCCGCTTTCTTCTCCCCAAAAACCATACTCAGGGTAGTGTTTGCCTAGTTCGGTTTGTAAGAATTTCTCTACTGCAACATCTGCGGCAGTGACAAAATCTCTCGGGCTTTTTTGTGAAATTTCCAGGTTTTGTAGGTCGTTGAAGTGGCTTAAGGCAATGTCACCCGCCTTGCGGATAATAACTTCTAGCGTGTTTAGTGATACTGACATAAATAAAGACTCGTGAAATAAATTAATAGAAGCAATAGTATAGCAATAACTTGAAATAGCCTGTGAACGCATTTTATTCGCGCGTTGTGGCTAAAATCTTGAACGCTAAAATGTTTTCAGATATAGTTGATCAACAATACTTTCCTGTCGTAATGGATTAGCTAAGACAAATAATAATTGATGACAGATATGTTAT
Organism: Methylococcaceae bacterium; assembly: GCA_021736705.1. Taxonomy (GTDB): domain Bacteria; phylum Pseudomonadota; class Gammaproteobacteria; order Methylococcales; family Methylomonadaceae; genus Methyloprofundus. Next base: position 18,495 of record JAIPFI010000043.1, on the reverse strand, counting down.
CTATAAGAGAGGCTTTTGATGAGTGGATTGAGTGCAGAGAATTTAGGTTTAAAAGGCATAGCAAATGTTTATCATAATTTAAGTTATGATGAATTACTTGAGCATGAGCTAAATAATAAGGAAGGTACGCTAGCGAGTAGCGGGGCTATGATGATCGATACGGGTAAATTTACTGGTCGATCACCGAAAGACAAATACTTTGTACAGCAGTCACCGTCTCAAGAACATATTTCTTGGGGAGACATTAATAAGCCTGTTGCAGCAGAAATATTTGATGAATTGTATGCGGATGTTACCGAGTATCTTTCAGGTAAAGATATTTATGTCACCGATGGATATGCAGGATCGAGTGAAAAAATACAAAAATCAGTGCGCTTTATCACTGAATTTGCATGGCAATCACATTTTGTAAAGAATATGTTTATTCGCCCAGAGGACGCGCAGGTAGAGAATTTTTCACCTGATTTTCGTGTTTATACTGCCAGTCATTTAAGTAATGAAAAATGGGAAAAGCATGGGCTAAATTCTGAAGTTTTCGTTATCTTTAATATTGAAAAAAATGTTGCCATTATTGGGGGGACTCAGTATGCAGGTGAGATGAAAAAAGGTATCTTCACCATGATGAATTACTGGTTGCCATTGCAAGGTATTTTATCGATGCACTGTAGTGCCAATGTTGGTAAAAAGGGTGATGTCGCGTTATTTTTTGGTTTGTCAGGTACAGGAAAAACAACATTATCTACTGATGCAGAGCGCGAATTAATCGGTGATGATGAGCACGGATGGGATGATGAAGGTGTATTCAATTTTGAAGGTGGATGTTACGCCAAGACTATTGATTTATCGAGCGCAAGTGAACCAGAAATTCATGCAGCTATTAGACGTAATGCCTTATTAGAAAATGTCGTTGCTAATGCCGCTGGCGAAGTGGACTTTTCTGATGTTTCTAAAACACAAAATACGCGCGTTTCTTATCCAATTGACCATATTGATAATCACCGCGCAAGTTTAAAAGCGGGTATACCACGTAATATTATCTTTTTAAGCTGTGATGCATTTGGGGTGTTGCCGCCTGTTTCTAAGCTAACCAAAGAACAAGCCATGTATTATTTCTTGTCTGGGTATACAGCAAAAGTAGCCGGTACTGAGCGTGGCATTATTGAACCAGTTACGGCTTTTTCGGCCTGTTTTGGTGAGCCTTTCTTTCCACTGCACCCTACCGTTTATGCGCAAATTTTGGGCGATAAAATGGAGGCACATGGCGTTAATGCTTTTCTAGTCAATACTGGCTGGGTTGGCGGTGGTTACGGTGTGGGTAAGCGTATGAGTATTAAAGGGACGCGAGCTTGTATCAACGCTATTTTAGATGGCAGTATTAATAATTCTGAATTTGAAACAGTGCCTTTCTTTCAGTTGCATGCACCTAAAACCTTAGCGGGTGTTGAAACGCAGTTATTAAATCCACGTAATGCTTGGGATGATAAGGCGAGTTATGATGAAACCGCTGCTAATCTGGCAGGGTTATTTATTAAAAATTTTAAGAAGTATACTGATGGTGGAAGTAGCTTTGACTTTACAAAAGCGGGACCGCAGTTGTAAGTTAGGTAGGAAATAAAAAGCAAGAACAGAGAGAGGGAGAGTTGGCGGAAGTTGGCTCTCCTTTTTTTATGTTGTTGAAACTTAATTCAATAGACGAATTCATTAGCAGTTGCTATAGTTTTAAACATTTTTACGTATAAGTTTTTGTGCGTATTAGCATTTTTTACATTTATCTTTAGGAGAAAATTCGATGGCGATTAAAATTGCAATTAATGGTTACGGTCGTATTGGTCGTTGTGTCGTACGTGCAATCTATGAAGCAAACCGTAAAGGCGAAGTAGAAGTGGTAGCGATCAATGACTTAGGTGATACCGCAACGAATGCGCATTTAACGCAATATGACTCAGTACATGGAAAGTTCCCTTTTGAAGTCACTATGGATGGCGACTACATGATCATAGATGGCGATAGAATCCGCGTATTAGCAGAAAGAGATCCATCAAAACTACCATGGGCTGAATTAGGTGTAGATGTGGTTCATGAGTGTACGGGTTTTTTTGCCACAAAAGAAAAAGCCTCTGCGCATTTAGCTGCGGGCGCTAAAAAAGTGATTATTTCTGCGCCTGGCGGTGATGATGTGGATGCAACCGTTGTTTATGGTGTAAACCATGATATTTTAAAAGCATCGGACACGGTTATTTCTAATGCGTCTTGCACAACTAACTGTCTTGCACCTTTAGTTAAGCCTTTATTGGATGGTATTGGTATTGAAACGGGTTTGATGACGACGATTCATTCTTATACCAACGATCAAGTATTAACCGATGTTTATCATAAAGATTTACGTCGTGCGCGCTCTGCAACGCAGTCAATGATTCCTACTAAAACGGGAGCTGCTGCTGCGATAGGCTTGGTTTTACCTGAGCTAGTCGGGAAGTTTGATGGTTTTGCCATGCGTGTACCTACAATTAACGTGTCAGTGGTTGATTTGACTTTTGTAGCATCACGCCCAACCTCTAAAGCAGAAATTGATGGCTTGTTAAAAACAGCGTCTGAAGGCTCATTAAAAGGGGTGTTAGGCTTTAATGATAAGCCGTTAGTGTCTTGTGATTTTAATCATGACCCTGCGTCTTCAACCTACGAGTCTAGTTTTACTAAAGTTTCTGGCGGTGTTTTAGTCAAAGTATTGTCTTGGTACGATAACGAATGGGGCTTTTCCAACCGTATGTTAGATACGACGGTTGCTTTGATGAATGCTAAATAGTTTTATACTGTTTTGAAATTTACTCTGAGCGCAGATATAGCTTGTTATATCTGCGCTTTTGTTTGTGCTGTCACCTAATAAGTTGAGATTCTTCTATGCATGTTTTAAAAAGAACTAAAATTGTGGCGACCTTAGGTCCTGCTACAGACGACCTTGAAGTATTAGAGAAGTTATTTTGGGCCGGCGTTGATGTCGTGCGTTTGAATTTTTCTCATGGCTCTGCTCAAGATCATATTGATCGTGCTAATAATGTCCGCACTGTTATTAAAAAAACGGGTTATCGCGTAGGGATTTTGGCGGATTTACAAGGGCCAAAAATTCGTATTGCCCGCTTTAGCAATGATAAAGTTTGGTTAAATGAAGGGCAAGAATTTGCTTTAGATATTAATTTAGGCGAAAACGACGGTGATCATGGGCAAGTTGGTATTACTTATGAGCCTTTAGCCAATGAAGTGGTTGAAGGTAGTCGCTTGTTACTTGATGATGGCCGCATTGTGTTGGATGTCGTCAATGTTGAACGTGGACGAGTAAATTGTGTCGTTATTGTGGGCGGCCAATTATCTAATAATAAAGGTATTAATTTATTAGGCGGTGGTTTGTCTGCTGCGGCATTAACAGAAAAAGATATAGAAGATATACAAACGATTGCGGCCATTAATGCAGATTTCGTGGCAATTTCTTTTCCGCGGTCTGCTGACGATATGCACTATGCGCGTAAACTTTTAAATGAGGCAGGCTGTTACGCAAGTTTAGTTGCTAAAATTGAGCGTGCCGAAGCAATCGAAGTGATGGATGAAATAATTTTGGCTTCTGATGTCATTATGGTTGCGCGAGGCGATTTGGGTGTGGAGATTGGCGACGCTAGGTTGCCCGCTGCGCAAAAGCAATTGATTAAACGCGCAAGACAACTGAATAGAGCGGTGATCACTGCAACGCAGATGATGGAGTCCATGATTGATAATCCAATTCCTACGCGAGCTGAAGTGTTTGATGTTGCTAATGCGGTAGTGGATGGTACTGATGCCATTATGCTTTCCGCAGAGACTGCAATGGGTAAATACCCAGTGAAAACGGTTGAAGCGATGACGCGTATTTGTTTGGAAACAGAAAAGCAACAAAGTGTGCGCAGATCTAAACATCGGGTTGATACTCGCTTTACGCGTGTTGATGAAGCGATTGCTATGTCGGCTATGTATATGGCCAATCATAGTGATATAGATGGTTTGATTGCATTGACGCAATCAGGCGCGACGCCTTTATGGATGTCGCGTATTAGCTCTGGTTTGCCGATTTTTGCTTTCAGTAGTCAGGAATCTACTTTGGGTAAGGTCACTTTGTATCGTGGTGTGATACCTGTGTATTTTTCGTTGGAAGCACAGGATCATGCCGAGGTTAATAGGGAGATTATCGAACTGCTAAAAACACATGGCTATGCTAAAAAAGGCGATACTTTCATTATTACTAAAGGTGATTTGACCGGGCAGGAGGGAGGGACGAATGCCTTGAAAGTCGTGACTGTCGGCGAGGGATTGATTCCTGCTTAGTGCATGAAATAATGTCTTCCTCTTAGTAGGAGTGCGGCTAGTTTTCCTGCGAAAGGCAGGCCAGCTGTCTGCGTTTACACAAAAAATAAGTTGAAGTCTACCCAGTCAAGCGGGAACCCAAACTTTATCGGGAATCTAGGTTACACCTAGATTCCCGCATGTTCTTAGCAGAAATGATGCGCTGAAAAAATTTTTAACTAATCAGGCGTTACGACCTACCATAGTTAAAGTCCCTCTTAGGGTTTTGTCGGTTCTATATCAAGCCCACTATCAATTTCAGCATAATATTTTTTTCTAAACCCACCTAATACGCGTTCTTGTTCTTGCTTGCTGACACCGACATTATTTAATGCCATGCGTGCTAATTCTATACTAACTTCAACATATTCAGATACTGCCCCATCAGCACCCAGACTGCGTAATTCACGACACTGAGTCAGGCTGTGCCCACGTACGAAAATTTTCATATCGGGATAGGCGGCACATAATGACGCAACTAGCTTTTCGGTCGCTTCAGGGTCATTGACGGTTGCAACGATGACTTTTGCATGACCCGCTCCAATGGACTTTAAGACTTCAGGATTGCGCACATCACCGTAAAAAACAGGGAATCCATTAGCGTGTTCTTTTTTAACAATGGCGGCATCAGAATCTAAAGCGACATAGGCATAGCCTGAAAGGGATAGAATTTCTCCGATGCGATGACCTACGCGGCCAAATCCTGCCAGCACAATAGGTGTATTTCCTTCAGGGATCTGTTCAGAATTTTGTACTTCCAGGGCATCCTTAGATTTAACTAAGCGTTGAGCAATGTGCGCGAGTAGCGGAGTAACTAACATACTGAGTAAGACTAGCAGTAATAATTGCTGAAACAAGGCGTCACTTAATAGTTTTGATTTATTAGCTAAAGAAAACAGGACTAAGGCAAACTCACCGCTTTGACTGAGAATTAAAGCAACGGCTAAGCTTTTTTTTACAGTTAAATCAAACAAGTAAGCGAGCGGGAAGAGTATAACGGCTTTTATTGCGATCAATACGCCAACCATGGTAAAGCAATATTCAGGATTCTCTAGCAATAAGCTAAGATTAAATGCCATGCCCATAGACATAAAAAACAGCCCGAGTAAAAGTCCACGAAAAGGCTGTATTTCTGCCATCACCTGATGCTTGTAAGATGAGTCGGAGATCAGTAGCCCAGCTAAAAAAGCGCCCATCGCCATAGAGAGCCCGATATGCTCAAGAATGACCGCAGCTCCAAGAACAATAAGTAAGGCAGAGGCGGTGAAAACCTCGGGATTTTTTGCTAGCGCGACTCTATGTAAAATGGGGTGGAGAAAATAACGGCCAATTAAGATCACTAAGCTCAGTACGGCGAGGGATTCAATTAAGGCAAGCCCAATATTAATACCAATATTTTGATTTTCAGAGGCTAGCAAGGGGAGTAGTGCTAATAAGGGAACTACAGCCAAGTCTTGCATTAATAATACGGCAAAAGAGGTGCGGCCATAAGCAGAAGAGATGGCTTTTTGTTCTGTCAGTAATTGTAATACAAAGGCCGTGGAAGAGAGTGCCAGTGCAGGCCCAATTAAAATGGCGGCGCGTAAGGGGATGTCTAAAAAGAGATAGCTGATACCACATAAGGCCGTGCCTGTGATGAGTATTTGTAATGAGCCTAGACCAAATACTGAGCGCCTCATTAGCCAGAGGCGTGCAGGTTTGAGTTCTATGCCAATAACAAAGAGCAATAATACTACGCCAATTTCCGCAAGGTAGCTGATTTGATTTATATTGCTAATTAAACCTAGTCCTGAAGACCCGACCATAAGTCCAGCAACCAAAAATCCTGGTACAGCACCCAGTCTAATGGCTTGAAAAATAGGCACGGTAATGACTGCCGCACTGAGTAATATAATGATGTCAATCAGATAGGACGGATTCATAAGTTAGAAGCTAAGCAAGTGCGTGATTTGTGAAATATCAATTTAGCACAGACTTAGTAGGGAGTGCAGAGCTTTTACTTTCTCCAATGGGGCAAGCCCGATAAGATTGGGTTTTGGCTGCTGGGCAGAGATAATCGCCTGTAGGAGCGGCTTCTAGCCGCGACAAATCATGTGGCGTTGTTTTTCGCGGCTAGAAGCCGCTCCTACGCAAGGATGTTAACCCTCTCCAGCAGGAGAGGGAGTAACTTCACTTTTTAATTCATTGTATTTAAAAGTATAAAAGTTATGTAGATGCCTATGGACTCTAATTGGCATAGGTATAACTTATTTCTGCTCAAGCCCCATAAAACCATGCAAGCCACGTTTTGATTTAACGGCTAGCCATTGTTTTAAATAAGTGATTTCTTCGGTATTTTCTAAGTCGTCAATACTCTCATTTTTGCGTAAACGTCTAAACGCGGTAGAAATAACTTTATAGCGGTCACCGGTAATGCCTGCGCGCCTTAAACCTACGGTATTTAATCGATAGTGCTTGGCAGGGTAACCAGCAATTAAACAAAAGGGGATGACATCTTTATTCAGTCCTGTTGTGCCTTGGACAATGGCATAAGAACCGATGCGACAAAATTGGTGAGCAACCACACTGCCCCCCATAAATACCCGATCATCAACTTGAACAAAGCCCCCGAGAGCAACATTGTTGGCGAAAATAGTGTTATTGCCAATGCGGCAATCATGCGCGACATGGCTATTATTCATAAAAAAACAGTGAGAGCCGATTAACGTTATGCCATTGGCTTCTGAAGCCCTATGTGCGGTAAAGCCTTCTCGGAAAACATTATCATTGCCACAAACCAGCCATGAAACGGTTGCTTCTTTAAATGACGTATCTTGCGGTAAACCACCTAAAACCGCATGCGGGTGTAATATATTACCCGAGCCCATTTTGGTGTAAGGCATAACCACGGCATGCGCGCCGATTTTGCAGTTATCGCCTATTTGTACATGGTTTTCGATGACAGCAAAAGGGCCGACAGTGATGTTTTTGCCCAGTACTGCTTGCTCAGCGATGTAGGCGGTAGGGTGGATGTTTTGGGTCATGTGAGCATTAGCCTCGTGGATGGTATAGGGAATGTAATTCTTTTAAGCGCTCGTTAGCGACATGGGTATAAATTTGCGTAGTGGATAAGTCGCTGTGTCCTAATAATAATTGCACAACGCGTAAATCAGCGCCGTGATTTAATAAATGCGTAGCAAAGGCGTGGCGTAGTGTATGGGGGGATAATTCTTTAGTGATGCCGGCTTTTTTCGCGTAGCGCTTAATAATATGCCAAAAAGCTTGGCGTGTCATACCCGAGCCTCTATTGGTAACAAAAATAGTGCTGCATTGGCGTTCGGATAATAGTGCTTTACGGCTGTGTTGCATATAGTCTTCTAAGCAGCTTAGCGCTTGTTCGCCGATAGGCACTAAACGCTCTTTATTGCCTTTGCCGGTAACGCGTAATACGCCCATGCGTAGGTTAATTTGATCATTACTTAAGTTGACCAGTTCTGAGACGCGTAAACCCGTTGCATAGAGCATTTCCAGCATCGCTTTATCTCTAGCGCCCAAAATTGAGCTGGGCTCTGGAGCTTCAAGCAACAACTCTACATCATGCTCTGATAAAGTATCGGGTAAAGGCCTGCCAAGTTGTGGCTGATCAATTAATGCGGTCGGGTCGGTGGCAACCTGCTTTTCACGTAATAAATAGGTATAGAATCGACGTAGGCTCGATAAAATACGTGCAGATGAGCGCGCACTAATGCCTTGATCGTAACGTTGACTTAGAAATAGGCGAATATCACTATTGGATGCTTGCTCTATGGGTTTGCTTAAGCTTTTGTTAAAAATACGCAAATCACTGGCGTAGGCGCTGAGGGTGTTTTGGCTTAAGCCATTTTCTACCCATAAGGCATCGACAAAAGCATCGATTAATTGTTTAGAGCTCATGCGTTAGTGTCTTTTCAAATCGTAATAAGGCTTGCTTGATGGTCAGCATAGCGCCTGATGTTTGTCCTGCATAACCACCTAGTCCTGTTTTGGCAATAACTCGGTGGCAGGGAATAATAAGGGGGAAAGGGTTGCTGCGGCAAGCATTAGCGAGCGCTCTAGGACTGGTATTTAAAGTGCGTGCAAGTTCGCCATACGTTTTAGTTTGACCTATTGGAATGCAGCAAAGTGCCTGCCATACTTTTTGTTGAAAAGCTGTGCCTTGCTCTAATAGCCGAATGGTATTGTCTGTCTTGCCTGTGTGCCAATAATGATGCAGTGCTTGCTCAAGTTGCATAGGAATATGGGGCGATGGCTCGCAGGTTTTATTATTGAGCCATTCGATTTTGCCTACTAAAGAGGCGTGCATCTGGATGCTTAATGAGCCGATAGGCATGATGCAATAATACATTTTGCTTGCAACAAGCCTATCAGGTGTATGCCAGTTGAGATGAACGGTGCTCATGTTAACCAAGCATAGACTCTAGTTTTTCACAGTAGGCTTTGAGTATTTTGATACGTGCATAACGTTTGTCATTGCCTTCGACTAATATCCACGGTGCGGCTTGGGTGCTGGTGCGTGCAACCATATCGTTGACCGCGAGTGAGTAGGCATCCCACTTGTCACGATTACGATAATCCTCCTCAGTGATTTTATGTTGTTTGTAGCTGATTTGTTCGCGTTCTTTAAAACGGCGCATTTGCTCTTCAGGATCAATATGTAGCCAGAATTTCAAGATGGCGACACCGTGACGTGTTAGCGCTTCTTCAAAGTTACGAATTTCGGGGTAAGCGCGCGTCCACTCTTCTTCTGTAGCGAAGCCTTCGGCACGCTCAACTAAAACACGACCATACCAGCTACGATCATAAATAGTTACACGGCCAGCGCGTGGCATGTGTCGCCAAAAGCGCCATAGATAGTGTTGCATGCGTTCTTCATCGGTCGGTGCAGCAATGGAAATCACTTGGTAATTTCTGGCATCAAGCGCGTGGGTAAGCCGGCGAATGGCTCCGCCTTTACCTCCTGCATCCCAGCCTTCAAAAACTAACACACTGGAGATTTTTTTCTCATGCGCCTGACGCGCTAGTTTATTCAGTTTACCTTGGTAATGGTTCAGTTGTTCATTGTAGGTTTTTTTATCCAGAGTCAGGCTTAAGTCGAGCGAGTCTAGGATATTCGGTTGATTGCCGTGAATCACTTGGGGTGTATAAACGAGCTCTGGCAAGCTTTTTTTGAGCTGGAGCGTTTCTATATGTAAATTAATCTTATCCAGTATTTGTTGACCCACGGTTAGGCTGCTATAACGAATATCGCTACCTTCAACAATCAACCAAGGGTTCTTGGCGGTACTGGTTTCCGTTAATACTTTTTCTGCGACATTGACAAAGGCGTCGTACATTTTAAGGTGCGTTTTGTCACGTTCGGTGACTTGCCATGCTGTTTCGGGGTCTTTTTCTAGCTGTTTTAAACGTTTTTTTTGTTGCTCTTGTTTTAAGTGTAACCAGCATTTGATAATTAACGTGCCATCATCAGCAAGCTCCTGTTCTAATTCGTTAATGTGCGTTAAATGTGTTTGTAGTTCGGCATCGTTGATTTTTTCATAAACTCGTGTGGCAATGGGAGCACTGTACCAAGATCCTACATAAATACCGATGGTGCCTTTGGCTGGCATCGTACGCCAAAAACGCCAGAATTCAGGGCGCTCTTTTTCTTCGTCGCTAGGAGAGTCATAGGCATTGGTGCGCATAAAACGCGGATCTAGCCATTCGTTGAGTAAATTAATAACTTCACCTTTACCTCCCCCGTCCACGCCAGAGATAAGAATAATGACAGAAAAATCTTGTGTGCGCAGTTGCTGTTGAAGTGTGAGTAATTGGGTGCGTAATTTTGGCACTTTTTCGAGATAGTCAGTTTTACTGACTTTATGTCCTAATTCGGCAATTTCAAACATAGTGATATGTGATTATTTTTTAAGGATTAAGGGAATTATGCAATCTACCTAAGGCGCGATATAAGACGACTAAAATCCACGCCATGTAATTTTTGCTACACATCTATCAGAACCTTTATAATGAACCTTTTTTTGCATAAGCTCAATGGTGATCTTTGGAAAATTTTACTCCTATTTCCGCTTTATTAGGCGGTGCTTTAATTGGTGTCAGTGTTAGTCTGCTACTTTTGCTTAATGGTCGGATGGCTGGTATCAGTGGCATTATGAATGGTGTGTTTAGCGCGCCGAGAAAAGAAGAGATATGGCGGGTTTTATTTCTTGTTGGTTTAATTATTGGTGCAGCATTGTTTCAGTTTTTAACCCAAGGTAGTTTAAGTGTGCGAGAAAATTACCCTTTATGGCTTATTGTTGTCGGTGGTTTTTTAGTGGGTTTTGGAACGCGTTTAGGAAGTGGTTGTACCAGTGGTCATGGGATTTGTGGTATAGCGAATTTTTCTATGCGGTCAATTAGTGCCACATTGACCTTTATGGCGAGCGGGATGCTGACGGTTTTTGTGCTTAAACATCTTGTTGGGGTAGTGTAATGAGAATGAATTTAGTTGCGTTGCTGGCAGGGATTATTTTTGGTTTAGGCTTGGCTTTATCACAAATGATTGATCCTAATAAGGTATTGAATTTTCTCGATATTAGCGGTGATTGGGATCCGAGCTTGGCGTTTGTCATGATAGGGGCGTTAGCGGTCACAATGATAACTTTTCGGTTTATTCTGAAGCGGCCTGCTCCTGTTTTTGAGTCTAGCTTTCATGTGTCTAAACAAAGCATTATTAATAAGCCATTAATAGTCGGTGCTGCGGTATTTGGCATAGGTTGGGGTATGACGGGCTATTGTCCTGGCCCTGCAGTCGCGAGTTTGGGGTTATTTTCTATGGAAGGCGTTTTAATGGTCGTGGCTATTTATGCGGGTTTTTTTGCTGAACGCTATTTAGTGAGAAAATAATAAACCTATGGAATTTTTTTCGTTTGAGTTAATCCATATTGCTGCGGGCAGTCTGGTTGGTTTTGTTATCGGTTTGACAGGTGTGGGTGGCGGCTCCTTGATGACGCCGATATTGGTCTTAGGTTTTGGTATTGCGCCTGCCATCGCAGTCGGTACTGATTTACTGTATGCCGCTTTGACTAAATGCAGTGGTGTGTTTTTTCATCATAAAAATAACACGGTAGATTGGAAAATTGTTGGCTTGTTAGGTTCGGGGAGTGTATCCAGTGCCTTGATTACGCTCGCTTTACTGGAACAGATTAAAGCGGCAGGATTTAATTCTGATAGTTTAATGATGGGCACGTTGAGTGTCATGCTGATACTCACTTCGTTTATTGTGCTAATCAAAGGTCGACTGGTTTCCTATGTCAGTCACCATCATGGTGAATCTGATTTCATTAGTACACTTAAAGCTTATCGCCCACATTTAACGGTTGTATCAGGCGTGATTTTGGGTATCTTGGTGACTATTTCTTCGGTCGGTGCCGGTGCTATCGGTTCGGCTATCCTGTTTTTACTTTACCCCAACAAAAAGCCTGTATCAATTGTCGGGACTGATATTGCTCATGCTGTACCTTTGACTGCAATTGCAGGTATGGGGCATTTTCATTTAGGTACGGTTGATTTCGATTTGTTAATTGGTTTGTTAATCGGCGGTGTGCCGGCAGTCTATCTTGGAAGTTTTGTCGGTAAATATATTCCTGACCATTGGTTGAGGGCTGTAATTGCATTATTGCTTTTTGCGATGGGGATTAAATTAGTATTGCGTTGAATGAGTTAGTGCTGGCGTATCGATGTCTAGAATTTTTAAGCAGGGTCTGAATAATGTGCATTCTTGAGAATCTTTCTGATAAAATGCTGCGTTAATCCAATTTATGGATGAAATGTTGGGATAGTTTAGAGGTGTCGCTGATGTGCGCTTAAACGGACTATATTTTTAATAAATTTTATAAAAGGTATTTTAGTATGGCTTTTGTTGTTACTGAAAATTGCATTAAATGCAAATTTACTGACTGTGTTGATGTTTGTCCTGTCGATTGTTTTCATGAAGGCCCTAATTTTCTGGTTATTGATCCAGATGAGTGTATTGATTGCACTTTGTGCGAGCCTGAATGTCCTGCAGGCGCTATTTTTGCTGAAGATGAATTGCCTGAAGGACAAGAGCAGTTTATAGCGCTTAATGCAGAGTTGGCGCAAGCATGGCCGGTTATTACTGAGGTTAAACCTGCTGCAGACGATGCTGAAGACTGGAATGGTAAGCCCGGTAAACTAGCATTGCTAGAAAGATAAGATGACTTTTAGGCGAGCAAGTTTCTCTTGTTCGCCTAAACTAACGCATTACTGGGCTAAATACTCATCCTTTAGTTTTACGTAATGGGCAGACGAATACTCTAAAAATTGCTTTTCTTCTGTGCTTAATGCGCGAGATTTTTTTGCTGGCGTACCGACATAAAGATAACCGCTTTCTAGTACTTTTTCCGGAGGCACCAGCGCACCAGCTCCGAGCATGACATAATCTTCCAAGATCGCATTATCCATGATAATCGCGCCAATTCCGACCAAGCAATAATCTCCTACAGTACAAGCATGTACTACCGCTCTATGACCAATCGTGACGCCTTTACCTATTTTTAAGTTGGATTTATTAGCTGAATATTTTCCTGCATGGGAAACGTGTAACACACTACCATCCTGAATATTGGTATTTTCGCCTATATCTACGCTAGCAACATCGCCTCGAATTACAGCCGTGGGCCAGACGGAAACATTATCTGCTAACGTGACATCACCAATAATCACGGCACTGTCATCAATATAATTGGCTGCGCCTATGCGGGGCAGAATATTCTTAAAAGCTCTTAGGGGCATGAGGTTCTCTAGTCTGATTATCAAAAGACATAATCATACTGTCATTTCGAGTATTATTCAGCTATAAATAAGTTTTAAAAACACATCTTGAGGAGCATAGGCTATGGCATTATTTGATGGTATTAAACGTCAGTTACGTTCAGTTATTCAATGGGAAGCACCGGGTGCTGATGTTTTGTTTCAGCAATGGCGTGGTAATGGCGAGGAACTCAAGAATGCTTCAAAATTAATTGTAGGTCCAGGGCAGGGGTGTATTTTTGTTTATGAAGGCCGTGTAAAAGCAGTGATTAATAAGCAATGCATGATTAATTTAGAAACCGATAATATTCCTTTTTGGACGACGGTCACAAAGTTTATGCAGTTTTTTGAAAGTGAGCATAAAGCGCATATTTATTTTTATAAGCAGACTAAAGTTTTAGATCAGAAATGGGGTACTAATTCACCGATTAAATATGATGATCCTAAGTATAAATTCCCCGTCGGTTTACGTGCTTATGGCAATTATAGTTATCGTATTTCTGATCCAGAAGGTTTTTTTGTCAATGTGGTTGGCAGTGAAAATGACTTTCATATTGAAGACTTTCGCCGGGTCATGTCCAATCGATTGGTTCATCCTTTGAGCGATTTTTTAGCGGAAAGTCGCTATTCTTATGCCGAAATTGATGCTAAGCGCGAAGAAATTGCAGCAGGTATGGATGCTAAATTACAGCAAGAATTCCACAAACTAGGCTTTGAAATTACTGACTTTCGTATCGAAGGCGCGAATTTTGATGAGGAGACTTTAAAGCGTATTAACCGTATTGCCGATTTAAGTGCAGAAGCACAAGCTGCCGCCGCAGTGGGCTTGAATTATGCGCATCTACAGCAATTGGAAGCGATGCGCGAAGCAGCGCGTAATGAAGGTGGCGGTGCTGGTTTGGGTATGGGTTTAGGTGCGGGGATGGGCATGGGGCAGAGTATGGCAAATACCATGAGTGCTGGTTTCGGTGCGCCCCAACCGCAGTCCGGTGTAAATGCTAGCTCAGATTCTATGCAAAAATTAGCACAAATTAAACAGATGTTTCAGGCAGAGCTTATTTCTGAGCAAGAATACAGCGCTAAGAAAAAAGAGATTTTGGATAATCTATAATGGCGAGATGTAAAAGCTGTTCTGCGCCATTATTGGCAAATACTAATCGCTGTCATTATTGTGGCGTGCGTAATGATGTCGATTTGCAGGCAAAGCATGACTATTCTGTGTATAAGCACGTTTCAGAGCGGATTTGTCCGCATTGTGACCAGGCTTTGCAAACGATACAGTTACAATTGGATGATCCCTTGTTCATTGATCGCTGCACTGATTGCTTTGGTTTGTTTTTTGATTTAGGAGAAGTAGAGGCGTTACTCAATTATGCGGTCAGTGAGGTTCATGGCATTAATTTAGCGCATTTAGATGCTATTAATATCGATCGTTACCGGAAAAATCAGCCGGTAAAATATATTAAGTGCCCCGTGTGTCGGGAGTTTATGCGCAGAACTAATTTTGCCCAGAAAAGTGGTGTGATTGTTGATAGTTGTCGCGCTCACGGGCTATGGCTGGATAATGGTGAAGTCACTCACTTGATGGAATGGAAAAAAATGGGTGGTCAATTGTTGCATGAGCGTGAGCAAGAGCAAAAATCACGAGCCAGATCGGTGCAACCAACTAGATCAAGTGATTTATGGCAGTCTTCAATGCCTAAAAAAACGATAGGCTTAGAATCTGATTTGCTGGATATTTTGGCCTATGTGGTTAAGAAAATATTATAGGGAGCGTAGAAGCCCCTTGATTAAGTAACATGTTACTTATTCTCTACGCTCTTTTGATCTAAGATGGGGGTGTTAGATACTTCAATATGCGCAGCGGCCGAACTGAGATGTAGAAGCTTGTGTAAACGGCAGGTCTGTGGCTTTAGATCGGCGCGGTGTAGAGTAATAAACTCACCTGATTGGAATGTATTGTCATTAAAAACGACACTGTCATTTGAGCCTATCGCTTTTATGCCGGGTAAAAATAAAACCCAGGTGTAAATATTCTCATGCTGAGGTAATGAGATGTAGGCGAGTTCAGATGTGAAGGCAAGTAGTTTAATGCCTAGCTCTATTTTATGTTCAGTTAGTCGCGTTATTCTGCGAATAATCCCGATCTCAATAGACTCGTTATGTTTAATGCCGATAATGTCCCCGATTTGTACTTTTGAGGGAATGTTGTCAGCGTTAAATATTATTTTATAGCCTTTGATACTACTGTCAGAAATAGTTAGGCGTGTTTCATGAATATTCTCCGTAACTGGCTCGGTATTATCCCAAATATTAGCATCGGTGAATTTTTTGTTATTAGCGTCAAACAGTTGCTTAGCTTGAGTTATATTGCTATTTTTAGCGCTAGAGTGATCTAGCATGTTTTTCATTGTGGCTAGTGATTCATAGCCTTCGCTGACTAATTCTAAGTCAGGGACAGACCAGCCACCGGCCACTCTTGGATCAAAGTTTTTTATTTCTTTTTGTTGCGGATTAATCTGTAGCGAACTGGTATTGCGCAATGATTGTATAACACTGGCTAAGCCCATAATGCCATATTGCTCCTTTTGTTCAACAAGGCGAGTAAACTGCCTTTTTTGCTGTAGGCATAGGGACTTTGCAGCCTGTTGAATGTGCTCTCTATTGATTGACTTAAGAATGCCACTTCCTTGCGCTTCTTCATTTGCGTTTTGGTGTATTTTAATAGCGGCATCAAAACCAGAAAAAAAACGCAAGGCGCTTTTGTTGTTTTTTTTCAGGCGCTTTAAATTGCTGGGTGGCATATCTGTATTTAAGTCAAAGCCTGAATATTGCATGATAACTTCCTCTGCAAACTCGTTTTTGAGTAGCATTAATGAGGCATATTTTTCTATACAAGTAGAAATATTTAGGATGGCTCGTGGTCGGAATTCGTGTAAATCGCAATGATAAAGAGCAATAAGATGTTTAAAGGCATCGCTAATCGTGTTGCAGTGCTTACTATGCCACGCAATGCTTAAGTTATGTATTTCTAAGTTGCTTGCCAAACCATATAATAAGTAGCTTTGTTTCCAGAAATTAGGGTACGGTGTTTCATAGACTTCGGATATATGCAGATAGGCAGAAATGAGAGACTGCAAACCATAAAAAAAAGTTTGTGCATTAGCAATGTTGCTTTTTTTTGTGATGCAATGGGTAAAACCATTCGCTAATTCCGCATAAATCCAGACGATACGCTCAATATTGTTTTGTTCTTCAGGCGTTAGTGGCTGTGCGCTATTTAAAATGCTATTTCTTAGCGGAGTTAAAAAAGAAGGCATTGCTTCGTAAATGACCGCTAAAAGCAAAGACTTTTTTTCTATTGCTAGCTGATTGTTTGAGTTGATACTTTGTATTGCGAGAAATACTTGATGTGCTTTTTCGCTGGCCGTATTATTTTCTAAGCTGAGCAGCCAAGAGGTAAAAGCTTTAGCGGTTAATTCAAACGGTAGTTGAAAATTAGTATGAGCGGGTGCTGATTTAAATTTATAACTAGCCATTTTCCTTACCTGTTACTTTGATGTTATATGCGTTAGTCTTTTATAGCGCTGTATTGTATTGTCTATAGTATAACAAAGCCTTATATGACAGCTCACTATATTAGTTTTTTACGCACTTTGTACGCTATACTTAAGTCCATATGAATGAGAGCTAATGAGGAAAATATGGCCTTAATACCTGATTTTTTTAAGCCAAAGAAAACCAATGCAATTAGGGTTGACCCCGTTGTTAGCATAGTCGATGCTATTTCTGTAGACGATTTGAAAAAATTAATTCCTATTAGACAATTAAAAAGTGAATTTTTAGAGTCTTTTGTATTGGAGCATAAAGCCAAGATTTTCCCTAAAGGAACTATTTTATTTACAGTGGGTAGTCCGGCGACAAGTGTTTATTTTTTATTGCGTGGCGAGGTTGAACTTACTGACCAAAAGGGGCAAAGTTATAGCGTTGACACTGCGTCACCGAAAGCTCGATTTGCCCTTTTTGCAGGGCTTGTGCATACAACGACGGCAATTGCTAAAACTGAAGTGAGTATTTTGGCAGTATCACAGAAAATTATGCAAATGCAGCAAGAGGATAAACACGCGCAACAATTAGATTTACCTGCTAAGTACGCGAATAATCGTTTATTGCAATTATTTGTGCAAAACTTTGCGAATGATGAAGTGCAAATTCCAGTGATGCCTGATACTGCTTTACACTTGCGCAAGGCTATGCAACAAGAGATTGGCGTGCATGAGGCGGTTAAAATTATTCAATTAGACCCCGTGGTTTCAGGAAAATTAATTCAAGTTGCCAATTGCCCTTTATACATTAGTTTACAGCCCGCTAAATCGTGTTTGGACGCGGTTAATCGCATTGGCTTAATTGGCACGCGTAGTCTGGTCTTCAGCTTGTGCTTAAAACAAATTTTTAATAGTACAAATCCAGTGTTAAAAAAGTATATGGAGGCTTTGTGGAAACGGAGTATTTATATTTCCAGTATCAGTTATGTGTTAGCTAAAGAAACGGGTAAGGTTGATCCTGAAGAAGCCTTATTAGCGGGCTTAGTGGTCGATATTGGTATTATTCCCTTGTTAAGTTTTGCTGATAATTTACCTGTTGATTATTATTCAGAAGAAGAACTTAAAGAAGCCATGGGTTTTGTGCGCGGTGTAGTCGGAAAGTGGGTGTTGGAGCGATGGGATTTTCCTGCCGAATTGATGGATATTCCTTTGTATTCTGATGATTGGTATCAACACAGATCAGACGTGTTGTCGGTGCTAGATATTGTCGTATTGGCGCAGTTGCATAGCAAAATAGGGCAAAAAAACAGTAAAGCTTACCCCGCTATGTCCTCTATTCCCGCGGCGAGTAAGTTGCAGGATGCGACCTTGTCGCCGGAGTATTCTTTGGCTATTTTGCATCATGCGAAAGATAAAATTAATAATGCGTTAAGAGCCTTTTCTCAATAAAAATAATAAATCTTAAGAACATGGATTTTCTCTATTGTGGAGGTAAGGTGTTTTGGACAAAATGGTTTGCTAAGCAGGACAAAAAAGAGTCGCATAACAAAAATGAAAAAGCGGCGGCTTCGAGTGCTGAAGAAATAGCAACAAAAGCAAAAAAAAGTCGATGTTGAACTGAATTTTTGGCTATCATTTTAACACGGGACATATTGAAAACGGTAGGGCGCGGCTTCAGCCCGCCTTTAGAATAGATGAGGGGCATTGGCGGGCTGAAGCCGCGCCCTACCAATATATAATGTCCCGCCTTAAGTTCATA
>JAIPFI010000042.1 GCA_021736705.1 Methylococcaceae bacterium | reverse complement strand
TCAATATGTCCCGTGTTAAAATGATAGCCTAAATATCGATAAGTATTTAATTTCTTGAAAATCACACTTCGCCCAGAGGCTCTTTGACCACGACTTGCACCCGACGGGTAATACCGCACAGTAAGGTATAAGGAATCGTTCCTGCGCAAGCAGCAATTTCTTCTACAGGCAACCCGTCACCCCATAATACAACTTGATCTCCTAGCTGAATTTTCGAGCCATGGCTTAAATCAACGGTCAACATATCCATAGACACGCGACCAATCAATGGCATGCGCTTATTATTGATTAATACAGGAGTCCCTTGCCTCGCCTGACGTGGATATCCATCCCCATAGCCAATGGATACAACCCCTAAACAGGTATCTTTATCAGCTATCCAACTAGCACCATAACCAACAGTCTCTCCTTTTTTGACTTGCTTGATGGCAATAATGCGTGAGTACAAGCTCATGACAGGTAAAAGGTCGAGCGGCTCGGTGTAATCCATTAACATCGGTGATACACCATATAACATTAACCCAGGCCTGATCCAATCAAACCTAGTTTCAGGCCAAGCGATAATAGCGGCAGAATTAGCAACGCTTTTTTCACCGATGTAAGCTCCCGTTACTTCATTAAACACAAGGAGCTGCTGAGCTGTTTTAGCATCGTACACATCATCAGCATTCGCAAAATGCGTCATAAAGACAATAGCCTGATGCACACAGGAACACTGTTGTAAACGTGATAACAACACTGAAAACTGTTCAGGTCTAATGCCTAAACGGTTCATCCCAGTGTCAATCTTTAAAAAAACCGAGACAACACCCGATAAAACGATAGACTCTAACAATTGCACTTGTTGCTCAGAGTGAACCACCACATCCAATTGATAATGTAACAAAGCCTCTATTTCATCAACCTCAGTAAATCCTTGCAGAATTAATATACGCCCTTGAACACCCGCCTCTCTTAATCGAATCCCTTCATCTAATCGCGCAACGGCCAAAGCATCCACTGCTAAACTTAGATGTTGTGCAATTTTAATTAAACCATGTCCGTATGCATTAGCTTTAATGACTGCCATAACTTTTGATTCGGGCGCATATTCACGCACTCTGCGCACATTATGATGCAAAGCTATCATATTTAATTCAATATGCGCAGCGACTGGGATCATTCGTAGTCTCCGTCTGAATAGGTATCATGAGCGCAATTTTCAAAGCGGGTATATTTCCCTAAGAAGGTTAGCCGCACTTTACCTATCGGGCCGTTACGCTGCTTACCGATAATCAATTCGGCCATGCCTTTATCCGGACTATCTTCGTTATAAACTTCATCACGATAAACAAACATAATGACATCGGCATCCTGCTCAATACTTCCAGACTCCCGCAAATCTGACATTACAGGGCGTTTATTGGGGCGCTGCTCCAAATTACGATTCAACTGTGATAAAGCCATAACAGGAACATTCAACTCTTTCGCCATAGTTTTTAAGCCACGTGAAATATCCGAAATTTGAGCCACTCGACTTTCACCACTGGCGGGCGATTGCATTAACTGTAAATAATCTAAAACAATCAAACCTAATTGACCATGGTCGCGCGTTAATCGCCTTGCCCTGGAGCGCACTTCATTAGGCGTTAATCCCGGTGAATCATCAATGAATAACTTCGTTTCAGCCAATAAATTAATTGCCGAGGTAAGGCGCGGCCATTCATCATCTTCTAGTTTACCTGTACGCACTTTATTTTGGTCAATCCGCCCCAAAGAAGACATCATTCGCATAGCTAAAGAATCTCCGGGCATCTCCATACTAAATACAGCAACCGGCTTACCGCTGCCAATAGCAACATTTTCCGCCATATTCATAGCAATAGTAGTTTTCCCCATCGAAGGACGGCCAGCGACAATAATCAAATCACCTGGCTGTAAGCCCGAAGTCATTTCATCCAGATCAGTAAAACCGGTACTTTCTCCGGTGATACTGCCTTCTTGTTCAAACAAGGCTTCAATTTTTTCAACGGCGGTGCCCAGTAATTCTTTGATTGGAGTAAAGCCGGACTGCCCTTTTTGCCCCTGTTCAGCAATTTCAAAAACGCTTTTTTCCGCCTTCTCCAGCAAATCACTGGTCGATAAACCTTCTGGATTAAAAGCTGATTCTGAAATATCGCTACCGATATGAATCAATTGCCTTAGTACAGAGCGATCGCGAACAATATTAGCATAAGCAACAATATTTGCCGCACTCGGCGTGTCTTTGGCTAAAACACTTAAATACGCTAAGCCACCGGCATTATCCAACTCATCCATTTTAGTTAATGCTTCGGAAATGGTGACGACATCAAAAGGCACCTGTTTTTCAGCTAAATTTTGGATCGCAGTAAAAATCATCCGATGATCCTTGCGATAAAAATCAACGCTAGCTACTTTATCGGCAACACTGTCCCAACGTTCATTATCCAGCATTAAACCACCCAGTACTGATTGCTCAGCCTGAATAGAGTGCGGTGGCACTTTTAGCGATTCCATAGCTCTATCGCGACTTATAAATCCAGTATCAGCCATCTACTTACCTCAACTCAATCAAAAAAACATTATATAAATAGAAAACATCTAACTCGCCTTGTTTATTTAAATGCAACTCACAAGGCTTTCTTTTTTATTAGTTTTACGTGAACTGCGGACTAAAGACCGCGCTACCATTTTTCTTAATTCCATAAAAAAAGGGCTGTAATTTTAACAATTACAGCCCTTTTTTGCTGATCCATTATGCACAGTTTAATATGAGTAAGGAACTCATAAAAAACAACGCATAACGAAAAACGATTAACGTTTTGAGTACTGAGGACGCTTTCTCGCTTTATGTAAACCAACTTTCTTACGTTCCACTTTACGTGAATCACGAGTAACAAAGCCTGCTTTTCTTAACTCAGCGCGTAATGTTTCGTCGTATACCATCAATGCACGAGTAATCCCGTGACGGATAGCGCCAGCTTGACCAGAGGGGCCGCTGCCTTTAACTGTAATATTAAGATCAAATTTATCAGTTAATTCAACTAATTCTAATGGTGAACGAGCAACCATTTCATCAGTTTTACGACCGAAGTAAACTTCAATCGACTTATCGTTAATTGTGATTTTTCCAGTGCCTGATTTCGCGAAAACACGAGCAATTGCCGTTTTGCGTCTTCCAGTACCGTAATATAGAGCTTCTGCCATGATATTAACCTGTTAGTTGCTTAAAGTTCTAAAACTTTAGGTTGTTGCGCCTGGTGTCCATGATCAGGACCCGCGTAAACTTTTAATTTTTGAAACATTGCACGACCCAACGGGTTTTTAGGCAACATTCCTTGAACCGCAGTATTGATAATACGATCTGGAAAAGTTTGTCTTAATTTACCTAAACTAACACTTTTCAAGTTACCGATATAACCTGTGTGGTGGTGGTAAATTTTATCTTTTTCTTTATTACCAGTAACACCGATTTTTTCAGCGTTAATAACAATAATATAATCACCCGTATCAACATGAGGTGTGTATTCAGGTTTATGCTTACCGCGAAGGCGTCGTGCAATTTCAGTAGCTAAACGTCCAAGCGTCTTGCCTTCTGCATCGATCACATACCAATCACGCTTCACTTCAGCGGGTTTTGCGCTAAATGTTTTCATATTCGTATCTTTATGTAAGATTTTAAGTTAGCCGTCTATCATACTAAAATTACAACCCTGTTTCAAGTGCTTATAGACACTATCCTAATATTTACCGAAACACACTGTCATTTAATCTCGACATCAACTCACTACCCTAGACTCGCTATCTTTTTAGCATATCCAAAGCCACAGCTTCGGCTATTTTTATACCATCAACGGCTGCGGATAAAATACCACCCGCATAACCTGCGCCTTCGCCTGCCGGATAAAGACCTTGAGTATTAATGCTTTGCAGACTACTATTATCGCGCTTTAACCGTATCGGCGATGACGTTCGTGTTTCCACACCGGTTAATACCGCATCATGCATAGCAAAACCACGAATTTGCTTATCAAAAACCGGCAATGCCTCGCGAATGGCGGTAATCGCATATTCGGGCAGACAAGAATTCAAATCCCCCCAGGTAACCCCAGGCTTATACGATGGCTCAACACTACCAACGGCAACACTAGGCTTATCGGCCAGAAAATCACCCACTAATTGTGCCGGGGCATTATAATTTTCACCACCAGCAATAAAAGCTTGTTGCTCTAAAGTATTTTGCAACGCCAGTCCGGCGAGTGGCTGCCCCGGATAATCTTGTTCAGGATCAATACCAACCACAATAGCACTATTGGCATTACGCTCATTACGCGAATACTGACTCATGCCGTTAGTCACGATATGCCCTTCCGCTGATGTTGCAGCAACGACCGTACCACCGGGGCACATACAAAAACTGTAGACAGAACGACCATTTTTACAATGATGTACCAACTTATAATCCGCCGCACCTAATAATTCATGGCCAGCAAAATCACCAAAGCGGCATTGATCAATTAAAGACTGCGGATGCTCAATTCTAAAACCGATAGAAAAAGGCTTAGCTTCAATATAAACGCCCTTCTCAAATAACATTTGAAAAGTATCGCGCGCACTATGCCCGACAGCAAAAACAATATGCTGGCTAGCTAATACTTCACCATTTGCTAAACGAACACCCTGAACTTGTTGGTTTTCAATCAAGACCTCATCAACGCGCTGCTCAAAACGAATTTCACCACCTAAAGATTCAATCGTAGCGCGCATTTTTTCGACCATGGTAACCAGCCTAAAAGTGCCTATATGCGGCTTACTTAAATAGAGAATCTCTTCCGGTGCACCGGCGGCAACAAACTCTTGCAATACTTTACGACCATGATGCTGCGGGTCTTTTATTTGGGTATATAATTTTCCATCAGAAAAAGTGCCTGCACCGCCCTCACCAAACTGAACATTAGATTCGACATTTAATTTACGCTTACGCCATAGACCAAAAGTATCCACTGTGCGCTCACGCACTTCTTTACCGCGCTCTAAAATAATAGGCTTAAAGCCCATTTGCGCTAAAACCAAACCGACAAATAGACCACAGGGCCCCAAGCCTACAATAATAGGGCGCTCGCTTAAATCTTCAGGCGCTTGGGCGACAAATTTATACGTATCATCAGGCCTTACTTTAACTTGCGCATCTTCGGCAAACTGGGTTAATAATGCTGCATTTTTACTGGTCTCAACATCTAAACTATAAATAAAAAAGATATTTTTCTTTTTACGCGCATCATAGCTACGCTTATAAATACTATAGCTCAGCAGCTCATCACTCTTAATAGACAGCTTAGTAAGTATTTTCGAACGTAATTCTTGTTCGCTATGATCTAAAGGCAGTTGGATATTGGTTAAACGTAACATGAAAGTATTCTAAGGTAGGTAAAATCTAAACGTTATTTATTGTATACGATGCGGGTCTAATTGTATTGACTGCACACGGCGGCCAAGCGTAGAAATAACGCCATTATAGCGTTCGGCTCCGGTAGAAGAAAATTCAAACAAATAAGTGCGCGCAATATGCCACTGACCGCGCTCATCTTTTTTTAATACTAAGGTAGAAAAAGCGATATAACCATCTAACATCTGCAAATCCATATCATGACAATGTTTTTGTGTCGCCGCCCAAGCAATTTCTTTCACTTTTTGTGCGCTTTGCCAATAAAGAAAAGCAACCGAAAATAATAGGATGAAAAATATCTCAGTCCACATTCAAATCTCCATTTCACCCTTTAACGCCAATGCCTGCAACTCTTGTAAAGGCGGCATAGCAGCTAAAGAATCTAAATTAAAATAGTCTAAAAATTGCGCGGTCGTTGCATAAAGCGCCGGCCGTCCAGGCGTCTCTTTATGCGCAACCACTTTTATCCATTCTCGATCCAACAAAGTATTAATCATGTTGGAACTAACACTAACGCCACGAATTTCTTCTATATCACCGCGTGTCACAGGTTGCTGGTAAGCAATAATGGCAATCGTTTCCAATAATGCGCGCGAATATTTCGGGGGCTTTTCAGCAAACAATCGAGCCACCCAAGGCGCCATATCGGTTTTCACCTGAAAGCGATAACCACTGGCGACCTGATGCAATCCTATTGCCTGATTCTTGTAATCTTCACAAAGCGCGTCAACCGCAGCCTCTATAACAACTCGCTCAGGCATTTCCAATTCTGGAAAAACAGCTTGTAATTGAGCAACCGACATGGGTTGTTCTGCAGCAAATAACAGAGCCTCAACGATGCGCTTCATTTTAATATTAACCTGCGGCACAGCGACAGAACTTTGCTCAGCCATTACCGATTCCCAGTCTGGCTCGGATACGCAACTCACCAAAAGGTTCCGCTTGAAGAATTTCAATCAACTCAGCCTTACTGAGTTCAAGAATAGCAAGAAAGGCAATCACGACCCCCGCCCTACCTTCTTGATGTGTAAAAAATCGAGCAAAAAGAAAACTGTCACTCCCTTCAAGCTTAGCCATAATAGCCGCCATTCTTTCGCGCACTGACAAGGCTTCTTTAGTAATTGTATGATGGCTTAACTGATCAACTCGGCGGAGCACGCCTTGCAGAGCAGAGACAATATCTTGCAACTGCACTTCCGGCTTTGGCTTATGCACATTAACCTTTGAGGTATCGACTGTAGCGATAAAAATATCCCGCTCCATGCGCGGCAATTCATCTAATGCTTCTGCTGCTTTTTTAATGCGTTCATACTCCTGTAAACGACGCACCAAGACTGCCCTAGGATCTTCCTCGTCGTCTTCGGTGCTTATCCGCTTAGGCAATAACATGCGTGATTTGATCTCAGCCAACAAAGCGGCCATCAGCAAATATTCAGCGGCTAATTCAAATTGAAAATTACTCATCACCTCAATATAAACCATATATTGCTTAGTAATTTGTGCGATAGGAATATTAACAATATCTAAGTTTTGCTTTCTAATCAGATAAAGCAATAAATCCAAAGGCCCTTCAAAGGTTGCTAAAAAAACCTCTAATGCCTCGGGGGGAATATATAAATCGTCAGGAAAATTCAGGTAAGGACGCCCTGCAACCATTGCAGTTACAGTGCCCACATTAGCAACTAAACCGTCACTCATGCGCCTAAATTCTACAAGCCTGCAATTGAGAAAAAGAAGCCTTTAGCGATGCTTAGTGGGTAACCTAAAACGACACCCAAACTGTCAGTCATTAATAATAAAACCAATAGATAAAAACCATACTTTTCAAACTGATCATAATAAAGACTTAATCGCCCCGGCAGTGCCCAAGATAAAATACGACTACCATCTAAAGGGGGAATTGGTAATAAATTAAGCAAACCCAAAATAAGATTAATCATAATGCCTGCTATGCCCACATAAATCATGGGAATCGAGAATTCTGGTGTATTAATCAAAATACCTAAGCGAGCAAATAAAGCCCAGCCTAAAGCCATTAAGAAATTAGCCACAGGCCCCGCCAAAGCAACAATGGCCATATCATGCTTTGGATTTCTCAGATTTCTAATATTAACGGGAACTGGCTTTGCCCAACCGAAAACAAAGCCTGTAAAAGCAAGCATTAATCCAGGCACCAAAATCGTACCCACAGGATCTATATGCTTAAGCGGATTTAAAGTTAAACGCCCTAACATCCAAGCGGTTTTATCACCATATTGTTTCGCCACCCAACCATGCGCGACCTCATGCACGGTAATAGCAAAAATAACCGGAATAACCCAAACGACAATTTTCTGTATAAGCGTTAATTCTTCCATCTAATTAACCCAACATAGGCGCTTCGCCTTTACCTTGGCGAATAATTTCCATTTCGCCATCAGTACAAGAAATAATCGTACTCCATTCATCCTGAATAATGCCTGCATCAATAATTAAATCCAACTCATGCTCTAAGCTACCTCTAATTTCATAAGGATCACTTAAGGCATATTTCTCGCCGGGCAAAATCAAAGAAGCCGTCAATAACGGCTCGCCTAATTCGGCCACTATCGCCAAAGCAATTTTATTATCAGGAATACGAATACCTATGGTCTTACGTTTAGCATGCATCATGCGTCTAGGCACTTCTTTCGTCGCATCCAAAATAAAAGTAAACGCTCCCGGCGTCAGTGATTTAATTAAACGATGCGCATCATTACTGACTCTGGCAAAAGTAGAGATTTGCCCTAACTCTTCACAGATCAGAGTAAAATTATGCTTATCATCTAACTGCCGAATACGTTTAATGGTATCCAACGCTTGTTTATCCCCAATATGACAGCCCAAAGCATACCCTGTGTCTGTAGGGTAAACAATAACGCCGCCTTTACGAATAATCTCAACTGCCTGATAAATTAATCTATGCTGCGGATTTTCAGGGTGTATTTCTATAAAATGAGCCATATCACTATTCACTGCTAAAGACTAAAAAGAAAAAAATCAAATACGACGTAATGCCTCGCGCTCTACCGTAGTTTTTGCGACTTTATCACGTAAATAGACAGGCATTGCTTGCTCAACAGGAACGGCTTGCTGACGCTGCACGCCCATTGCACCTAATAAAGCGATTTGCGCTGAACGAGGCAAATAATCAGCATCAAAACTAAGTAATTGCGCCCCTAAATGTTGCGTTAAAACTTGCTCATAAGCCTGCCAACCGGAACCTATGCCATACCCCGTTAACTGTAAAGCATCAACCTCATTGGCTGACTGTACTTTTTCAACACCGATTAACCGCGCAAAACCCTCAGCATCACGCTGATAAACGGCCCAGTAAATTTCATTCATGCGCGCGTCAACAGCGGTAAAAATTGTATCGTAGCTTGTTTTCTGCAAACAAGCTTGACTGATAGCTGCCAAAGTAGACACGGGCACAACCGGTAAATCCGCTCCATAAGCAATACCTTGCATAACCCCTGTTGCGATACGCACGCCAGTAAACGAACCAGGACCACAACCAAAAGCAATAGCATCCAATTGTTGTGGCCTTAAATCAGCCTCTGCCATTAAGCTATCGATCATTGGCAAGAGTAACCTAGCATGCTCTCTAGGCGCAATCTGAAAACGCTCTTGAATTTCTCCATCTATATAGAGCGCGGCCGAACAAGCCTCAGTTGCCGTATCAACAGCTAGTATTTTCATTATGAATGAACTGATTATAAATCTTTTAATGCAGCCAAAGCTTCATCGTAATTAGGTTCATGGGTAATTTCAGTCACTAATTCAGTATAAATAACCTTATCATTTTCATCGATAATGATTACTGCGCGAGCCGTTAACCCTTTCAGCATACTATCAACCAAACGCACTCCGTAATCATCGGCAAAACTAGAGCGGAATGTAGAAACAGGAAATACATGCTTTAAGCCTTCTGATTCACAAAAGCGACCTTGTGCGAAAGGTAAATCAGCCGAGACCATTAACACGACAGTATCTTTTAGATGATTCGCCTTTTCATTAAAAGTACGTGCTGATGCCGCACAAACAGGAGTATCCAAGCTAGGTACTATATTCAGAATTTTCTTTTTACCGGCATAGCTAGCTAAGCTCACTTCATTCAAACGACCATCCACCAAAGTGAAATCTGGCGCTTTAATGCCTACTGCAGGTAATTCACCATTGGTATTAATAATAATCTCATCGTTACCTGGTTTAAACGTTAATTTGGCCATTATCTATCCCCTTTAGTGTAATTATTTCTTTTTCTTGTCGGCAATTCTTTTCTTTGTATTATGCTCCATTAAGCGCTTTTTCTTAAAGAGCTGTCGATCACTTAACTTATTCTTTACTTCTTTAAACGGATTTTTCGGTGATTTGAAAACAAGCCTTATCGGCGTTCCTTCTAACTTCAATTTCTGACGATAATAATTAATCAAATAACGCTCATAGGCATCAGGCAATGCATCCGTTTGATTACCATGTATCACAATAATCGGCGGATTGCGCCCCCCCTGGTGAGCATGTTTCAATTTAATCCTACGCCCATGTACTTGGGGTGGCTGGTGCGCTGCCATCGCGTCTTTTAAAATCTGCGTTAATACCGAAGTTGACATATCAACCATCGCCGCATCATAAAGCTTATGCACCACTTCAAATAATTTACCGACACCACTACCATGCAAAGCAGAAATAGGATGCTTTTCCGCAAAATCTAAAAAGGGTAATTTAACCGATGTTTGACGCTTGATTAATTCGCGCTGGTCATTATTTAAGCCATCCCATTTATTAAAACCGATAATTAAAGCGCGACCAGCATCCAAGACCATACCGAGTAAATGCTGATCCTGATCGGTAATTCCTTCGCTAGCATCGATTAAATAAATAACTACATTGGCTTTTTCTACTGACTGCAAGGCTTTAATAATACTGAACTTTTCAACAACCAAAGTCACTTTAGCGCGACGACGCATACCTGCCGTGTCAATCAGTGTGTACTTCTTACCATCGCGCTCAAAAGGAATGTACACACTATCGCGCGTTGTGCCTGGCTCATCAAACACCACCACGCGCTCCTCACCTAACAAACGATTCACTAGCGTTGACTTACCTACATTCGGTCGCCCAATAACCGCAATAGCAACCCCCTGATCCTGCAATTCTTCTTCTGTCAGCTCTTCTTCCACAGGCAATAATGCGCTAATGCGTAGCAATAACTCATTGACCCCCCGCCCATTACTTGCCGCAATAGACACGGGCTCACCTATACCTAAGCGATGAAACTCAACCGTGCCAATTTCAGCATTAATTCCGTCAATTTTATTGCCTACTAAGATAATCGGTTTGTCTAATTTCCTTAGCATTTCAGTAATAGCTTCATCCGCACTGTTCATGCCTTCGCGCACATCCACTAAAAATAAGACGACATCAGCCTCCTCTAAAGCAATTTTCACCTGTCGTTTAGCAACGGAATCTATACCATCGACATCATCAGTAATACCACCAGTATCAACCAATAAATAAGCTGTTTCACCTCGTTTAACACGCCCATATTTTCTATCTCGGGTTAACCCTGGGTAATCAGCAACAAGTGCATCCCGTGTACGGGTTAAATAATTAAATAAAGTTGATTTTCCTACATTAGGTCGACCAACCAAAGCGATAACGGGTAATGTCATACAGATTCCGTAAAATTAAAACAACTGGCCAGTAGTGGCCAAAACTCAAAAACAGCACACCAAGCACACGCTTTAACGCGACTTAAAACAAAGAAACCTTAACGGCAGCTAGCGTACCATCACTAGCATAAACATAAACCACACCATCAACGACTATTGGTGCTGCAACAATAGGACTATCAGTAATTTCTATACGCCCAAGTAAACGTCCATCAGTTTTTGATAACCAATGCAAATACCCTTCAAAATCACCGACCACTACGTAGTCATCATAGACGGCGGGGACTGATAATCGACGCTGATGCAATTCAGCTTGCTTCCAATAAGATGCGCCATTACGCTGATCTAATTGCCATACGTCACTGCTTACATCACTTAAATACAAATAACGTCGATCTGCACTTAAACCGTAAATCGCTGAAATAGATTCATTACGCCATAACACGTCGCCATCAATAGGTGATACTGCAGTAATGCCGCTTTTGTAACTACCGACAAAAATAGTATGATCTATTAATACCGGTGTACTATTAATATCTGTTAAACGCTCTATCTCAGAACGCCCTTTCGGAATTGCAATACTGGTTTCCCATAAGTGCGCACCATCCATTAAATTGAGTGCAATCAACTTACCATTAGCATTACCGATAATAACACTGTTACCCGAAACAACTGGGGAGCCTGCACCGCGAATGCTTAAAGCAGGAACACTACTTTCAACAGACCAGATTTGATTGCCATCAATTCGGTTTAAAGCTATATCTTTGCCATCAGTCGTCCGCACCAATAACTTATCATCAGCAACTATCGGTAAAGCCATTATTTCACTGGAGACTCGCTGCTTCCAAACGGCCTCGCCAGTAGTCATATTTAAAGCCAAAACATCGGCTTTACTGGTACCAACAAAAACGAGATCACCATCAATAACGGGGCCTGATGAAATAGGTAGTTCAGTTTCAACTTCCCACAATAATTCACCATCAGATAAATTCCTTGCTTGAACCAAGCCCTCCTGATCAGCAATAACAATACGATCATCCGCTATGGCCGGCACTAAATTCATAGCTAATTCATCAGCACCAACACCATCATCCTCATCCCATACAATATCTAATTTTATTTCTGGCTGATAGTCTGTTAACTCCGCTGGCGGCTCAGCATTATCCGAGTCACTAAACAAGTCACCCATAGCATTGGATAAGGTAGTTACCGTAGCGCAACCACTTAAAGTAATAACTACGAATAAAATAAAAAACTTACGCATTAAGTAATAAGCCACACTTATCCTTGAGCACTATCAGCTGCGGTTAAATCATCTAATTTGAATTGCAATAAAGGCGAGCTTTGGCCTGTTTGTAAGGCTGATTGATAAGCCGTTCTTGCTTCACCCACACGCCCCATAGCAACATATAAATCCCCTTTTAGCTCGTCATAAATGCTTGCAAAACCATCCAACGAGGATTGGTCAACATTAGCAATAACTTGTAAGCCTTGTTCATATTCTTTTTGCGCCAAAAGCACTCTAATCAAACGTGTACGTGCCACATGCTTAATTCCCGTATCGTCAGTTGCTGCTATCGCTTGCTCAAAAATAGCTTTGGCAGCGCTCAAATCATTTTGCTTAACTTTTTCTTTTGCTT
This sequence comes from Methylococcaceae bacterium, assembly GCA_021736705.1. Classification (GTDB taxonomy): domain Bacteria; phylum Pseudomonadota; class Gammaproteobacteria; order Methylococcales; family Methylomonadaceae; genus Methyloprofundus. The sequence goes on along the minus strand of JAIPFI010000042.1, from coordinate 6,617 downwards.
GAAATAATAAACCATAAGCGCCATAAGCAGTTGAGCCAAACTCTGCCTGCAAATTAGTAGCAATTTTATCTACCGACTCCGCGTTATCAACCGTTTGCGCCTGCAGTAACTGCTCATACATAGCGGAGGCTTGATTCACCTTGCCTTGTTGATAACTTTGCCAAAAATTCCATCCGCCAATGGCAATAGCCGCGATCACAACACCAGAAATTACCGATGATCCATTCGCTTTCCACCAATCTTTTAAGGCTGCAACTTGTTCTTCTTCAGTTTCGTAAATTTCCACTTTAATTACCTTTAGTATCGTATATTATGAATTTTTTAGTTTTGCATTAATTCAATAAGCTCTGCTAATGCAACGGTACGCTGCTCTGCATCACTACGTAAGAATTTTATGCTAATTTCATTGTTTGCGACTTCATCATCACCTAAGATCAACGCATAATCTGCACCGCTTTTATCCGCCTTTTTAAACTGGCTTTTAAAACTACCGGCACCACAATTCATTTGCAATCTTAAATTCGGCAAACTATCCCTTATTTTTTCTGCTAAAAGCAAACCCGATTTCTCAGCTGCTGCGCCAACTAAAATCATATAGGCATCAATAGATTGAAGAGCATCCAAATCTTTGCGTGTTTCTAACAAGGCCAGAATACGCTCCATACCCATAGCAAAACCGACGGCATAATTAGGTTTACCACCTAATTGCTCGATCAAACCATCGTAGCGGCCACCCGCACAAATCGTTCCTTGCGCACCCAACTCAGTTGTCACCCATTCAAACACAGTCTTGCTGTAATAATCTAAGCCTCTCACTAAACGCTGATTTATGGTGTAAGCAATACCCAAAGCATCTAAAATATCAGTTAAACCTTTAAAGTGTGCTTTGCTCTCTTCACCTAAATAACTCATTAAGCTCGGGGCATTGTTTACTAGCTCCTGCATATCCGGGTTTTTAGTATCTAAAATACGCAAGGGATTACTGAGTAAACGACGCTTACTATCTTCATCCAATAATTCAGGCTGTTGATTAAAATATTCAACTAATTTCTCACGATAAACAACGCGTTCTTCAATCGTACCTAAAGAATTAAGCTGCAATTCAACTTTGTCCAAAATAGCTAAACGCTGCCATAAACGATGACTTAATAAAATTAATTCTGCATCAATATCAAACCCCGCCATGCCATAAGTTTCTACGCCTAACTGTATAAACTGGCGATAACGACCTTTTTGTGGGCGTTCATGGCGAAACATCTGCCCGTAATACCAAAGTCTATGTACTTGATTATGCAATAATCCATGTTCTAAACAGGCGCGCAAACAGCCCGCAGTTCCTTCAGGACGTAAAGTTAATGAATCACCATTACGATCATCAAAAGTGTACATTTCCTTTTCGACAATATCAGTCACTTCACCGATAGAGCGTTTAAATAATTCTGTTTTTTCAACGATAGGTAAGCGTATTTCTGCATAACCATAGGCTGCTAAAACTTCTCTTACTTGTTGTTCAACAAACTGCCAACGAGGCGTTTGATCAGGTAAAACATCGTGCATGCCACGAATAGCCTGAATATTATTTGCCATATTTTAGATACTCACGTTTAATCAGAAGATAATATTATCGGGCTTAGTCCGCATAAGGAAAGGCGCGTTTCAATTCTAGCTGATATTGCTCAGTCATATCACGATCTTGCAAAGCATTCTCTATTTTGATCGCTAACTGCAAGCCCTCAAGAGTTTTCCCAGCGCTAGCAAAATAGCGTTCAATAAAGGCTCTTGCCGACATCATATCGCCTTTACCATAACGAATTCGCGCTGTTTCCAACAGAGCAGGGGCGTAATCTTTATTTATTTTTAACGCATAATAAAACTTCTTTTCAGCCTCACCTTTCTGACCTCTTTTTAAATCAGACAGGCCGAGATAAGTATAAGCCGTCCATTTCTGTTTATAGAAAGGTGCATTGACCACGCGCTTAAAAGCATCTAAAGATTCCTCATACCGTTCCTGCCCATATAAAAAAACAGCATAATTGGTCAATATATCAAAGTTATCAGGCTCAATTTTTAATGCTTTATCAAAAGAAATCTGCGCTTGATCAGGCAGATTTTGACGCATATTGATTAATCCGATAATTTGATAAGTGGTTGCATTGCTAGCATCTAAAGCCAATGACTCATCTAAATACTCCAATGCATAGATATATTTTTCTAATTGATAATAAGCCAAGCCCAATTCAGTTAATGTTTGCGCTCGCTCTTTAGCAGGACGCTCTACAGCCACTTTGTCAGGCTGCGTATAATTGCTTTTATTATCCTTTGTTGCAGTGCACGCTACCATCAAACCACTAATGCTTAAAAGTGCAATTCTACGTATATTCATGATGATAAGCCCATTTTCTGTAAACGCTCTGCCCGACGGCTTTTATCCAGCACCTTGCCCACCAACTGTCCGCAGGCAGCATCAATATCTTCACCCCGCGTTTTACGCACGGTCGTGATAATACCTGCTTTATGCACCACATCTCTGAACTGCTCAATCGCAGCTTTAGATGAGCACTTATACTGAGTATTCGGAAAAGGGTTAAATGGAATCAAGTTCATCTTAGATGGCACATCTTTCAATAATTTAACTAATGCTCGCGCATCAGCGACTGAATCATTAATGCCATCTAACATTACATATTCAAAAGTAATAAAGCCTCGCGGCGAACCTTCAATATATTTTTTACAAGCTGCCATCAACTCTTTTAACGGATATTTCTGGTTAATTGGCACCAAAATATCACGTAACGCGTCTGTTGATGCGTGCAAAGACACCGCCATACTAATATCGCACACCTCAGTTAAGCGATACATGGCAGGTACAACACCTGAAGTACTAATGGTTACGCGCCTTTTAGACAAACCAAAAGCAAAGTCTTCAGTCATTAAATTCATAGCTGGCACGACATTATCAAAATTCAATAAAGGTTCGCCCATGCCCATCATGACGACATTGGTGACTCTTCCCTCTGCACCCATGCGTGCATTTGCGGCCATCAACTGGCCAATAATTTCTGCGGTCGTGAGATTACGATTAAAGCCTTGTTGGGCAGTAGAGCAAAACGTACAGGCCAAAGCGCAACCGACTTGCGATGAAACACACAAGGTAGCGCGTGTTGCTTCGGGAATATAAACCGCCTCAACCTTATTGCCGCCCCCCATTTCAACAATCCATTTGCGCGTGCCATCACTAGCGACCTGTTCCAAAATTATTTCAGGCGCAAGGATGCAGCAATGTTCATTTAAGTAAGCCCGTAAAGACTTACTTAAATTACTCATTTGATCAAAATCAAACTCACCCTCTTGATAAATCCATTTTAGCAATTGGGTGGCGCGAAAAGGCTTCTCGCCAATTTCGGCAAAAAAAGCTTGTAAGCCCTTTTTGTCGAAATTGAGTAGATTTATTTTTTCTTGATTAACGGATACGGTCACAAAGTTCTGCATCTGAGAAGAAATAAGCAATTTCACGTGCCGCAGATTCAGCAGAATCTGAACCATGTGCTGCATTTTCATCAATGCTGGTTGCGAAATCAGCACGGATAGTGCCTGGAGCTGCATCTTTAGGGTTAGTCGCGCCCATTAAATCACGGTTTTTTAAGATTGCGCCTTCACCTTCTAAAACTTGAACCATAACTGGACCAGATGTCATGAAAGACACTAAATCATTAAAAAAGCCACGCTCGCTGTGCTCAGCATAAAAGCCTTCCGCTTTTTCTTTAGTTAATTGCATCATTTTAGCTGCAACGATGCGTAAACCATTTTTTTCAAAACGGCTATAAATCTCACCGATATTGTTAGCGGCTACTGCATCAGGTTTTACGATAGAAAAAGTACGTTCTACTGCCATTTCTTTAAACTCCAAAATTAAAATAAAATAAATACAAAATAAAAACTATCCAATGCATTTTTTACAAAATGCACCTAAATAACAAATAACAACACCCTAAGGCATCATATCAAACTCTTTACCTTCAACTTCCACCGCAGGTTCCATCAAGTCTTCTTTACTCACACCCAAAGCCAAAACGATAGGGCTCGCTACATAAATAGACGAATAAGTACCAATTACAATACCAAACAATAAAGCAACCGCGAAATTATGAATAATTTCACCACCCAATACAGCCAAGGCGATCAATACCAGCAACGTTGTAAATGACGTCATTAAAGTACGACTTAAGGTTTCATTTAATGAGGTATTCATAATAACCATGGCTGAATCTTTACGTAACAATCTGAAATTCTCACGAATACGATCATAAACAACAATGGTATCGTTTAAAGAATATCCGATCACCGCCAAAATGGCCGCCAAAACAGTCAGATCAAATTCCAGTTGAAAAACTGAGAAAAAACCTAAAGTAATTACAACATCGTGTATTAGCGCCGCAACTGAGCCTAAAGAAAATTTATACTCAAAACGCCAAGCAACATAAATCAAAATACCGATCATAGAATAAAGCAAAGCTAAACCGCCGTCTTCAGCCAATTCATCGCCGACTTGCGGTCCGACAAATTCAACTCGGCGCACGTCCCCTTGCTCGCCCATGCCGACATTAACAGCGTTCAATACAGCGGTACTGATTTCAGCATTGCTCACACCCTCTTGAGGCATTAAACGAATCAACACATCTTGGGACGAACCAAAATGCTGCACGGTCACACCATCAAATCCAGATGTTTTCAGCGCATCACGCATAACCGTTAAATCGACTGCTTTTTTATAGCCTATTTCGACTAAAGTTCCACCCGTAAAATCAATACCAAATTTCAAGCCTTGTACAGCCAAAGAGCCAATAGCTATCATCAGCAACAGGCCAGAGAACATGGCTGCAAATTTACGTTTACCTAAAAAATCAATTTCTTTTAACATCGTATATCCCCTTGTTTAAATAGATAATTTGCCAATACGACGATTACCGTAAACCCAGTTAACAATCATTCGAGAACCTAAAATAGCGGTAAACATAGACGTTAAAATCCCTATTCCTAAAGTAATAGCAAAACCTTTAATCGATCCTGTGCCAAAACCAAACAACACTAAAGCGACTAATAAAGTCGTGACATTTGCATCAAAGATGGTTGAAAAAGCTTTTTCATAACCTAGGTAAATACTGGTTTGCGGTGATTGCTGATTCCGCAATTCTTCTTTTATGCGCTCAAAAATCAAGACATTTGCATCAACCGCCATACCGACTGTCAATACAATCCCGGCAATACCCGGTAATGTTAAAGTTGCTTGTAGCATGGATAATACAGCGATAATAACCACGACATTAAAGGTTAATGCCAAGTTCGCAATTAAACCAAAAACCCTATAGTAAGCAGCCATAAACACGAGCACTAACACAAAACCAACGACAACCGATAACATCCCTTTATCAATATTGTCTTGCCCTAAGCTTGGCCCAACAGTGCGCTCTTCGACAATATCAACTGGCGCCGCTAATGCACCAGCTCTTAATAATAAAGCCAACTTACGTGCTTCTTGCGGACTATCTAAGCCAGTGGTTTGAAAACGCTTACTGAACGCATCACGCACTGTCGCAATACTGATTACTTGTTCAATTTGCTCTTTACGGCGTACTTTTTTACCATTCACAATATGTGTGGTCGATTTCTGTTCGATAAACACGACAGCCATAGGCTGACCGATATTATCTTGCGTAAATTTACCCATTTTCTTTGCGCCAATACCATTTAAAACGATATTAACCGAAGCCGAACCGTTTTGGTCCAAGCCTGATGACGCATCAACAATCTGATCACCGGTAATAATAACCTGTCTTTTTAATAACACAGGGGCTTTCGAATCACGCTCATAATACAAGCTAGAGCCAACAGGAATACGACCCGCCAATGCATCTTGTACATCATGCTCGGTATCGACTTTACGGTATTCAAGCGTCGCTGTTGTACCTAAAATCTCTTTTGCTTGCGTTGTATCTTGCACGCCTGGCAATTGCACAACAATACGATTATCGCCTTGTTGCTGAATAACCGGTTCAGATACACCTAATTCATTAACGCGATTACGTAATGTCGTAATATTTTGCGCTAAGGCAAATTTTTTGATTTCTTTTATTTCTTGTTCTGAGATACGTAAATTTAAGATCGGCTGATCGGCTTCAACCTGCATATCCAGCTTACGAAATTCATCATCCATTACAGCAATCGATGCTTGCTTATCTTGATCATCACGCAAAACGACTTTAACCGCGCCACTATCAAAGCTAACAGATTTATAACGAATCTTAGCGGTACGCAAAGCTAAGCGTATATCATCATTATATCGTTGCTCTGCTTGCTTCAGTGCCGCATCCATATCTACTTCTAATAGAAAATGAACACCACCACGCAAATCTAAACCCAAATACATAGGCTTAGCACCCAAAGAACTTAGCCATTCAGGGGTAGCAGGCGCAAGATTGAGCGCGACAATAAATTGATTGCCTATGCTATTACGCAGCAAATCTGCAGCGCGCATTTGCTCATTAGCGTCATTAAAGCGCACTAAAACTTTATTATTTTGCAACGCAACAGTTTTCACTGTAATCGCCGCATTTTTTAAT
>JAIPFI010000041.1 GCA_021736705.1 Methylococcaceae bacterium | reverse complement strand
GTGATATTAGAATTACATTCTGCGGCCATTTTTTCTACGCGGCTTTGTAATTTTTCATTTTGAAAAGTAAATGCGATTTCTGCCCCTTCGCGGTGCATTGCTTGTGCAATACCCCACGCAATAGAGCGATTACTGGCTAAGCCAACAATAAGTACACGTTTTCCTTGCATAAAACCCATTTTTATTTCTCCAGTGAGCGTTATAAGTTATTTAGCTTGTTAAGTATCTACGAGCTATTTACATAAGTCCAGCTTTTATAGGTGCTGGCGAGTGAGTTAATAATCTTTCTTTTGACGTATTTGTGAGCGTTCAGCTAGAGCAAAAAATTGCTCAAGCTGATTTTGTTCTTTAGTTGATTTAAGCTGATTAAAATGTCCGCCTATAAGTAGTTTGGTTTGGCTATTACTATAGGGTTTGGAAGAGCGAATAAGCAGATCAAAGTGAATGCTGACATCGTTGGGAAGGGTTAGCGTGCAGTTGTTTAATTGATCGCCACGTATCAGCCTTGAATTGCTACTATTAATAATAAGCCCTATCCCGCTGCGGGATAGATCACTGACAATGCCACCGACAGTAAAGTTAGTCCTATTAGATATTCCTTGAAACGTCAAATTATAAGCGCTAATGACTATTCGAGGTGAAGCCCGGCGTTGTGGGTAGTAAATGCGTTTCGGTAAAGGAGCCTTAAAGTAAGGTTCGCCATGGGGGGCGGTTGGCGAGATGTCTGTTATGGAAATAGACAGATGTATATTGTTGAGGAAGGTGGTTAATTTTAGTGCCTTGCACTGTTTAAGTAGTGCATTGCCTGAATCAGGAACTAACGCGTCCAGTAGGATTTGTTGTTTGGTCGCCTGTACTTCAATGATATGGGACGTGTAAGTTTCATCTGAATTATTCAGCTCAATTGTACAAAAAGCAGTTTTGGCTTCAATCGCACAAAGTAGTTGTATGATTTTAGCAGGATCCGTCACAAAATTAGGATTTTCATTTAATTCGCTTGTGTCGGCATCATTAGATGCTGTCTTTTTGCTGAATATTTTTTTAATCAGTGTAAACATAAGGAAAGGGTTTAAGAAAAATAGGGTTATATTGATTTAAACATCTTTTTCATCAGAGTTAATCTTCTCATCGCTAACGCTGTGATGAGTGCTGGGTAAGCTTAAGTTTTTACGGACATCTAAACTAAATTTTACGCCAATAGGTGGGAGAACGCCTTTACCTATAGAGTTAAGTGTCAGTGCAGTCATCATTGCTGCTTTTTGGAAGTTAGAGCATTTACGCATCAGTAAAGAGAAAATGAATAAGGCCTCGTCTTCGCTGATTTCATTGTTTTCAATCATATAGTCAGCTATTTTTGATAACTGCATATAGGCTTTTATTCTCTTTTTTCTGTTGACAAAGCCTATGCTTGGCATATTTTTAAGTAGCTTCTCGTAGGCCTCAGTGGTTTTTCTTTCTTGCTCTTCTTCGTGCATAAAATAGCCTTGCTTATTATATCTTAAATGGAAACAATTAGTTTAATATTGCGGGTATTGTTGATTAATAAAAACTGAGTAGAATGCTCAACATTAGATAAGTAAATTCTTTCCCCCTTATTAATATATTTTAACAGGATATTAGCATGACAAACCTTAATAGAGACATTGCAACCAGTATTTTATTTGTAGTTGGACTTTGGGGGTTTATTTCTGGTCAGTTTATTATTTCAACAGTCTTGTTCGCTAGTGCAACTGTTTTAAGTAATATCATGCCCAAAACAAAGTTAAATTAAATTTTAAGCGATTTATTCAGTAGTAGATGTAAAGTTTTTAACCTCCTCGTGTTATAAGAGTTGTTATATCGGCTCTACTTTGTGCCCTCTCAGTCTTTAAGACTCTGGGGGCTTTTTTTTGTCTGGAGATAAGGGGTATACTTATCTGTTATGTTAAATAAACAACTGATTGCGTTAGAGAGGAACTTAGGTGTTTCGACATTAACCCAAATTATTGAACCTTGTATACAAGAGCAGGGGGTTGAACTTTACTTAAAGCGAGACGATTTATTGCATCCGATTATTTCCGGCAATAAATGGCGTAAACTTAAATATATATTGGAGCACGCACTGGCATTAAATACGCAGAAAATTATTTCTATGGGAGGTGCGTATTCCAATCATCTACATGCTTTAGCTTATGTCGGTAAATTATTAGGCATACAGACAGAGGCGCGTATTCGTGGTGAGAGGCCTGAAATATTAAATCCCACCTTAAACGATATGTTCGACTGGGGAATGCACTTGGAATTTATTTCCCGTAGTGATTATCGTTTGCTTAGGGAATATAAAGCATACGATGCTTTGCCAGGATTACAAAAAGGCGAATATTGGTTGCCTGAAGGTGGTGCAATGCTATCGGCTTTACGGGGTGTTACTGAATTAGTCGCAGAAATTGATTTAGATTATGATGTTTTATGTGTGCCTTGTGGTACTGCGACAACCTTGGCAGGTATTATTAGTGCTAGGTCTAATAAGCAAGTAATTGGTTTCGCCGCTTTGAAGGAGGCCGCTTATTTAAACGATGAGGTAAAGACTTTATTAAAAAATACCGCATGTCATAATGATAAGTGGTTTATCCAATTACAATACCACTTTGGTGGCTTTGCTAAAATAACGCCAGAGTTATTACAATTTATACAGCAATTTGAGAAAGCGCAGCACATAAAATTAGAGCCGATTTATACAGGAAAAATGTTGTATGGCATTTATGATTTAATTCGCCAAGGCTATTTTAAGTCAGGACAAAGAATTATTGCTATCCATACCGGTGGTTTGCAGGGCAATCGTGGGTTTAATTCTTGATAAATTCAGGCATATTAAAGACCAAGGGAAACAGTGAATAAGACGATGACAGAAAAAAAAGAAAATATAGAGAATTATGAAAACACAGAGATAAAAGATGCAGTTGATCTTAATGACTCTGCCTTATATTTTAATCGTGAACTCAGCCTTTTAGAGTTCAATGACCGTGTTTTAGCGCAAGCAAAAAATGAAAACTTACCTTTATTAGAGCGTTTAAATTATCTATGCATTTCTTGTTCTAATTTAGATGAATTTTACGAGGTTAGAGTCGCAAGTGTCATTCAACTGGCAACGATAGATCCATTGGCGACGATGTGTGATGGCATGAATACGCAAGAGCAGTTAGCCGCTATTGCACCTAAAGCCCATGATTTAGTCAGTGAGCAATACCGAGTTTTAAATGAATTACTGATTCCGCAGTTAGCCGAACAGAATATTCGTTTTATTCGTCGAGATGACTGGACTGATCGCCAAAGACAATGGATCGAAACTTTCTTTCGTGAAGAATTATCGCCTATTTTAACGCCTGTCGGCTTAGACTCCGCACATCCGTTCCCGCGTATTTTAAATAAAAGTTTAAATTTTATTATTTCTTTAACCGGTAAAGATGCATTTGGACGTAATAGCGGGCGGGCTATTTTACAAGCCCCTCGGGCTTTGCCTAGAATTATTCAGTTACCAAGTGAAGAAACTGGGGGAGGGGAATATGATTTTGTATTTTTATCATCGATTATTCATGCTTTTATAGATGAATTATTTAATGGTATGACCATTAAATGCTGCCATCAATTTAGAGTCACACGGAATAGTGATTTGTTTGTTGATGATGATGCTATTGATGACTTGTTAGACGCGGTAGAAGGTGAATTAGCCATGCGTAATTATGGCGATGAAGTGCGCTTAGAAATTGATGCGAATTGTAGTCCAGCAACGGTCAGCTTTTTGGCTGCTCGCTTTGGTATTACAGATGATCAGGTATTTTTAGTCAATGGTCCTGTTAATTTAAGTCGGGTGCAGGAGATTTATGGTTTGGTAGACCGCCCAGATTTAAAGTTTATCCCTTATAAACCCTCTATTCCTAGTGCATTGTCACGTAGTAAAAATTATTTTGAAGTCATTAAAAAGCAAGATATTTTGTTGCATCATCCTTATGAATCTTTTGCGCCTGTAGTTGAGTTTATACGCCAGGCAGCTCAAGATCCTGATGTTTTAGCGATCAAGCAAACCTTGTATCGAACCAGTTCGGATTCCCCGATTGTTAGTGCGCTATTAAAGGCGGCACGTGCCGGTAAAGAAGTCACTGTGGTTATCGAATTACGTGCTCGCTTTGATGAAAAAGCGAATATTACTTTAGCATCTAAATTACAAGATGCCGCTGTGCATGTGGTTTATGGCGTCGTGGGTTATAAAACACATGCTAAAATGTGTCTAGTGATTCGCAAAGAAGGTAAGCAGTTCCGCGATTATGTGCATTTAGGTACAGGAAATTACCACCCCAAAACTGCGCAGTTTTATACCGACTATGGCTTGTTTTCTAGTAATAAAGAATTAGGTGAGGATGTTAGGAAAATATTTGTCCAATTAACCAGCCTAGGTAAAGTGACTAAACTGAATAAATTATTACAATCCCCCTTTACTTTACATAAGGGGTTGCTAGATAAGATTGAGCGGGAAATTGAGTTCGCCAAAAAAGGCAAGCCAAGTAAAATTATCATTAAGGTTAACTCGGTCGTTGAAGAGCAGTTAATCCAAGCCTTATATCGCGCATCGCAAGTAGGCGTAGAAATTAAATTGATTGTCCGTGGTATTTGTTCCTTGCGCCCAGGTATTGCTGGAGTTTCTGATAATATAGAAGTACGTTCAATTATTGGTCGATTTTTAGAGCATGCGCGTGTTTATATGTTTGAAAATGGCGGCAATCCAGAAGTTTATGCTGCGAGTGCCGATATTATGAATCGTAATATGTTTAGACGTGTAGAGGCTTGTTTTCCTATCGAACATAAAGCGTTAAAGACGCGTGTATTAGCTGACTTAGATTTATATCTAAAAGATAATGCCGGCTCGTGGATTATGCAGAGTGATGGTAGTTATGTACAAAGTGTTACTGATGGTGAGATTTTCCAAGTGCAAACGTTACTTATGGAGCAATTTTCAGCTAAGTAGTAGGGAATAGAGGTAGGTTTTAGCCCGTAGCTTTGAAAGCAGCGGGCTAAACTGTGATTCAACAATACACACTGTCCGTAAAGCTGATATAACTGTGAGTAGGGTATAAGTCGGAAAAATTAGGAGTTAAGGCAATCAATGATCGTATGGCAAAAAATCGTCTTTTTTATTCTTTTCACAATGTTATTATCCGCTTGTAATGAACCGATACTTAACAATCCTTACCCTAAAGGTCTTGACGACCAGCAGTCTGTTTTATATTCCTCTTTTTCTGAACGGCCTAAACATTTAGATCCTGCAAAAGCCTATAGTTCCAATGAATATGCCTTTATTGGTCAAATCTATGAACCACCGTTTCAATATCACTTTTTAAAGCGTCCTTATGAACTAGAGCCATTAACCGCCAAACAAATGCCGCAAATTCGCTATTTTAATGCTTTAAATCAGCCATTAGCGGAAACTAGCACGAGCGACGAAGTGGCTTATTCAGATTATATTATTGAGATCAAATCAGGTATTCAATTCCAGCCACACCCGGCTTTAGCGATTAATCAGCAAGGGCAATATCTTTATCATCAGTTAAGTGCTGAGCAATTAGAAAGCATTCAATTGTTAGCTGATTTTAAACAAACCGGAACACGAGAATTAACTGCAGCGGATTATGTGCAGCAAATTAAACGCCTTGTGCATCCTGAAATATCATCGCCTATTGCTGAATTAATGAAGCAATATATAGTCGGGCTAGGTGATTATGCGCAGACTATAAAAGAGAAACCACGTACCGCTTTAAAAGATAACGATATTAACGGCGTCGAAGTGCTGGATAAATATCGTTACAAGATCCGTATTAAAGGTAAATATCCGCAATTTATCTTTTGGTTGGCCATGCCTTTTTTTGCGCCTATGCCATGGGAGGCGGACGAGTTTTATTCACAAAAAGCTTTAATTGATAAGAATATTACATTGGATTGGCAACCGTTAGGGACAGGGCCTTATATGTTAGACGAAAATAATCCTAACTTGCGCATGGTGATGCTTAAAAATCCAAATTTTCATGCCGAGTTTTACCCTAGTGAAGGCGAACCAGAAGATAAAATGAATGGTATGTTAGAGGATGCGGGCAAACGTTTACCCTTTATTGATAAAGCCATTTATCTCTTAGAGAAAGAAACTATTCCCTATTGGAATAAGTTCTTGCAAGGTTATTATGATGGCTCAGGTATCGCTTCTGATAGTTTTGATCAGGCGGTGCAATTTACTGGCGAAGGTGACGTTGCATTGACCGCGAGCATGCAGGCTCAAGGCATACAATTACAAATGGCGGTTAATAGTTCAACCTTTTATATGGGCTTTAATATGCTCGATTCCGTCATTGGCGGTAGCAGCGAGCCAGCGCGTAAATTACGTCAAGCGGTTGCCATTGCTGTTGATTATGAGGAATATATTTCCATTTTTAATAATGGCCGTGGGGTTGCCGCGCAAGGCCTAATACCGCCGGGTATTTTTGGTTACAGCGCAGACAAAGAGGGCATTAATCATTATGTCTATGACTGGCATAATGGCCACGTGCAGCGTAAACCTGTAACTGCAGCATTAACACTGATGCAGGAAGCAGGCTATGCTAATGGTATAGACCCAAAAACAGGGGAGTCCTTAGTTTTGTATTTAGATACTGCAGTCAGTGGTCCAGATGATCGTGCGCGTTTAAATTGGTATCGTAAACAGTTTACTAAATTAGGCATACAACTGGTGATCAGGGCGACTGACTACAACCGATTTCAGCAGAAAATGCGTGATGGCAATGCGCAGATTTTTATGTGGGGCTGGAATGCCGATTACCCAGACCCAGAAAATTTCTTTTTCTTATTATATGGCCCGAATGCGAAAACCGTCCATGGAGGAGAAAATGCAGGCAATTATCAAAACCCGGAGTTTGATCGCTTATTTAAGCAAATGAGTTATATGAATAATGGCTCTGAACGACTGACTGTGATTCGCCAAATGCAAGAGCTGATACGTTACGACGCGCCTTGGGTGTTTGGCTTGCATCCGAAAAGTTTTTCTTTGTACCATAGTTGGTATCACAATTTAAAGCCCAATTTAATGGTGAATAATGAGTTGAAATACAGGCGCATAGATGCGCAAAAACGCGAACAATTAAGAGAGCAATGGAATCAACCAGTGCTTTGGCCTATTGGGCTTATTGTCTTGTTAATGGTGGTGCTAATTTTTCCCGCTGTACGTAGTTTTCAGCGCCGCGCTAAGGAGACCATTAAATAATGTTTAACTATATCCTGCGTCGTATTTTGTATGCTTTTCCTTTATTACTTGGTGTCAATATTCTCACCTTCGTGCTCTTTTTTATCGTTAATAGTCCCGATGATATGGCGCGTATGCAATTAGGGCAAAAGCATGTTACTGAACAAGCGATAGATAATTGGAAACTACAGCGAGGTTATCAGTTGCCCTTATTGATCAATCAAGAAGTAGCGGGGCTGGAAAAAATAAAACAGACGATTTTTTATCAAAAATCCTTGCGCTTATTTGTCTTTGATTTTGGTGTTTCAGATAGCGGGCGGCATATAGGTGCGGATATACAGCAACGTATGTGGCCGAGTTTAGCTGTTGCCTTGCCATCGTTATTGGTGGGCTTGTTCGTCAATATCAGCGTGGCTTTAATGATGGTCTTGTTTCGCCAGAGTTATTTGGAGTTTAGCTCGATTGTTCTGTGCATCATTATTATGTCTATTTCTTCTTTGTTCTATATTATTGGTGGACAATTTATCATGGGTAAGTTGCTCATGTTAGTACCGATTTCTGGTTATGATACGGGTATCAATGCCTTTAAATTTTTAATCTTGCCAGTATTGATTGCTGTGGTTTCTGGTGTCGGTGCTGGCGCGCGCTGGTATCGCACTTTATTTTTAGAAGAGATTGAGCAAGATTATGTGCGTACAGCGCGCGCTAAAGGCTTAACAGAAACTCAAGTACTCTTTAAGCACGTCTTAAAAAATGCCATGATCCCAATTTTAACGGGGGTCGTAGTGGTCTTGCCATTATTATTTATGGGTAGTCTGATTACCGAATCATTTTTTAGTATCCCCGGCCTGGGTAGTTATACGATTGATGCCATTAATAGCCAAGACTTTGCCATAGTGAGAGCTATGGTTTTTTTAGGTTCGGTGCTTTATATCATAGGCTTACTATTGACGGACATTTCTTACACTTTAGTTGATCCGCGAGTGCGCTTGTCTTAATGTGTTTTTCTTGCTGTGTAAGAGGAAAATAGGAGTAATCAACAACAAGCATATTAGGAATATGCTATTAATAATCGCGTCTTTTTAGTAAGATAAGCACAAAATTTAATTCACGCTAGGATATTTCTTATGAATAAAAAAATGATCGCATTAGCTTTGGGCATCACTGCATTTTCAAGTGTACCGATGATGGCGCAAGCAGGTAGTGTTGAAGCAGGCAGAGATGCTTTTGAAGCATGCAGAGGTTGTCATACTTCACCTGGTACAAGTAACGTTTACCCAACCTATTATGTGCCTAAAGTGGGTGGTCAGGTTGCGGGTTATACGGTAGCGGCTTTAAAAGCCTATCAAAAGTCAGAGCGTCCACACGGCACAATGATGGCCAATGTTTATGATTTTTCTGATAAAAAAATCGAAGATATTGCGGCTTATTTAGCCACGGCTACGGGGTCTGCACGTGCTAATGCGAATGGTGGTGATGCCGCTAAAGGTAAGAAGTTAGCTGAGTCTTGTATGGCTTGCCATAATGATGATACTAATGCGGGTGCGACTAATCCACGGTTAGCTGGGCAGCATCAGAACTACTTAGAAAAAGCGATGCAAGGCTATCAATCAGGTGTACGTAAAAATGCATTGATGCAGTCTATGGTGCAAGGATTGTCAGAAGATGAAGTTAAAGATATTGCGGCTTATTTTACTAGTTTGAAAGGTTTAACTGCCGTTAAGTAATTTGCTTAAATAAGGTGGGTTATCCGTTTAATCCACCTTTACTCAGATTGTACGATAATCTTTAAAATATTATCTTTCCCGCCTCTTTCCTTCATTAAATTCATTAGCATTTGTAAGTTTGCATGAGAGTTGCTTACAAATACCCAAAATTTTATTCGCAAGAGAAGCAATTGCGCATAAAATAACGTATCTTTAATCTTCGCTGCAACAGCTAAGATGCAAATTTATTTTTAGTTGTGCAAATAACGTAATAATGTAATCGAGAGAGCAATAATGGCAACAACAGTAGAAGAACTAACCGTTACTTATGAAGATGGCGGAATAGAAACAGTCAAAGAATTAGATAAAAAAGTGTTAACTAAAGGCGCTTGGGCGACCGTGATTTATCGTTATCAAGACTGGAATAGAGCGAAAGAAGAATATAGCCCAGACAAATTCACTATTCGTCGCTACCAAAAGCGTGATGGTGAATATCAGCAAAAATCTAAATTTAATATCTCTAGTGAGAAACAAGCGAAAGAAATTATAACGGCACTAGAAGGATGGCTGGCTGAGTAACAAGGCATAAAAAATAAGAATAGTGAGGTAGAGTGTGGTTTTAACCACGCTCACTTTAGGCTATTTGTCTCTGATACGAAGAGGTAAAGCTCCAGCCTCTTTAAGCCTCCACATAAAAATTAGCAATACACTGGCTAGCGTCAGCAATAAAAGTTGTAAAGCTAACTTTCCGTGTAATACTCCGATAGACACAGAAAAAGTGAGCGTAATCATAAGCATAGCTTTAATCTTCGATCCTCTGCTAATCGAACGACTCTCTTCCCATTGTTGTAATGCCGCACCAAACCAGCGATTGTTTCGTAGCATCTGATGAAAGCGCGGTGAACTATTAGCGAAACAAGCCAGTGCAAGAATAAGAAATGGCGTTGTTGGTAAAAGAGGTAATACTGCACCAATGATGCCTAGAGCCAGAAATAGTAGGCCAGAAACAAGTAATAGATATTTTTTAATACGTTTGCGCATAGGCGGTTGTTCCTGATTCAGAAATGTTTAGTTTATATCTTCCGCTACTTTAGAGCGTGTTAGGCGTAAACATTCATTAGTAAATTATTTGTAGTGGTTTGGATAAGGTTGATCTTGCTGTAAAAGCCCAATAACACTGCCACTTAAAATCAGCGCGATTGAAGCTTGGGTGGAGATTAGGCTTTTCTTCTCAAGAAAAAAATCAACCTACGAATCTAAAAAACTATTTCTAACAATGATTTATATGGGTTTGGTGGGTTTTTTGGTTCATATAATTAAGTATAAGGTAACAATTTATTTTAGGCAAAATAAATGATAACAGGCATGGCTTGGTATTAAGTGAAAATGCGATTATCGCGTAGTCAAAAAGCGCGTTGTTATTTGCGTAAAATTCGTCATTTTAGAAGGGAGTGATCTAAAATAAGCAGTCAAAATCAACGTTAGCGAGGAAAAACACTTGGGTTTATTTAAAAAATTTATGATGGCTTCTATGGGCTGGTTGCTCGCGATGTTAAAAGTTGTTGTCGTATTATTTATTTTGGCTATTGCAAAAGTGCTTTTGCGCACCAATCCTGATATTGCGATTCCTACGCTAGGGGTGGCGGCTATTTTATTTTTACTTTGGTATTTTTCGCGGCGTTAATGTATGAATAGCAAAAAGTAATTTCATCATGATGAGTGATAACTGACATGTTTAAGATATTAACTGCCTAGCACTTCATTGACTGCGCTGATCAAATCATCGTCACTAAACGGTTTGGTTAGATATTTATTCACACCTGCCTGCTTAGCTTGATTGCGGTGCTTTTCTGTGGAGCGCGAGGTAATCATAATGATTGGAAGGGTCGCTATATCTTCTCTTGAGCGTACATGCGCGGCAAGTTCAATGCCATTCATTCTAGGCATTTCCATATCAACGAGCAGTATGTCCGGTGTAGTTTGAGCTATTTTTTCGATAGCATCTAAACCATCAATTGCTGTGCCGACGTCAAATCCGTTATCCATCATTAACTGAGCGGTCGCTTTTCTAGCACTTAAAGAGTCATCAACCACTAAGGCTCTTAACTGTTCTATTATAGATTCAGATATCACTAATTCACTGGTATCGAAATGAAATTCATGCTGTACGGATAAGAGTTCGTAACAATCTAAAACTGTGGCTAGTTCACCATTACCTAATATTGCCGCCCCCAATATGCCCGGTATATCGGGAACATAATCTCCCAATGATTTGATTATTAAATCCTGAGCGCCCAATATAGCATCAACTAATATCGCCGTTTTTTTGCCTGACCTATCCTCTATTAGAATAGCCGGTTTACTTAAAGCTTTAGAGTGACGATAGGGTAGATTTAATAAGGTGCTGAGTGCTTCAAAGACATAATCTTTTTCTTCATAGCGATACCTTAATTGTCCGTTTTGTTCAACAATTTGTGCATCAACTGCTGAGAAAATTTGTTTAACCCCTTGCTCGGCAATAGCAAAAACAGTTTTACCTACTTTAACTAGGATGGATTGTGTCGCAGATAATAATAAGGGGAGGGTGATATTAATTTTAATACCCCTTTGTGGTGTCGAGCTTATTTCCATGATGCCTTTCATTGCTTTCACTTCGGTATGAATCACATCCATACCGATGCCCCGCCCAGAAATTTGTGTTGTTGTTTCGCTGGTTGAAAAGCCAGGCATAAGAATTAAACGACTGACTTCATTTTCGCTGATCTGTTCAATATCAGCGTGATTAATTAATCCTTTTCTTAGCGCTGTCGCAAGAATCTTTTCTCTATCTAGTCCACCTCCATCATCCGTGCAACTTAGATGCACAAAATTACCTTGTTTAGAGAACGTAAGCGTAATGTGACCTTGCTCAGGTTTGCCTCGAATTTTCCTGAGTTCTTTGGATTCAACCCCGTGATCGACTGAGTTTCTTAATAAATGCATTAAGGGCTCAGCTAGATTATTAAGTGTTTCATTATCAATTAACGTTTGTTCGCCCTCTACGGTCAGTTTGATTTCTTTATCAAGTAATCTAGCGGTCTGTCTAACAATACGTTGGCAACGCGAGACTATTTTTTGAGCTGGAACTAGACGTATTTCCTGAATCGTTTCCAGAACGTCTTTTTGCATAAGATTTTGCTCAAGCAATGTTGACTTTAAATCAGCCAGTTCATAGCTCATAACACTATTTAATTCTCTAATATCAGCTGTTACTTCGGATAAACGATTAACATAGTTATGGAAGTCGTTGTATTGATCCATTTCTAAAGTATCGAAATCAGTACTGGTTAATGTGTTTTGTTTTACAGCGTAATTTTGTATATTAATTAATCGGTCAATCTCGGACGATAATTCGTGTAATTGCCATGTCATTTGACGAATATTTTTAGCATCAAGAATTAATTTATCCGTTTTCCCTTTTAGTAGCTGACCAACAATGCTTTGCTCGCCCGCTGAGTGCATTAATTGGTCAAGAAAGGCCGAAGAAATCGTTGTTTTTGTATCAGTAGATTGATTGAGTTCTATTTCTGGATTATGTGTGCTTTCACTAGAAGGCTGTGGGTTATGGATTGTTTCAAGTTGATGTGACGAAGGTTGATCATTCTTAGGTAGTCCGTTTTTTTCAATGTAATAGCTCCAATCTAAAACGCTTTGTACAACAGCTAAAGAATTCGCGGGCGCAGCGCTCCCTTCTCTTAAAGATTCACTCATCCCTTCAAGGCAATCAACCGAGTCAAGTAATACTTCGGCTAAAGCTTCGGAGGGTAAGGCGGATTTTTCAGTCAATTTTTCCAGTATATCTTCCAAATTGTGGGTTAAGACGGCAATACCTGTAATGCCCGCAATGCTTGCAGTCCCTTTTAAGGTATGAGCAATACGCTGAGCTTGCAGTAAATAATCACTATTGCCGTTATTGCCAACAATTTTTTGAATAGCGTCAGAAAAGCTCTTGGTTAATAAAGGCAGCTCCTGAAACATTGAATCTAAAATATCTGGGTTAACATCCTTTGCGATAACGAGTGAAATGTCATCAACTGAAGCAATAATACGTTGAATGTCTTGCTCCTGGTAATTCTCGCTGTTAATCGCTAATAAGGTATCCCATTGCTCAGCTTGTTGCTCTGATAAGGGGATCCGCCACGCCTCGTTTTGTAAAAAAGTAAGGAGCATTTTTACTTTATCGTGATCACTGATGTGAGATAGATAGTCTTGAATCAATAAGGTTGTGCTTTTTAGCAGTTTGGCTTCCATTTGCTCATCAAAACTTTGGTCGGGTACGGTGTTGATATTTGTCTGCAAATGTTCAAAAACGTTTTGTAGACCTAACAGCCCGACTGTTTTACACGCATCTTGAAGATTACTAAACTTATTAACCTTGTTAATAAGTGCGGCTTGATAGGCGGTATGGTCAATAAGAAGTGCATCATCAATATTACTTATCAATTCTTGACTAAAAAGACTGAACTCTGTGGCAATTAAATTAACCAGATGAATTTGTATGAGTGGGCTAGTTGCTTGGTTTTGTTCTTCCGTATACACATTATTGGCAGTAGCTTGCTTTGTAATGGATGAGTTTGCAGTTAAGGCCAATTCAGAGGCTAATAAGACGCGCGCATCAGCTTGTAGAGCCATTGATAATTCCTCTGCATCATCAGCGTCGATATATTGTAAGCAAGCCAGTAATTGCGGTGCTATTTCATGATTTTCTAAATTATGAAAAAACAACTCAGAATAACTATACCAATTATCCAGATATTCCCAATCTTGTTCAGTTAACCACTGATCTTGCTCAAGTAACTCAGCGAAGGATTCACAAAATAGAGTCATAACATCAACTAGCCCAGGTAAACCCTTATCTGATGAGAAATCAGCTATGATTTGCCACTGGTAAAACTGTTTTGTTAGTAAACTGGATAAAATAAACGGTGGGTGAATATTGGAATCCAATTCCGTTGCCGCCAAAAAAGATTGAGTTACCTTTTGTACAGCATCCTGGAACAGTTCAGCATCGGAAAAATCAGCAACAGTCATAATAATACGTCCTTGAACACTTAAGAGGGTAATTTAAAAACCTGTACTGACGCGACTAATTCTGCCGCATCCAACACTAAAGCATTGGCTAATTCAAACTGCTCATTTAAGCGCAGATGCGTTTTATCTGTTGTTTCTTTGATGATTTCAGCACGGTTTTGCAGTTGATTACCAACAGTTAATTGTGCCTTGGTTCTTTGTGTAATCTCATTAACCGAGCCAACTAATTCATTAGTTACATTCTGGCTGGCTTTCATGCGTTCACCGGCCAGCTCGGCAAGCTCTGTGCCTTCTACTACTTGAGTAATGACCGTATTCATTGTATTAATGGTGTCAGATGTATCAACTTGTATATTTCTGACTAACCCCGATATTTCAGCCGTTGCTTCGCGTGAACTTTCAGCCAATCGCTGCACCTCATTAGCTACCACCATAAAGCCTCTGCCAGCATCACCCGCTTGAGCCGCTTGCATACCTGCATTTAGCGCCAAAATGTGGGTTCTCTCAGCAATATCATTAATCAAACTGATTGCGCCACTAATCTCTTGAGATCTGTCGCCTAAACGTTTAATGCGCTTCTCAATCTCGCGAATAATTTCACGTATTTTATTAATACTTTGTACCGTATCATTAACCGCATCCAGTGCTGTATCGGTTGTCGCCATTGCAATATTTGCTGAATCATTAGTTAATTCAGTGAATCGTGCGACTTCTAGCATAGATTGCACCGCGCCTTTCAATTCCGCTACGATGTTTTCCGTTTCCTGGCGCTCCTGTTTTGCCAATTCAATAACAGCAATAGATTGATCTTTTACCTTTTCAGAGGCGTTATTAACACGTAGAGATACATTATTAACTTGAGCGAGCGTGTTGGCCGTTTCAAAAGCAAGTTGGTTTATGGCATCTGCAACCGCACCTGTAATATCTTCAGAGACAGGTATTTTTACGCGTAAGTCTTTTTGACTTAATACAGAAACGGATTTCAATAAGGTAATAATTGAAGCATTTAGTTGTGTGCTTTCTTCCTCAAGTTTCATTTGCGTGGCTAAACGCTCATCCAATAAGGCATCAAAGCTTTGCGCTAATAAGCCGATTTCATCTTGGCTTTGCATGCTTGCTCTGGCGGCAAAGTCACCTTCTGATATTTTTTTGACCACATCCGATAAATGTTTAATTGGTTTTAAGACGCTCGTTTCAATAACTAAAATATAAAGTGCAGTTAATAATATAAAAAATAAGCTGGCATTGATTAATAATTCTTGTTTAAACGTAATGGTTTCTTGCTGAGCCTCAAGCGCGGTCGCTATTTTAACTGTTTCCGACATTTCTTTAATGGACTCCATTAACGTCGTCGGCGGCCTATCAATACCTCTTACTTTTATATCGACATCACGATAACCTAAGCCATCTTTTCTTGTTAATAATAAAGGAATGGCAGCATAATATTGTTCCGTTAATTTTGCATGTTCAGCTAAAAATTCTTTGGCAACTTTCTGTAATTCAGAATGATCATTGGACTCATTGATGACTTTATGGACTGTTTCAATCACTGCTAAGCGTGTTTTTTCAAATTTCTCACTGTATTTATCGTAATCTTTCGGATTATGTCCACGAATGAGTATATTTTTCCATTCTTGCACTTGTTTTTTGAATAAAATGGTAGCCAGTAAAGCATCTGAACTAATTGTATTTACATGCTCCACTTTTTTCATTTGCGCTAAGGTAAATTCATTCATACGCTCAAGCCCCATATATCCGAGACCTAAAAGCAAAATCATCATAACGATAAAGAGTGAATGTAATCGAGTTCGTATCGTGATATTTTTCATAAGTGATTAGTAGATTATTAAAATAAAAGGGTGACACAGAAAAAATGACTTATCAGACTGTTCTATAGTTAGGAATGTAGTGATATTTGTTGAGTAATGGATGCAAAGAAAGCCTCTGTATCAACTTCTAACCATGCATGAGATTCATTGATGTAGTAATGACTAATATAGTTTTGAATCAGCGCTGGAATAGTTAGGCTCTTAAATAATATGTTGTCACCCTGAGTTTCTTCTATTTCTTCGATTAATTGAGGGAATTGTTTTATACGCAAAGCAACAGATTTCTTGTCCTTCCCTAGGATAAGAAATAATTGATTTTCCGTTTTTTCATTAAAAAACAACAGATTCAAATCGAATACAGGAACTAAATTTCCTCTGATATTAATAACGCCATTGAACCACTGTTTAGTCGCAGGAATAGTACAAACATTCGCTGCCTTAATAACTTCACTACTTATGTTTGAATTGTATATAAAGCCAAGTTCATTAATTTTGAATCCATACCGTGACGTCTCTCTAGGTAGGGTATCTGGACTATCAAAACTATGCGGAAAAGCATATTCAGAACGATTCATGATGACGCCTCATTAGTAGGTGTTCATGTTGAGATGGGAGATAGCTCCTAAGATTTCTTCGCTTGAATAAGGTTTGGTAATATGTCCTTTAGCGCCTTGTAATTGCCCCCAGACTTTGTCTGTCTCTTTGCCTTTGCTGGATACGAACACTACGGGTATATTTTTTGTTTTATCGTTATTGGTGATTTGCCTACATGCATTAAAGCCATCCATTTCAGGCATCACAATATCCATAAAGATAAGGTCGGGCTGGTAAGTCTCTAACGCCTTTAGTCCGTCTTTTCCGGAGGCTGCGGTTTCAACATAATAGCCTGCGGTATTTAAAATAAGGCTAATGTTTTCGCGCTCTATTGGCATATCATCTACCACTAATATATTTTTAATTATCATGTTTTATGCTTCCTTTGCTGTTTTTGTTGGCTTAAAATCGTGCAGCCATGTCATTACCCTATTTAGCATTTTCTGGAATTCATCTGACTGAATAGGCTTGGTAAGATAGCTACTGCAACCAGCCATGACACCTTTGACTTCATCTAAAGGAGATGTTTTTGCTGAAAGCATTATGACGGGTGTTTTTTTCATATTTTCTATTTTTCTGATTTCTGTACAGGTCTCAAAACCATCTATGCCAGGCATCATGACGTCCAGAAAAATAAAATCGTAATGTTTGTTTTTTATCATTTGTAATGCTGTTTCACCACAATCAGCAAAATCAACAGCGGTAGCGTGAGATGAATTAGCTAACTCAAGGGCAAGGCTTTTTTGCATAACTTCACTATCATCAATCACTAACACTTTAAATTTATTTTCCAGCGTATCTTTTGTGTTATCAATAGGCTCTTCAACTTGTAGTTTACCCGTATTGATGGGTGATTCGAGTGAGCTTTTTACAGCGATAGATGGAGGTAATGAATGTTGATTACCTCGTACTGGTATTGACAGTGAATCAAGTGCTTTAATGACTTTTGTGGCCAATAACATGCCTTTAATATGTTCAGATCCAGCATAATTGGCTTCATTCTTTTTGCTAAAGCTGATAACGGCAACATCAGGATTGATGCTTTGAAAATCATTAAATGTAGGTAAGGAGTCCGTGTCGTTGTTGATGAAAACAAGATCAATAAGACTATTTTCCGCTAAAGGCTTGGCTGAATAACTGCGTGGTCTTGTTTGAGTAATTTGAAGGATGCTTTTTATTTTTTGAGATTCTTGTTCATTAAAACCAATAAGGCCAACATGGAAATGAGTTGTCATTTTATATTACCGTCAAGTGGTGAGTTCAACTGTATACTTCACAACAGTTTATTAGGACGTTATATATACAAGATTTATATGACAAAGGCATGACGACAAGGGTAGGAATTAAAGTCATTTCTATTTTTAAGACTTCAATCACATTTATTCCAAATTGGACGGTCTATAGGAAAGCGGTTGGAAATGTGTGGCGTCATTACTGAAGCATGAGGGATCAATAATAGGTGTTGCTACTTTCTGCAGGAGTGGCTTCTAGCCACGAATCTCGCCGTCATAAAATGTGGCAGATAAAGAAAGTAATAACAGAGTGGAAGTGCTTATTTTTAAGTCTTTTGTTATATTTTCGCGGCAAGTCAAAAATGAACGCATAGATTCCCGAAGCAAGACTTCGGGAATCAGGGTTTTCATTTTAAGGCCGGGCACACCTTAGGTATCAAAATTCAGACTACCCGCTTAAAGCGAACCTATTAAAATTCGTAGGGCACGGCTTAAGTGAAAAGCTCGAATCAGCATACTAGAAAGGAAAAGTAGTTTTAATACTCTACGTCATGATATATATTCTGCACATCATCCAAATCATTAAGCATATCTAAAAACTTCTCAAACATTTCTAAGTCTTCGCCGCTGATTGGTTTCGTGATTTGCGGTAAAAATTGAATCTCATCCACTTCGAAATCAATTTCTCCTAGAGTATCAATTAACGCTTGCTTAGCTTTGAAATATTCAGCTTGAGGTGCGAATACCGTTATTTTTCCGTCTTCGTTTTCAATGTCAGAAACATCAACATCAGCCATCAATAATGCTTCGAGAATGGCTTCTTCGTTATCATGCATAAACGAGAGGATAGCTGAATGGTCAAACATGTGGCTAGCAACGCCTTGCGTCCCAATTTTGCATTTTGTTTTAGTAAAGCACTGACGTACATCACCAAAAGTACGGTTAGGATTGTCGGTTAGACATTCGATAATGACCATACTATTACCAGGACCAAAACCTTCATAGCGAGCGGGCGCATAATCTTCGCCGCCTCCACCTTTAGCTTTGTCTATTGCTTTGTCAATAACATGGCTAGGCACTTGATCTTTTTTGGCGCGCTCAATTAAGCCGCGTAATGCTAAGTTACCATCTGGGTCAAACCCGCCAGATTTGGCGCAAACATAAATTTCACGTCCATATTTACTGTAGACTTTAGCTTTGGCATCCGACGTTTTTGCCATAGAATCTTTACGGTTTGCATAGGCTCTACCCATGAGTTTTACTCCACTAACAATGATTGTGTAATTCGGTGAATTTTACAGGGAAATATTTTTTGAGAAAACCTTTAAGCAGTTAAAGTGTAAACTGAGGTATTCTAGTTTTTGTGCAATATAAAAACTGCAGGCACAAAAAAAGCCAGTCTAGGCTGGCTTTATTTTTAGCTTCAATGGTACGCGGGTCGGAATCATAAAGCCTTATATAACAGGCTTTATGATTATTAAAAGTTGTAGTTACTGCAAAAGTTACTACATTATTTTAAGTGCTCATATTAATAAAGGCACTAGAAAATACTTATCCCCCAGCCCAAAGAAGTGCGCCGTTAGCAGGCGATTATACGAATTTAGGGCTCATTAATCTACATAAAAAGCGTTGGCACCAAGGTAAACGCATTAAAAGGACTTTAAAGACAAAGAGATAGTCACCATAGTATCAATTTTGCCTAGAGTACCTATGAACTATAGTTTAGTTGAGCATTTTTCCCTACTGACTGACCCCAGAATTGAGCGTAAAAAACTTCATAAGCTCATGGATATTATAATCCTTACGATCTGTGCAACCTTAAGCGGGGCACAAGGCTGGGATGCGAT
>JAIPFI010000040.1 GCA_021736705.1 Methylococcaceae bacterium | reverse complement strand
ATCACTTGATGGCGAGGGCTTTAATGCTTGTGTAGATATCTATGGTTAGGGGGAGGCAATTATTTAAAAAATAAGGGTGTTGTGGGAGGGGCTTCTAGCCGCGACTTGTATGAATCGCGGCTAGAAGCCGCTCCCACAAAGTATCTACCATCAGTGATTAATTAAAGTCAAACCCGGTGGTAGTGCTTCGCCGAAGACTTGTTGTTCTTCAGAGGCATCCAGTTCTTTGACTGATTCGACCATTTCCAGCCATGAATGAGGT
This sequence comes from Methylococcaceae bacterium, assembly GCA_021736705.1. Taxonomy (GTDB): domain Bacteria; phylum Pseudomonadota; class Gammaproteobacteria; order Methylococcales; family Methylomonadaceae; genus Methyloprofundus. The sequence goes on along the minus strand of JAIPFI010000040.1, from coordinate 19,279 downwards.
GCTTTAGTGGCTTTTAATTGTGCGATCACTTGATTGCGCATTGCTTCATCAATATCGCGTGCTCGATCACCGCTCATGCGACTGATTAACGTCGCGGCAAAACCGGCTTGCGGGATTTTTTTCCAATCGACTTTAAGAATTTGTTCCAGCCAAAGTGTTGCAGTTTCGGGGGAAACCACAAAATGTGCGCTAGCATGAAAAGGCACGCGCGAGCCAATACGACCTACAGCCCACCAAGTATGTGCCGGTTCGCTGGCTTTTTCTAGGCGTTTTAAGAGCCATTCACCTAATTGTGTTTTTTGCGCAACAGGTAAGCGTTCTAATACCGCGGCTAAGCGCACCATATCATCATAGCCGCGTTGTTTGCCGATATTGGCTGTATTGCCTTGGCGTGCGGAGGCTGGGTTTAAGTATTTCGCTAAATCCTTAAAAATCAGCTCTTGCGCTTCGGTATCTAAGCCACCGGAAATGCGCCGCCATAAAATCCACCATTCGGTCCAGTTTTGGGTTTCATTAACAAATTGAATATTTTGCTGATAGGTTTTCCACAGTTGTTCAACACGCCAGTTATCCAATTGATAGCCAAAGCCGGGGCGTAAGCAATAACCGATTAAGCTCAGCCAGACACGTTCATGATTAGCCGAGCGGCGATGATTCTTACGCACTTCTAGCAATACAGTAAATAATTCGCGTAATAAATGACTAGACCATTCGCTACGTAAGCCTAATAGTTTTTCTAAATCGGCACGTAAACTTTTCACTGCTTTAGGGTTGATGTTTTTAGATTTAGAGCCAAAAATAGCTTCAATTTGTGCTACGGCGAGAGGGAAATTGGCAGGCAATTCTTTAGACGCTAGATGCGCGGTTTTCTTTCTTATTTGAAATTGTACATCCCAGCGTTGATTTGGCTCGGTAACTGATACGCATTGAATTTGTAAAGTACCGACTTCAGATAAAGTCACGGATAATTGTACGGTGACTTCAGTTTGTGCATTGCTGTTGTCTTGGTCAAACGCAACTGCTAAAGGTGGCAGTGGGTGAAAGTCATCCGTAATATCAACGATTGCTCCGGCTTTATAGTCATCACCGCCGGTTAAGGAAGCAAGGTGAAAGCTGACGGGTTGACCTAAGCGCAAAGAAAATTGCCGTTCTTTTAAGATAATCTCATTTCCTTCTTCGCTACCTCGCGGCAGAATGCACACGCCTTGTTGTGCTTTTTCCGTGCCTACTAATAAAAAGTAACTACGCGAAGCGCCACCGCCAATTTTTATTTTCTTTTGTTCGCGAGCAATACCATAACTCACTGCGCCATAAGCTACCGAGAGTTCGGGGTGCTGATTTTCCAATAAGATCGGAGCTTTATTGCTCCATGAACGAATTAAGGCTTGAGTGCGTTGGCTAATTGGCTGGCTGCGAAAGACACCGCCATTTAATAACAGGGCATCGGGGACAATAGAGTCATTACCTAGTGCTTCTTGTGCTGCGTGGCGATGGGTATTTAAAAACGCGGCAATATGTTTGCTGATCGCCGGTTCTGCGGCATAGGGCAGGCCAAATTCAACCACGCCGCTGCGCTTTTTATCCGGCAATTCATCGAGTTTTGATAAAGGAAAGAAGCCATCTAAGGCGATATTTTTGACTTCTTCGCGCGTTAAGTTGACCGAGCGAGTGCCGCCAATTAATTTAGAGCCACCACCTAATAAAGTGACATTTAACTGTTCGGGTGCATCTTCAGCTAATAGGCGTTCTTTGGCTATGCGGCATTGTTCCAATAAGTGCGATAAATTGGCAGCCGAGAGTTTTTTGTTATCCGTATTGAGTCGTGATTCTGCTAAATGCGCTAGGGCAAGGTCGATATTATCGCCGCCGAGCATTAAATGATCGCCTACGCCGATACGGGATAATTTCGGCTCGTCTTCAGTCGCTTCGATTTTTATTAAGGTTAAATCAGTCGTACCGCCACCGACATCACACACTAATAAGAGTTTTATATCATCTAATGTTGTTTTAAGCTGGTCTTGATGGCGGCGTAACCAGTCATAACAAACGGCTTGCGGCTCTTCCAGTAAATGAATTTTCTGTAATCCGGCGCTATGGGCTGCCTCTAGTGTCAGTGAGCGCGCGCCTTCATCAAATGAGGCGGGTACAGTAATAACAATATGCTGGTTTTCAAGCAAAGCATTAGGGAATTTATGATTCCACACTTGGCGCACATGTTTTAAATAACTGGCACTGGCATCAAGCGGAGATATTTTTGCCACATCGTCCGAACTGCCCCAAGGCAAAATGGCAGCGGTATGATCGATAGAAGGATGCGATAGCCAACTTTTGGCACTACTGACAAAGCGACCTTGGGTTTTTGCGCTTAAGACACGAGCGGCCTGACCAATAACCGCTTGTTCACCGGAAGGAGAAAAAGCCATATCAGCATCTGAGAGTTCACCTTCAGCGGGATGATAGCGTACTGAGGGCAGGAGAGGGCGAGAAGCGACTTCTCCAGGGGCGACCAGTTGTTCTATTTCAAAAATTTGGATTGGCGCGTTTTTTTGTTGAATTTTGGCGTAAGCCACTACCGTGTGAGTAGTGCCTAAGTCTATGCCTATGTGGTACTGTGCAGATTTATTGTTCACGATAGTTTAGTCTATGGGGTATTTCGTAGGTCGGGTTAGATTTTTGTTGCGGAGCAAGAAGAATGTAACCCGATAGAATGCTGTAGTATGGGGCGAGTGAAGTGCTTGCTTTTTAAGCGCGTAGCGAGCTCCATCAATTTTACTTATGGAGCATTGGCTTATTTTGCCCAAAGAGTATCTATTTTTGAGTCTGGGCTAACAAGTAGTTTCTCTGCAACACTTGGGCGCTCTGATGCGCTTATTTCAATCGCTGATTTCAGTCAGTTTTGTAAAAAAACTCATTTCGGTAGGGTGTGGCTTTGGCTCGCCAATATTCAACAGTCATGTTAAAAGCGGGCTAAAGCCACGCTCTACCGAGAACTAATAGAGTTCAGTTACTCATCACCTGCACGTACATCAAACTCAATTTTCCAATGATTGTCATCTTTAGTTGAAACTGCTTGCAGCTCTAATGTACCGACTTCGGTTACCGAAGCACAGAGATAAACAGGAACGACTTCACCCGCTTTACGATTTTCTTGCGGTAAGGTGATTTCAATTTCATCTAGCTCTTCTAGTTCCTCATCCGTCCAATAATCTAAACGGGTGCCGACGGTATCTTCGCGGCGCGTTTTAGAACCAAAGAAACGGAAGCGTACCGGTTCACCAATGACTAAACCAAATTCTTCTTCAAGTAAGTCGGTTTCAGTGCCTTCTTCCATACCAAAAGGCGCAATACACAAGGCTTGCAGTTCTGGTGGCATGCCTGGAACAGCTGGCATCGCGCTTTCTATGCCGACATAATAAGAGGCAGCCGTGCCGCCTTTAATACGTACGCCTTTACCTTTGCGCACAAAACCATAATAAGCAGCGCCACGCGCAACAGCTAAATCTAAATCTATACCGGTTAACAAGCGTGCTTCCGGTGCTTGCTCTGTGCGCAACCAAGAGTTAAGTACATCCATTAAGCGATCAGCAAAACGTGTGGCTTTTAATACTCCACCGTTAAATAATACCGCGGTTGGATGAATGAAGCTGGCATTTTCAGGCAGAGATACCCCATTTAAGTCATCAACTGCATTGAGTTGGCGCGTTAAAAATGCGGCTAAGTGGCGCGTAATACCGGCATCTTGCGCATAAGGTAAGCCGGTAGTTCTTAAACCTGAGCGAGCACGACTAACAGGATGTTCACTGCTAGAAATTTCGGGTAGGAAGCCTTGTAGCAAGACGCTATTCACTTCATCGCGGGTTAATTCGGTACGTAAAGTACCGCCAATTAATGAGGAACCACGATTTGGCACAACGATAGGAATATTATCTGCATCATTGTCGCTCAGGATTTTTTCTTTAGCGTTACGGCAGGCATGGGTTAATGCCTGAATTTGCCACGGCTCTAAGCGTTTGCTGTCTTTTTCCAGTTTAGCTTTGAGCGTGTAGGCCAAAGCTAAATCCATATTATCACCACCTAATAAAATGTGATCACCCACGGCAATACGCGTCAGGCTTAAATTTCCAGCTTCTTCAGTAACAGCAATTAAGGATAAATCGGTGGTACCACCCCCGACATCAATCACTAAAATAATATCGCCCACAGTGGCATGATTACGCCAGTCGCCGTGACTTTTTTCAATCCAGCTGTATAAAGCCGCTTGCGGTTCTTCTAGCAGGATCGCATTTTGTAAACCGACAGCACGAGCCGCTTCAGCGGTTAATTCACGAGCGGCAGGGTCAAATGATGCGGGTACGGTAAGGGTAATTTCTTGTTCCGCGATGGGGGTATTCGGGTGTTGTTGATTCCAGGCATCACAAAGATGCTGTAAATAAGCGACACTGGCTTGATAAGGCGAAACGCGTGTGACTTCTTCGGGCGCTTCAGTCGGTAAGATGGGTGATTTACAATCAACACCTGCATGACAAAGCCAACTTTTTGCGCTGGAAACCAAGCGAATCGGTGTTTTTGAACCTAAATTACGCGCTATTTCACCGACCAAATAATCAGGTTTTGGTGTCCAGGGTAAAGCCGTATCGCCCTGGTTTATTTCTGCTTCATGGGCTTGATATAAAAACGAAGGTAATTGTGCTTTGTCTTCAATCGTACCCGGCGCAGTGAGTTGTGGAATTTGTAAAACTTGGTGCACTCTTTCATCAGCGTCCAAGTCAGTAATATCCACGTAGGATAAAACGCAGTGAGTGGTTCCTAAATCAATCCCGATAGAATAATGTGTACTTGCGTTTTCTTCTGTAGGTGCAGCGTTTTGCTCGATTGTCTGTGGCGTTACGGAATCTTCAGTTGCATTTTCTGATGGTGCATTAAATGCCATTGTGGGATTTACGTCAGTGTCGACTGAATCTGGGGTTTGTTTAGGCCGGTTAGTGTTAAATAAATCTCTCATAATTCAACCTCGGCTGCAGCGATAATATGCGCATTATGCCCTTGGGTTAATTTAGGTAATTTAACCTCCGTGATTTGCCAGCCTTTATGGACTAAAGTGCCGGTGAAGGGTGCTTGGCCCACAATATTGCCTGTTAAACGTACTTCAGCGGCATTAAAACCTTGGTTTAAGGTGATTTTGCTCCCTTCTTGTTCGGTGCGCACGGTGGTTAACGTAAAATGTTCATTGAGTGCTTTGTTGCAGCCGGTATGAACAACGCGCGCTGCGGCACCAATTTCTGCATCACTGTAAGCGTTAACATCTTCTTTAATAAAGTCGATAAAACGTGCTTCAGTTTGTAATAAGCTCAATAGTTGTAAAGCCGCATCGGGTGTTGCTTCTTTTAAAACGATTGGTTCTGGAGCAGGTTGCTGTATTATTTTTTCAACTTCGACAATTTTTTCAACCTCAACAATTTTTTCCACGATTTTAATTTCTGGCTCGCGTTTAGGTATTTTTGCTGAAATCGCTTGTCCTTTTTTTTCCACTGATTTTTGCTCGGGCTTTTTAGCTTTGCGCATAACGCTAATCAATAGTGCAAATAAGAGGATGATTACGGTGAGCGCTAGACCAAAGACAGTGGCGGCTAAATAAGCATGAATCGCGTCAAAGGTAGTCGGCATAAGGTCTAGATCTATTTGAAATTGGGTGTCATTCATAATGTTTTGTCGTGGGTTACGTAGGGTTTATTGAGTTGCACCTGATTTACGTGCGGCTTCTGCAAATATTAAGGATTTTAGTATTTTTCGTGTCATCTCTATGCGTGTTTTTTTGAGAAAACGGTCAGTAATAATCGCGGGTACGCCACTATCAATAAAAGTGGAACGAATTTTAGAGAGTTCCTTTTCGCATTGTTTCATAACAGCATCAGTGGCTACACGAGAATCGATCTTTTGGTAGCCTTGCTTTTGTGCCTCTTTGTAAATGCATTGGGTGTAGCTGTGTTTATCGGCTTGCACTTGTTTTATGGTCGCTTCGGAAAGTTCGGAGCCGTTCCATGTTGCGCCTGAAGGCTGAGCTGTTTCTGCTGCAAGGACGGGTAATGAAAGTACGCAGAGTGCGAATAAGAGAGCTTTTTTCATATCGGTATTGTGTCTAAAGTGAATCTGATTCTTGATTTTACGCGAATGTAGGCTAATGAACAATTGCCCTGATGTTTACGCGCTGTTTACCCATAAAATTGTCACGAGTTTCGGTGTCAAAAATCAGAGTTAAGGAGTGAGCACAAAATAACTTTGACAACTAATTTTTTTGTGGGAGCGCAGACGGCTCGTCTGCCTTTCGCAGGCAAGCTGCCTGCGCTCCTAAGATGAAGACATTATTTCATGCACGCATCCTAAGATGACGCGCAATAAATAATTTTACTACGAAAATCAGACTATAAATTTAAGACGGGACAGGGTGCTTCAAAATATGAGGTCGGAGTGCAATAGCTAAAGAAACGGTGAAAGTATTTTTTGTCGGTAGGGCTGAGGAACGAAGCTACCAACTTAAGGTGGGACAGAAATTTTGAAAACAGAAGTCAGGAGTGCAATAGCTTTAGCTATTGCTGTTTCGGAAATAGCTAAAGCGTGTCACTCCAGTGATTTGTCTCGCTTTAAATGCGTAGCCGAAAATCAGCCTGAATTACAGCGCTTGGGAAACCGTGTTAAGCATAGAGAGCATTTTCTCTATGCTCGGTGCTGTAGCTGTTTTTAAGTGATGTTTTTTTTCAGCACTTTAGAATTACGTAAATGATTGTAATTTTTTTGTAACGCGGGAGGGAGTTCGGTGAAGTGACTTTCTTTAAAATCGCGCTCTTTAAACCAGTGCATGGTTTGTGTTGACAGTGCGAACAATTGTTCTAATGATTCCTGTTTGGCTTTGATGAGTAATTTCTCTAGCAGTTGATTACCGCGTGCGGCTTTGCGATAGTCAGGATGTATAGCCATACAGGCAACTAACCCGGCATTGCTGTCGGCTATTTTGTGCAATGCGGTACAGCCAATAATCAAGCCATCTCGTTCGATAACGATATAGTCATTAATGTTGATCTCTAAATGCTCTTTGGAGCGAGCAATTAACAAGCCTTGTTGTTCTAGTGGGCTTATTAATTCAAGAATGCCCGGAATATCATTTAAAGTAGCGGGGCGTATTGATTCAAACTCTGTTGAACTAATCAGCGTGCCAACACCATCACGACTAAACAATTCGGTTAGTAATGCGCCATCCACTTTTCTATTTAAAATATGCACGCGGCCAACACCGGCTTTACAGCCTTGAATTGCAGATTGTAGTGCTTGTTTTGTACTGAGTTTGAGTTGTGGCTCGTGATCAATAAAGGCTTGTGTTTCAGCCGTGGTCATTTGGGCAATCAGTTGCCCTGAATCGGTTGAGTGGCAGCTTTGCTCTGTCATTAAAATAAGCTTTTCTGCTTGCAAGGCAATGGCAACATCGGTGGCAAGCTGTTCGGCTGATAAATTAAATAAATCACCACTAGGCGAATAGCCGACGGGTGAAATAAGCACGACATGGCCTAAATCTAATTGTTGCTGGATTGCGGCATTGTCTACGCGTCTTACTTTACCGGTATATTGCAAATCAACGCCATTGATAATCCCTTGAGGTTGGGCGGTCACAAAGTTCCCTGAAATGACACGAATTTTTGCACCAGACATGGGCGAATTCGCAATACCTAAAGAGAGTAAGGATTCAATTTCAACTCGGGCTAAGCCGGCAGCTTCTTTAACGCATTGCAGGGCATTGGTATCGGTAATACGCAGTTGTTCATGAAATAAAGAAGGTAAATTCTGTTTTTTTAGACGTAGATCTATTTGTGGACGAATACCATGCACTAAAACTAAATGTATGCCCAAGCTATTTAGTAAGGCAAAGTCATGGACAAGATTGTTTAAGCTGGCATCTAAAATAGCTTCACCGCCAAAGTAGATAACAAAAGTTCGGTTGCGATGCGCGTGGATATAAGGGGAGGAGCCCCTGAACCAGTTAACAAATGAGCTAGAATTATGCATTGAGAGGGCTAATGGTAGGGTATATACGACCTCAAGCTGAGCATGAGGTCGCTTTTAAACTAATAGTTTCGGCAATCATCGCGAATCTTAGCTTCTATAGAGGGGCTGCAACAAGAGCGAATCATACGTTATTTAATGGCAGATTCTTAGGAATGTGCATGAAATAATGTCTTCATTTTAGGAGCGCAGGCAGACGAGCCGTCTGCGCTCCGACAAAAATAAGTTGTCGCCGTTTATTTTGTGCTCATTCTTAGTTGTCAGTGACCGCGCCTTCAGAAGCGGAGTTCACTAATTTTGCATATTTAGCTAAGACGCCGCGTGTGTATTTGGGTGCAGGTTGTTGCCACTTAGCTAAGCGAGCGGCAATTTCAGCATCATCTACGTGTAATGTCAGGTTTCTGGTTTCTGCATCAATGGTGATCTTATCGCCATTTTCAACAATGGCTAAAGAACCCCCGACATACGCTTCTGGCGTGATATGTCCGACCACAAAGCCGTGTGTACCACCCGAAAAACGACCGTCAGTAATCAGTGCGACTTCTTTGCCTAAGCCTTTGCCCATAATCGCAGAGGTCGGTGAAAGCATCTCGCGCATGCCTGGGCCACCTTTAGGGCCTTCGTAGCGAATAACAATCACATCACCTTTAACGATGTCGCCGTTTAAAATACCTTGTAATGCTTGTTCTTCGGCATCAAAAACTTTTGCTGTGCCGGTGAAATGTAAACCTTCTTTGCCGGTGATTTTAGCAACCGAACCTTGAGCCGCTAAATTACCGTATAACACGACTAAATGACTGTCTTTCTTGATTGGGTGATCCAATGGTAAGATCATATCTTGATCAATAGGGTAGGGTTTAACGTCAGCTAAGTTTTCAGCTAAAGTTTTACCGGTCACTGTTAAGCAATCACCGTGTAATAAGCCACGCTCAAGTAGAATTTTCATGAGCGGTTGAATACCGCCAATTTCAATTAACTCAGCCATTTGGTAACGACCGCTAGGCTTTAAGTCGGCAACCATCGGTACTCTAGCGCCTATGCGTGTGAAATCGTCTAGTTTAATATCAACGTTTGCAGCATTTGCCATTGCTAGCATATGCAATACAGCATTAGTTGAACCGCCTAAAGCAATAATGACAGTAATGGCATTCTCAAATGCCGCTTTAGTCATAATATCGCTAGGCTTAATATCGTTTTTAAGTAATTCTAAAACCGCTGCGCCTGCGCGTTCACAATCTTTGCGTTTTTCATCAGAAACAGCTGCTTGTGCAGAACTGCCGGGTAAACTCATGCCCATTGCTTCAATAGCTGACGCCATGGTGTTGGCTGTGTACATACCACCACAAGAACCTGCGCCTGGAATGGCTTTTTCTTCGATAGCAGCTAATTCAGCATCATCGATTTGATTATTGGCGCGTGCACCGACGGCTTCAAAGACAGAAACGACATCCAGTTTTTTGTCTTTATGACAGCCAGGTAAAATCGTACCACCGTAAACAAAGATAGCAGGGCGGTTAAGGCGGGAAATAGCTATCATGCAGCCGGGCATGTTTTTGTCGCAACCACCGATAGCCACAACCCCATCAAAGCCCTGACAACCTGTTACTGTTTCAATCGAATCGGCAATGACTTCACGCGAAACCAGTGAGTATTTCATACCTTCAGTACCCATAGAGATACCGTCAGAAATGGTAATGGTGTTAAAAATGACGGCTTTACCATTGGCATCATTAACACCTTGCGCTGCACTATCTGCAAGCTTATTAATATGCATGTTACATGGCGTCACCATGCTCCATGTTGAGGCTATACCAATTTGTGGTTTTTTGAAATCTTCATTTTTAAAACCTACCGCATGAAGCATGGCACGACTGGGTGCGCGCTCCATACCATCGACGACTTGAGAGGAAAAAGTACGTGTATTTTTATCGTTTGCCATGTGATTTGAGTCTCTTGATTGCAGAGTGAATAAATGGAAAGCTTTGAATGTGTTTTAAGTGCAGATTGATCCGAACTTAATGAAAATAGGTTTTGCTCGCTTAGAAGGTGTCCCAGTTACTGGAGTGCTTACGCTGCCATTTTATTCTCGGGATAAGTAAGCCAAAGAAAATGCCGATAAAAGATAAAGCACCGCCATATAAAAACCAATCTTGATTAGTGCTATCTTCTAAGGCCTGTTTTTCTCTTTTTAGCTGTTGTAATTCGCGCTCAGCAAGTACGACTCGCTCTTGTAAATCATTGCGCTGGCTTTGGAGTTGGATAGCATTAGATGCTGTTTGACGCAAGGCATTAAGATCGTTGCTGAGTTGATCGCGTTCTTTGATTAGCTCGGTATTAGTGCTTGCCGCACCTGAGTGATTTTGCTTTAATTCAGCTAGCATTGTCTTTAGTTGTTCGTTTTCAGCTTGTAATACATAGCGAGTAAGAACGAAGCCGACGAGGCCAGTTTCTGTTTTTACCTGGCTGTAACCGTTCGCATTATTTTCTGCTAATACAGTAAGCTGAGTACCGGCACCTATCATTTGAAGGACTTTGGTCGAGCTTGACTCGCCGGCGCGCAGAGCAAATTCCTTGCTATCGGTGATATAAACAGATCGCGCATGCGCGAGATGACTGCTGAATAATAAAATAAAACAAACAATGTATTTCACAAAAAAGTCCTGTTACTAAAGGTTAATTGCATGCAGTTTAACTAACTTAGGCACTCATTAGCAATTCTAGTAATGCTTTTTGTGCATGCAAGCGATTTTCTGCTTCGTTATAAATGACGCTTTGTCTGCCGTCAATCACTTCAGCCGTGACTTCTTCGCCGCGGTGAGCCGGTAAGCAGTGCATAAATAAAGCGTCTGCATGGGCATTATCCATGATGTTTTGATTAACTTGATAATCTTTAAAAGCGATTTCGCGTTGTTTTTGCTCTTCTTCTTGCCCCATGCTAGCCCAAACATCAGTAACAACTAAATCTGAGTTTTTAGCTGCATCTAGTGCGTTATTAAAAACTTGAATATGATCACCGCCTGAATGAACAATTTCGCTGTTAGGAAGATAGCCTTCAGGGCTGGCAATATTTAATTTAAAATCTAAACGGGTTGCGGCGTTAATATAAGAATGACACATATTATTGCCATCACCAATCCAAGTGACTGTTTTTCCTTGAATATCACCACGATGTTCGAAATAGGTTTGCATGTCGGCTAATAATTGGCACGGGTGTAATATGTCAGTTAAGCCATTGATCACGGGTACACTGGAATGCTTGGCAAACTCGGTAACCGTAGCGTGATTATTAGTACGTAGCATGATGGCATCGACCATACTGGAGATAACTTTGGCGCTATCTTTGATCGGTTCGCCCCGACCCAGTTGAGTATCGCGAGGTGATAAGAAAATAGCGCTGCCACCGAAATGTGCCATGCCAGTTTCAAATGAAATGCGGGTGCGCGTCGATGACTTTTCAAAAATCATCGCTAAAACTTGACCTTTTAAAGGTTGAAAATTTGGATCACGGTTATTTTTTAGTTCAATGGCGCGTTGAATTAATGCGCGAAATTCACTGCTCGATAAATCAAGTAAACTGATAAAGTGTCTTGGATTCATAGTATTATTTTTATTGTTGTGTATGACGATTAACTAAAACAGATAACTTACTAACGAGCAGTTCGATTTGCTCTTTATTAATAATCAGAGGTGGCAATAAACGGATCGTGGTTTCGCCTGTGACATTGATAAGCAGGCCTTCTTCCAAGGCAATTTTAACCAATTCCATGCAAGGTGCATCGAGTTGGATACCTATCATCATGCCCTTATTACGTACTTCAACAACATGCTTGTTCTTTTTTAATTGTTCAGTAAATGCTTGTTGAATCGCATTGCCTTTAGCGGCGGCTTGTTGACACAGTTGTTCGTTTTCTATGGTATTTAAAACAGTCAGTGCGACGCTGCAAACCAAAGGATTCCCACCAAAAGTCGAGCCATGTTTGCCAGCCGTTAATAGCGTCGCTGCTTTGCCTTTGGCCATACAAGCACCAATAGGTACACCGTTGCCTAAGGCTTTTGCTAAGGTACAAACATCAGGAATGATGTTGTTGTGTTGAAAGGCAAACCAAGCGCCGGTTCTGGCGATACCCGTTTGTACTTCATCTAACATCATTAATAAGTCGTGTTGATCGCACAGCGCACGAATTTTATTGAGATAATCGGGGGCAGGGATATTAACCCCGCCTTCTCCTTGGACGGGTTCGACTAGCACAGCCACAACATTCGGGTTTTGTTGAATGGCTGTTTCGATAGCGTTGATGTCGTTATAGGTAACGTGGATAAAACCATCAAGTAAAGGACTAAAACCATCCTGTATTTTGACGTTGCCTGTTGCTGATAAAGTGCCCATGGTGCGACCATGGAAGCTTTTTTGCATAACAATCACAATAGGATGATCTATATTTTTTGTATGACCATAGATGCGGGCTATTTTAATGGCCGCTTCGTTTGCTTCGGCACCAGAATTACTAAAAAATACATTATCCATACCGCTCAGCTGACAAAGTTTGGTCGCTAGTTGCTCTTGAACTTCAATATTGTATAAATTAGACGTATGCAGCAAGGTTTTACTTTGCGCACAAATAGCGTCGTGAACAGCAGGGTGAGCGTGACCTAAATTACACACGGCAATGCCCGAAAGCGCATCTAAATAGCGTTTATTATTTTGGTCCCAGAGCCATGCTCCCTCACCTTTAGTGAAAGTTACTGGCAGACGCCCGTATGTGGGCATGATATGGCTGGTCATAATGATGTGTTTGTTTAAAGCAAAAAGAAAGCGTGAAGTATCAGTCTTTTTGAAAAAAGCGCTGATTATAGTTTTCTAAAATTTAATGGGCAAGTAATAATTGTTTTGACTCGGTACTTTTTTTGCAGGATAAATCCTGATAGTATTACTTGGTTTTTATCTTATTGAGTAAATGTAATGGAAGTTATAGACAGAATTAAAGAACAATTAGCGAGCAATGACGTTGTTTTATACATGAAAGGTACACCTGATTTTCCTCAGTGTGGATTTTCAGGGCAAGTTGCTCAGATTATGAAGGCGTGTCATGCGAAGTACGGATCTTTTAATATTTTTGAAGATCAAGAAGTGCGAGAAGCGTTAAAAGAATATTCGCAGTGGCCAACTTATCCGCAACTTTATATTAAAGGTGAGTTAATCGGTGGTTGCGATATTATTATGGATTTATATGCTAAAGGCGAACTACAAAAAATGTTAGCTGCTGCGGATAGCGTGGCAGAGTAAGTTAAGTTCGCATAATTAAGTAAAGGAATTTAGCTTAAAAAGTCAGCGCTTGTTTTTGTCAAATAATAAAAAAGGGAAGTCATACTTCCCTTTTTTATGTCGATTTTTTAGTCATCAGCTTATTGCTCTTTCTGCGCAACACCTCGGCCGACTAGATTAGCAATTAATACGGCTAGATAAAATTGTCCTGCTACAGCCTCAAGAGCCACCATGACTCTGGCCATCATTGAAACCGGCGTAATATCGCCGTAACCCAGCGTAGTCAATGTTACCATGCTGAAATACCACATTTGGAAAGTTGAGTTTTGCTGTAAAGTCTCAGGCTTGGGAGTTGCAAATGAGCCTGGATTATAGAGTTCTATTAATTGATAAAGAGAGGTCCAAGCCAGTCCTAAAATGAGATAGACGGCTAAAGCAGCATAGAGCATTTCAAGAGTAATGATTTTTTGGCGAATAATAAATTTAAGAATATAAAGCGCAATATAAAACCAAAAAATAACTTCGGTGCTATGTTCTAGAATAATCAGTGAGTCGAAGCCATAAAAAGCGTAAAGCCAGCGAGTAGAAATGGTTAATATCGCGAGAATTAAACTAATCAATAATGGGCGCTGGCTGTCGGCAATAGCGTAAATACTGGAAAGTACGAGCACAATAAAATAACTGTTGAGTATTTTTAAGGCTATGACTGTTTCTTGCACCATAGGGTATATAAGAAAGTATAGAACCAGCGAAACGAGCAGAAACAAAAAGCGATTGTTTTTTTGTAAGAAAAGATAATAAAGGAAGGAATGCTGGGACATAAAATTTTTATAGTAGAGCAGCTGTAAGTGATGAATTGTGTATTTCTTAGTATAAATTAATTAAAAACAATCTGAGTTCATTTATTAGTCCTGGCTTCGTGTCGTTCACTGTGTTGCTGGCGATTCAATTATATGCGCGTGCCGCTTTGGCACTTTAAACCACCGTGGAGTATTCAGGGCTGTGATTGCTGTGATTGCTGTGATTGCCATTGATGCGAAAAACATAGCAGAATAATCAACTATAAAAATGTGACAAAGCTCCGTGCTTTTTAAAATATACTTGTTTTTAAGTTATATGCCATAAAAACAAGTTATATTTAATTTTTCAGGTACTTACGGTGCAAAATAATCGATAATTATATTTTTTTATCGGCAGTCGTTGCCGATATGATGGCCTTGTATAGAATATGTACGATCTAATGCCTGGCCTTTGCTGGTAAAGGGTTGAGCGAGTTACGCAAAAACAATGCACAAAGTTATCCACAGAAAATGTGGGTAACTGTCATAAGTGCCTGTGCTTCATGTTGTTTAAGCCTGATTTATCCCCAAATAATGCTAAGGAATGACACAGGTTTGTTTTGTGTTGAGGGTACTTTGAGGCCTGATCTTAAGGCTGTTATCCAGTGCAAGATGGGGGCTTAATAATAATTAGCAATTATAGCAATCCTGCTATTTCATCAGGAGAGACGACAGAGATGGCAAGCGAAGATCTAAAGTCATGAATCCGCAAAATGTTAACGATGGCTTGCATGACTAAATAATTAACGTGGTCGAAGGTTGTTTAGGGGTAGGGCGGTGCGATGTTTACAGGTAGCCATATCGTAAATAAGCTTTAAGCAAGAAAATGGCCTTCTTTTTTAGATAGTTCAATCTGCTTTTTGATTTCTTTTTTATACTCTCTGTAAGGTAGCAGAACAAAATAAACAGCTATTCCTAATAAAAGCCAATATTTAATTCTAAACGCAAATTCAAGTTGGTCGAGCATTACCGGATGAGTCGCTAGATAATGATTGAGTGAATCAAAAAAATCCATAGTCATATCTCCATAAAAGGGTATTACGGTTGCTAGAATACGGCTTGATTATAAACCTAGGTTCAAATGTTGGGTATCTACACAAAACTTAATGCCTGATTCAGGATATATAAAATGTTGACATAATATTTCTTAAGTACTTAGGCATGTGCATAAAATAATGTCTTTATCTTAGGGGCGCAGGCAGCTTGCCTGTAAAAGGCAGATGAGCCGTCTGCGCTCCTACATAAGTAGGCCGTTTTTACAGTAAAAGAAAACCAGCCCAAACACATAATAGCAGCCCCGTTACTTTACTGAGGAGCTGTTCATTCGCAGGCAAACCCTTTTCGAGCAAGATAAATAAGGTGATCAAAACCATTGCCGTTATGTTCATAACGCCAACAGCAAACATAATCAACATTTGCGCCCAACAACAGCCCACACAAGTACTGCCATGAATAAGCCCCATCTTAAAAGCACCTTGGCTGCCATTCTGCCAGGAATTTAATAAAAAACTAAACGGCGAGCGGCAGTGCTGCAAACAGGCATTTTTCAGTGCGGTGAATTGATAGATGCCTGCCATCATCAAGATACCGGCAGCTAAAAACGTATTGTTGTTAGCCATCATGCCGGATAACCATTGCAATCCGTGTAACTGCCATTGCAATGCGGTTAATAACACACTGAAGACGAACCAGACTAACAGATAAGCCAGACTAAAAAGCATGCTAAAAGGCATATCATTGCCATAACGTTGCCGACAGCTTTTACTAAATGCTTTAATCATCGGTATGGCTGAAGGTAGCATCATAGCCGCCATCATAACCGCCCACATGCTATAGACAACGACAAAATCAGTGAGCTGCCATTGCCAAACTGAATCGGGTGGCATCCACATTTGGGACATAGGCAAAGTGTTCATTTGCCAATATTGATAAACCAGAATCCCCCATGCGGCGAGAGTAATAACAATCAGTAAAATAAGGATTTTTGGCACAGGCACTAAATTCAAGGCTGATAAGTAAAAGCTGAGTAATAACCGTTACGCTCACTGAACTGCCAGTCTTTATCAAAATCCTGATACTGATACTGATTGGATTTGGCAACAATGGCAGGATGACTACTGACAACACACAAAGGCGGATTACTAATCATCGATTCGCTTCCCGTGATACCTTGAATACTCTCTATTTCTGCTTGGGCAATACCAGGAATGGACATCCTGCGTTTTTTGCCCTCTTCTTGATAATCAATTTTAACTTTTTTGATACCTAAAACCTCGGTAACAAAACTCATCAGAATAGCTAAATGCCCTCCTTGTTGACCACTAAAAATTTGAGTAATGGCATCAACTTGGGCATCATCGGCTTGTTCATCTATATATAAAGCAGCTTGCCAGTTCCCCTCTTTCATATTGCTCGGTGCATAACAAGCTAATGCGACATTAAGATTGTTCAGGGCTTGATTTGCAAAGTGACCTGTTTCTATATGCCAGGCGACCAATAATTTACAATCCCCTTCTGAAGGGTCTTGCAACCAAATGCAAGGACAAGCGGTTTCACAGTTACAAGTTTCAAAATAACTACCTTGTAATTGCCAATCAGTTTTTTCAGTCATTATTTTCACCTAAAAAGGTTCTTTAAACGGTCTAAGATCTAATTCATGTGTCCATGTACTAGGGTGTTGGCAATGCATAAACCAGTAGGTTTCGGCAATAGCCTCTAAATCTAGCATGCCCTCTTCACCTTTGGATTGGTAATACTCAGGAAATTGTTGCGCAGCTCGATCGCCATTAATCACGCCATCTATAACAGCATGCACAACATGAATACCTTGGGGTGAAAACTCTCGCGCCAAGCCTTGCGCTAATGATCTCAATGCCGCTTTTGCCGATGCAAACGCAGTAAATGGTGGTTTTGCGCGTAGAGAAGCGGTAGCACCAGTAAAAATAAGCGTGCCTTTGTTATTCGGCTGCATACATTCAATGGCTTCTTTAGCAAATAAAAACGCGCCCAAACAATTTTGTTGCCACAAGATAGTAAACGTTTCGGCTTTAGTTTCCAGTATAGGCGCTGGAATATTGCTGTCTACATTGTAGACAGCAAGTTGTAATATAGCATCATCAAAATGAATAACATCAAACAAGTGGTTAATATCGAACTCTTTCGTCGCGTCAGCCACCACAGCAGTTGCTTGACCCCCATTTGTTACAATTCGATTAACCACTTGTTGCAGCTTTTCTTTACTACGCCCAGCTATATAAACATGCAACCCTTGTGCAGCAAAATGATTTGCCAATGTAGCCCCTAAGCCACGCTCTGGTCCAACGCCAATAACAACAGCTGAGTTTCGTTGTGTCATTATTTTGCCTTGCCCGCTTCGGTTGCTGTAGGCACTTCAATTAAGCTACCGGTTTTAACATCATAAATATAACCATAAACCGGAATATCGGCAGGTACTAAAGGGTGCGTTTTAATTCTGCTAACATCTTCAGTCACACTTATTGCTTGGTCTTTAATGGTTAGCCAGTTGATATATTTACCTTCTGTTGAGCCTGGCCCATCACAGCAATCATGCCAACCCTCGGCATCCACTGATGCGGTCTTTAAACTATTCTCTAATAACTCGCTCATGATTTCACTGCTAAAAGTTTCCATACCGCAATCCGTGTGATGAATAACAAACCATTCACGCGTACCTAAGAGTTTATAAGAAATGACCAGCGAGCGAATCGCATCATCACTGGCACGACCACCGGCATTACGAATAACATGCGCATCGCCTTCAGCAAGACCCGCATATTTAGCTGGATCTAGTCTGGCATCCATACAAGTAAGAATGGCAAATTGACGTCCTGGCGGCATGGGTAAATCCGCTTTATCAAAGTCATTGCTATAGTTACGATTGGCAAGTAAAACTTCATTAAGTATTTTTGACATAATTAAATTCTTCCAAAGATAAGAGAAAAGTTGTTAGCTGGCATATTGATTTGTTCTTTTAATTCCATACCATGTTTCGCAGCGGCGGCTTTTAAATCTGCAACATCTTTTAGACCCCATTCAGGCACGCCCGCGGAACTTAAAGTCTGATGAAATTCTTGGTTTGATTCTGTTGAAAATTGACCTTCGACCTGGAAAGGCCCATAAATCAATAAAAAACCGTCCTCATTGAGTAAGTGTTCCGCACATTCCATCATGCCATCGGCAATAGAAATCGGCGCAACCTGAAAAATGTTAATGCAGAAAATAGAAGCAAAAGAGCCTTTCATATCTTCCTTAAACCAAGTTTCTGGCTTGGTTAAATCAAGATGAACGGGATCCGCTATATTGTCATTTCCATGAGCAGCACTTAGGTCTTTGATATGATCAAAAACTTCAATATCTCTGTCCGACGGGTGAAAATGCAAATGCTCAAAATGCGGCGCAAAGTAGTTAATGTGCATACCACTACCACTGGCCATTTCTAATACTCGGCCTGAATCTTTAGGTAATTTCTCTTTTAACACACCTAAGATAGGCTCGCGGTTACGATTGCCGGCCCAGGCGACGTATTCACTTAAGGGATGTGGATCTAAAGGGGGTTTTTCAGTGCTCATATTGGAACCTCGTTTTTTATTATTAGAATTATTATTATTTTTATATTTTTAAGACCATACAAGACAGAATCATGTATTTTTCTTCTGGTCTTAGCTAAACCTATAAGCATATTTCATACCAATTTACTTGGTTATATAAAACAATAACTTATGTTTTTTATTTGCGCGCATTGCGAAGCTATGCTTCAATCAGTGAAAAAAAACTTCAGGAATATCACATGCCTAATAGTTCTCTCTCTAATTTAACGCCTATTGCTTTTTTGCAAACTTTTATTATCGAACTGATGCATGCCAGTGAGCAGCTAGGGCAGGAGCAGTGTCAGCAGTTAATTGAAAATATCGCATTAACTGCGGGCTGTTTTTTTGAAGAAGTTTATAGAAATGAGCACAAGCACAAAAAAAACGCTCTAAATATAGAAAGCTATATCGAATTAATAGTAGGACTTAAAAATAATATTGGCGGAAATTTTTCATTGTCTTCAAGTAATCAGGACAGTATTTGTGTCTGCAATACTCGCTGTCCTTTCGGGGAAGAAGTG
>JAIPFI010000039.1 GCA_021736705.1 Methylococcaceae bacterium | reverse complement strand
CATTTAAAGCGGGACAAATCACTGGAGTGACACGCTTTAGCTATTTCCGAAACAGGGCTATGAACTTAAGGCGGGACATTATATATTGGTAGGGCGCGGCTTCAGCCCGCCAATGCCCATCATCTATTCTAAAGGCGGGCTGGAGCCGCGCCCTACGGTTTTCAATATGTCCCGTGTTAAAATGATAGCCAAAAGAGTCAACTACTTTTGGCGCTATATGAAAAATGCCGAGTTATTACTTTGTTTTGAGTGATGCTAGCCAGGCTGTCGAAATCAGCCGTTTTATATGCACTTGCTTTTCCTGTTTTTATGGATAATGCTATTGAAGGATGTGCCGACGCATAGGCTCTAACTGACTCAATGCGTTAATTTCACTGACCGGCATAGGTCGGTTTATCCAATAGCCTTGGAATTTTTCACAACCCAACTTTATTAGAGTCTCAAAATTTTCCTGATTTTCTATACCTTCTGAAACCACTTCAAGCCCCAAATTTTGCCCCATCTTAATCATGGTAGTCACTAAAACCAAATCTTCTGGGTTGTTTTCTATATCCTGCACAAACAGACGATCTATTTTTAACTGGTCAAATTTAAAGCGCTTTAAATAACTTAGGGAAGAATATCCCGTACCAAAATCATCCATAGAAAAACGAATACCTTTACTTCTAAGCTCTGCTATTTTGTTAATCAGACTGTCGGGATTATCAATAAAAATAGATTCTGTTAGTTCAAGATATAGAAAATTACAATCAACTTGATGATATTCAACCGCTTGCAATAGCTTACTAACGAAATCAGACTTGCCAAACTGTACCCTGCTGATATTAATTGATAAGCTTATGTCATTCAACATCGCTGATTGCTGCCATTTCTTTAGCTGTGCCAGACCCTCGTTAATAACCCAATCACCCACAGGAATAATCATGCCATTACTTTCTATTAATGGCAGAAAGTCATCAGGTCCAATAACTCCTTTTTCTGGATGCTGCCAACGAATGAGTGCCTCGGCACCAATAATCTTGCGGTCATGATTAATTAGCAGTTGATAGAACAGCGTAAACTCTTTCTCCTCTAAAGCGCGCCATAACGCCTCTTCTAATGCAGCAGCCTCCTTGATCGCCTGTTGCATCAGAGGATCAAAAACGCGTAGCACATTTCGCCCTGCCGACTTAGCCTCATACATGGCAATATCCGCATGCTTCAGAATGCCTTCAATACTCTCGTATTCATCCATAAACAGGCAAATACCAATACTAGAAGACCCTCTATGCTTAATACTATCAAAGCGATATTCTTTATTTAATCGTACCAGAATTTTCTCAGCAACATGTAAAGTAGCGGCAAGTGCGTTTTCCGAGTTAGGCGCTAACTGCTCTAGCATGACCACAAACTCATCACCCCCTAAGCGAGCCACCAAATCTTTTTCACTAACACAAGAGTTTATGCGCCCCGCCACTTCGATCAATAATAAATCACCAATATCATGTCCATGCGTGTCATTCAACAATTTGAATCTGTCTAAATCAATAAAGAGTAAGGCGCTATATTGCTGCTCTCGCCTACTTCTAACAAAGCATTGCTCCAGCTTATCTAAAAATAGTCGCCGATTGGGAATGCCCGTTAACGCATCATAAAAGGCTAACTGCTCTATCTGCTGCTCACTCTCTTTGCGCCGAGTAATATCTTCTTTAACCGCAATAAAGTGCAGGATATAACCATAATCATCAAACACGGGACTGATAGTCATGTGTTCATAATACAACGCACCGCATTTCTTCTTATTAATTAAATCCCCTGTCCAGACTTTACCGCCCTTTATAGCGGCCCACAAATCTTTATAAAAGGCACTATTCTGCGCTTCAGAATAAACTAACTCTTTAGGCGTCAGTCCAATAAGCTCGTCAAGCGTATAGCCTGTTAATACTGAAAACGCGGAATTCGCCCATTCTATTTTTGCCTGCGCATCAGTAATGATAATCGCATTGGCCGTGGTTTCTAAAGCAATGTTTTGCATCTTTAATTGCAACTGCGCCTTCTTGCGCTCAGTAATATCGACATGCGTCCCTACTAAACGCTTAGGGCTGAGCACTTTTCCTTGCTCATCACGCGCTAATGAGGCTCTGGACAAAATATCTATCCAACCGCCTTGTTTATGGAGCATACGAAATTCAATATTGAATTTATCAAGCTCTCCAGCAAGGTAGCTGTTTACCGACCGGAGAACACTCTCACGATCATTTGGATCAACCAAGGCATTCCAAGTTTCTAAAGTATCAGAAAGCGCATCCTTGTCGGTATAGCCCAGCATAGACTTCCAGCCGACTGAATAATACACCTCATCTGTTTCTAAATTCCAATCCCAATAGCCATCATCAGCACCTTGCAAAGCAAACGCTAAGCGCTCCTTGTTAGCATTAAGCTCTTTTAACGTATTTTTATGTTCGGTAACATCAAAAAATGTCCCTATAATGCCTTCAATACCATCAACACCAAACAGTGGCGTGAAAAATACTTCCACACTAATGAGTGTGGATTGATTAACCAACAAACGACATTCAAAGTGTTTATCTGCCTGATAGTTTTGAGCATATATCTGCTGTAGTTTTTCTGCCGCTAAAGCACGATCTGTCAGATCAACAAAACCCAACCACGATTGCTTTAGAGCGGAGTCAATTGATACGCCAGTAATCACTTCCCAAGCGGCATTTAGAAAAACAAAATGTCCCTCCAAATCAAGCTGAAAAACAATTTGCCTAAGATTATTTACTAGGTCTCTGTATTTACGCTCAGAAGCGCCTAAGCTTTCGAACAACTTTAAATTCAGCTGCGCTTGTAATTCATACTTAGATATACGCTGTTTGGTCATCTAATTTAGTTTAATTCTTCAAGTAGTTGAGTACTATTTAAAACCCGCGCATAACGACTACGCCCCCCCGTACAATCCTCTAAGACGGTAACATTGTAGCCCTTATCTAAAGCAGTTCTGCCCGTAGTATCCAAACAAATAGAAGTAACTACGCCAGCTAAAACAACATCTTTTATATTGTGCTCTTGTAATAAGCTGTCTAATGAAGTATTAGAAAAAGCATTTAAACCTCTTTTTCCCGGTACGTTGATAATTCTGTCTGCAAAGGCCAAAATCTGGGCAATGGTTTCAGAACCAGCCGTCCCGCTTTTAAATGCGCCTACCTCTTTGATGGTCTTTAAAATACCTATGGGATTGATTAATTCGGTATAGGTTTCAGTGAAAATAATCGGGGTATTGATCACTAAAATGGGCGTATCTTTTATTTTATTTATTAAAGCTACCGTGCCTTGCAGTATTTTTTGTACGGCGTCAGTGCTTTCTAAAGCATGATGCAAAACGCCATCGGTCAAAAAATAATCATTTTGATAGCCGATCAAAATAATCGCTGTTGTATTGGCATTCACTTAATAAATCCTTACTTTTAATAAAAAATTAGATTAGATCAGATCTTACCATTAAGCATAGTTTTTTAACCAGGAATTACAAAAAAGCGTTTACTCATTTGTAGTAGCAGGCGGCTAGAAAAAGCCCTAGCTTATTAAATAGATAGTGGAGCAGGCCTTATTTATAGGTACGAATGAATTAGCACCTTAAAGTTCTAATAATCATAATCACAATTGTAGTGGTCAAGTAATTTTGTACTTAGTCGGATACTTAGTACGATTTTTATCGAAGTCCCAAATAAAACTTTGTAACCATCTGTGAACTTCCTGCGCATTAACGCTGGTTGGGAGCACGATTAAGTGATTGACAAAAGAGCATTAATTACCTATCATTCCAGAACTTTTATATCCATTTTTTAACGTTTAGGAATCATCAAGATGAAAAGAACTTACCAACCAAGCAAAATCAAACGCGCTCGTACTCACGGCTTTCGTGCAAGAATGGCAACCGTAGGTGGTCGTAAAGTTATCAATGCACGCAGAGCAAAAGGTCGTCACGTACTAGCCCTTTAACCGTTGACCCAGAAAGCATTTAGTTTTCCACCGTCCGTACGGTTACGAGAACCCGCTGAATTTAAACGTGTTTTTGCAAAACCGGAAAGATCAACCGATAACTATTTCACAGTACTTGCCATTGTTAATGAGCTAGAGCATCCCCGTTTAGGGCTTGCTATCGCAAAAAAACATATTAAACGCGCTGTAGATAGAAATAAAATCAAACGATCCGCCCGGGAAAGCTTTAGATTACAACAACATCAGATACCCAATCTTGACCTCGTTGTAACCGCACGCAGGGATGCGGCGACGGCAGATTCAAAAACACTACAAGATTCTTTAGCTAAGCATTGGCTCAAGGTAACTAAGCGATGCGTACCCTTCTCATAGCCCTACTGAGATTTTATAAAAATTTTATAAGTCCTCTGCTGGGAAATAATTGTCGCTTTCACCCCACTTGTTCGAGCTATGCTATGCAAGCAATTTCAATGCACGGCGCACTCATCGGCTCCTATCTCACAATAAAACGATTACTAAGATGTCACCCTTTTCATGATGGTGATATTGATGATCCAGTACCCAAAAAAGTTGGTAAGTAAAAATGGAGAATATAAGATTTGTACTCATCGTCATTTTATCGATGATTTCATTAATGTTATGGGAAGCATGGCAAGTGGACTATGGCCCAAAGCCTGAAACTACAGCCCAACAAACCGTTATTGATAGCAATGGCAACCTTGTTCCAGCCACCGGATCAAATAGCAGCAGCTCTGAACTACCTTTCCTAGAGAACGCAGCAAATAGCATTATTACTGTTACTACCGACGTTTATCACCTAGAAATTGATACTCAAGGGGGTACTTTACGTAATCTTGATCTTTTAGATTATCCTTTTGAAAAAGGAGAGCCAACGCCGGTACGTCTATTTGATAGTAGCTCAGAAAAACTATTTTTAGGTCAAAGCGGGCTTATTAGCAGCCCTGAGTCTGTAACTTTACCAAACCACAGCGTACAGCTGCACGCCGAGCAATATAACTACGTACTTAAAGCTGGCGAAAACACCTTAAACGTGCCATTAACATGGACGGATAACAACGGCTTAAGCTATAGCAAAACCTATACCTTTACACGCGGCAGTTATGCTATTCAACTAGCACAAAAAATAGATAATAAATCAGCAAAAGACTGGACAGGCAGACCGTATACACAATTACTTAGAGTGCCTTATAGCGATGGCCAAGGTAATACCTTTATCCGTACTTTTGCCGGTGCTGTTATTTATACAGAAGAAGAAAAATTTCAGAAATTTGAATTTGATGACATGGCTGATATTGACCTTAAAGTGACCTCAACAGGTGGCTGGACAGGCATGATTCAACATTACTTTGCTGCTGCGTGGATCCCACCTGTCGGCAATGAACAGCATTTCTTCACTAAAGAATTAGGCAATTCACGCTACGTTATTGGCTCATACCCCAATCCAACGACAGTAGCGGCAAATAGCAACGCCGAATTTAAGAGCCAATTATTTGCAGGCCCTAAAATCCAGCCGATGATGGAAGCCATAGCGCCTGGCCTTGAATTAACGGTTGATTACAGTTGGTTAACAATTATTGGTAAACCCATTTACGCCTTATTGAATTTTATTCATGACTTCGTAAAAAATTGGGGTTTCTCAATTATGGGCGTCACTTTCTGTATTAAATTACTCTTTTTTCCATTGTCAGCGGCTAGCTACAAATCAATGGCAAAAATGCGTAAATTGCAGCCTCGCCTAGCACAACTAAAAGAAAGCTATGGCGATGATCGTCAACGCTTTAACCAAGAAATGATGGACTTATACCGCAGGGAAAAAGTTAACCCTATGGGCGGCTGTTTACCAGTTATCGTACAGATTCCGGTGTTCATTTCGCTGTATTGGGTATTAATTGAAACCGTTGAGTTAAGGCAAGCGCCTTTCCTATTCTGGGTACAAGACTTATCATCTAAAGATCCATTTTTTGTCTTACCTGTATTAATGGGTATTAGTATGTACATACAGCAAAGATTAAACCCTGCACCGGTTGATCCATTGCAGGCAAAAATTATGCGTATGTTCCCGATTGTTTTTACCGTGTTCTTCTTGTTCTTCCCTTCAGGTTTAGTTTTATACTGGGTAACAAACAACACCTTATCGATCATCCAGCAATGGTATATCACTAAAAAAATTGTTGGCGAAAAATAGCGCTAATCGTTAAGTTACATCGACACCCTAAGCCGAATCATGCTTTAGCCTGATTCGGCTTTTTTATTGAGGCCATTATGAATATCGCTCACCAAGATACTATTGCAGCAATCGCTACCCCAGCCGGAAATGGCGGTGTTGGGATTATTAGAATGTCAGGCAATGACGCCCTATCTATTGCTCAGCAATTAATCAATAAAACACTCAAGCCGCGTCATGCACATTATGCGTCATTCTATGAGGCTGATGGCAACATTATTGATTCCGGCTTAGCCTTATTCTTCCCTAATCCCGCATCATTCACCGGAGAAGATACGGTAGAAATACAAGGTCATGGCGGCTCGGTTATTCTGGATATGTTACTTAGACGTATTTTATCTTTAGGGGCACGTTTAGCTAATCCAGGTGAATTTTCAGAACGTGCCTTTTTAAATGGCAAGCTAGATTTAGCACAAGCAGAAGCGATTGCCGACTTAATTGCAAGCAGCACGGAGCAATCGGCACGTTCAGCACAAAAATCCTTGCAAGGCGTATTTTCTGAACAAATTAATTTTTTTGTAGAAGAGCTGATTGCTCTGCGTATCTATGTTGAAGCCGCGATTGATTTTGTTGATGAAGAAATTGATTTCTTGAGTGATGGCATCATCGAAAATCGTATTATTCGCTTATTGCAATCCATCCAAGCTATCTTAGTCACCG
Organism: Methylococcaceae bacterium; assembly: GCA_021736705.1. Lineage (GTDB taxonomy): Bacteria > Pseudomonadota > Gammaproteobacteria > Methylococcales > Methylomonadaceae > Methyloprofundus. The sequence continues at coordinate 12,657 of JAIPFI010000039.1, read as the reverse complement.
CCCAACAAGGCCGCTTACTACGCGACGGCATGACCGTGGTACTAGCAGGTAAGCCTAATGCCGGTAAATCTAGTTTGCTCAATGCACTAGCAGGCCATGATGCCGCGATTGTTACCGATATTGCCGGCACAACGCGTGACGTGCTAAAAGAGCGCATACAAATAGACGGCATGCCCCTGCATATTATTGATACCGCCGGCTTACGCGAAAGTGACAATGCCGTGGAACAAGAAGGCGTACGTCGCGCGCATGCAGAAATATTAAAAGCCGATAAGATATTATTACTCATTGATGTCAACGACCCCGAACCCGATGCTATTTTAAAAACCTTACCTAGCAATATCAGCATCACCAGAGTTTATAACAAAATTGATTTACTCAAAATCCAGCCAGAAATCATTGAGAACGAAAACGGCACACAAATTTACCTCTCAGTAAAACAAGGCATCGGCATGGATCTATTAAAACAACACTTAAAGCAAAGTGTCGGTTTTGATGGCACAACAGACAATGTATTCATCTCCCGCCGCCGCCATATAGAAGCATTAACTAAAGGCGAACACTTCGTAAAAAACGCTTTAGAACAATTACAAAACAATCTAGCCGGTGAATTAGTCGCCGAAGACCTAAGACAAGCACAAAATCACCTTTCAGAAATCACGGGTGAGTTTACCTCAGATGATTTGCTTGGGAAGATTTTTAGTTCGTTTTGTATAGGCAAATAACCGCTCCTCAAACCAGAATTACCTCTTACTCTCATGCAGGCATTTCTTTGCGTAGGAGCGGTTTCTAGCCGCGAAAAACAACGCGGCATGGATTTTAGCGGCTAGAACGTGCCTACAGATCATTCATTTAACTCCATAGCATTAATTTTTGCTTTATTTTCTACAATCAAGTAACGCATCCGCTTTAACTCTAACGGGTGCCCTAGCGCCATATTCATCGCTGATACTCGCAAAACAAAAACCTTCTCGCTGAATCATCGCCTTATTTTGTTCTGATAAACGTAAAATCAACTTAAAACCAGAATTGAGCAAACTCATATCGCCCGTTGCGTTTACCACATCAGGGCGCGGCAATACATGAAAACCTAAAATATCCAGTTCCTGCAAATTCAACGCATAATGCTTCTGACTGCTCATAAGCCAGCCGATAACGATGAGCTTATCGTCGCTTATAGCAATAGAATCAAACTCACCGCCAGGTAAAACAGAACTTAAAGAATCAAATGCAACAACGGTTGTTTGTGTATCAGTAGCTGGCACACCTCCCTGCAGTACTCGCTGCAATGGAATACGAATAACATCCGATGAGGGCGAATAAATTTTATTACCATCATATAGCTCGATATGCGCATATCGATTAAATATATGATTGAATTCCTGTTCAGGTAATTCAGGAAACAATTGTCTAAAAAATACTAATTGAGGCTGTATTAACACATGAGCAAAAGACTTCAATCCTAAACCATTTAATACTGCCCCCGTATTATACGAGGTCACTAGCCATCCTCGAGCATCTTCAGATTCCTGTATTTTAAGTTTGGCTACAACAGAACTATTGGCCGCATTAAAAATAGGTAAAGCAGACTGCACAGGATTAAATCCGGCAAAGTAAGCTGCGTTAATTAAAAAGGCAATAAGGACTAAAGAAACTCTCGCTCCTTTCTCACCCATTCTATTTTTATGTACTGAAAAAGCCAACAAAACAAGCAAAGGTATAGCCATTAACTCTAAACTTGATTTATGGAACAAGCCAATATCCGAATAGATTATATGCAGATTCCATGCGCCAAACAGCAATACACAAAAAATCATCACGCGGTTAAAAGTAAAGCGAGTCTCCTGCTTTAATAAAAGACTTAATGCCAAAAAATTCACCATAACCCCAAGCGCAAAAAGCATTCTATTCCCAGGAACCGAAGTAAGCAGTAAAAGCTTAGCTATCAACGCCGGAACAGGAATCAACATCCAGAGAGAAAAAAACAGCACGCACAATAACAAGATCAATACATCTCGGCTATTTTTATAACTCATCCCTGGGTAATTAATAAAGCAGAGCGCCATCAAAGGCAGCAAACTGGAAACAGTCCCTACTTCACAAATGTTTGCCCCTCCATAAATAGCTTCTTCGTAAGAATGAGTGATATAAGGAAGAAATGAAGATAACCACAAATACCAGTGTGTTTCGCCTCCAGCAGACACTCTATGACCAGGATAAACGGTATTCATCATGATGCTAATGATGTCTTGATAATAAAAAATAACCAAAGCGATGGCTACGCCACAAGCCAGAAAACTAAAGATCAGACGCCTAAAGTTGCTAAAAAAATGAGGTTGAAAGGCGCAAATCAAGAACAAGCCTAGATATCCACAAGAAATAATCAAAGGAGGATAGGTGTGTGACAATAACCACACTGTCGCAACATAAACCAAGACTAAGTAATAGAAAAAGCTATTTCGCTGCCAACGTAAGAAAACTAACATTAACCATGGAAAAAAAGCAATAACAGGACCTACAGTTGTCCACCACCCTTGAACAAAGCTAGAAAAAAAAAGTAACAGGGAAAATAAAATAAAAATTGCAGGCGAGGCATAAGAATAATGCCCCATGAGTTTTTCAGTAAGTTGCTTCCAACCAATTAAAAAGGCAGCAATTAAGAAGCCATGCGAAAAGGAAAAAGCTCTTGCCGGCGACATAATAAAAAAAGACCAGAACTGAGGCTTAAAAACCATTGCCCAATCAAAAATAGGCAGGGCATTAAAATTCCTAAAGTCCTCATGATAGATAGAAAGAAAGTTGTATCGAGAAAAATTATTATTAACCAAACTTTGTAAATAGGGCGTCCAAACAGCCCATTCATCACTACGAACAGGCTGAGGCGTTCCAAAAATCAAACCCTCTCCGGGCATACCTAAAAGCGATAAAGCATAACCATACGAAGAAGGCGTAAAGTAAAAAAAGGTATAAAAAGAAAGCCCTATAAAAATAGCACTCTCAAAAGAATACTTGTTAAAAATTTCTCGAATTAGTTGCATAAAATAGACACGGTAAGCTTAATGAGCATAAATTGAACACAGTTAATACCGACTCGACTTAAGAAGCTCGATTAATAAATAACATGGAATTACAAATAATCTTATGAAATCGACGTTAAATCTCAATATTCGTGGCTAGAAGCCACTCCTACAAAAAATAACGCCTTACTTTTTTATTGCCCGCAAATACTTTTGTAAAGGCTCGCGCGGAATATTTGCCATATCAAATTGTATGGCACTTAAGAGCAACTGAAAGCCGATAATAAGAGGTAAGACAGCTAACATTACTGTACCTGAGCTGGCAACTTGCTGAGATACAATAGAACCAAGCCAATGTTCAACACCCCATGAAGCACCAAATAAGATGAGCAATAAGCCAAAGACTAACTCAAGGCTCGCGCCATTAAAATCGCGTAAAAAATAATTATAAAAAACACGTTTAAAAAAGGCCTTAAGATACAAGCAAGGAAATTCAAGAATCACTTTTTTAATCTGTAAGTTACTTTTTTCATCCGCATAGATCGCAGCCATAGAAATATCGCGCACCACAGCACGCACAGTACCTAAACGAAATAACATATCACTTTCAAAAAAATACCGCGTACTCAATTTATCCAAAGGCAGCAAAGCGAGTGTTTGACAATGAATCGCCGTATAACCATTGGTTGGATCCATGATATTCCAATAACCACTAGAAAACTTATTTACAAAGGAAAGCGCTGCATTACCAAATTTTCTCATCGGCGGCATGGCAATCAAAGTTTCCAAATTAAAAAATCGATTACCTTTCGTATAGTCAGCACGCCCCTGCACAATAGGCTCAATAAACAGCGATAATAATCCCGGATCCATCTGACCATCACCATCAATTTTGACCACAATATCCATTTGCTCTTCTAATGCTTGACGATAAGCGGTAATCATCGCACCGCCCACACCTTGATTAGATTCATGGAAAATAAGGGTAATGCGAGGGTCATCGCACTGGCTTTGCACAAGTAACCCGCTGTGTTCAGGACAACAATCATCCACCACATAAATTTTTTCTACTTGCGCGGGAATACGCTGAATAACAGATAAAATTTGCTCTTTAACCTTATAACAAGGAATCGCTACTGAAATCTTCACTACACCCTCACTTAACTGTTATCAATAAACCGAGAATAATCACCAATGTGCCCACGAAGGTTTTATACTCAATGGCTTCCTTTAAAAAAATATAACTTAAAACAGGCACAATAATAAAAGCCAAAGACATTAATGGATATGCCACATTTAACGGAACTAATTTTAAGGCATAAATCCATAAAATTGTTGCCAAGCCATAAATGACTAAAGCCGATAAAAAATACCTATTCAGAGCAAAGCCCAATAAATCGTTAAACGCCAAGCTTTTGGGGAAAAATTCCGCCGCTAATTTGAACAAAATCTGACCGCAGGCAATACCTAATACGCAAATTAAAATCAAAATCAGATTAAAAAAGCTCATACCCGCGGCGGCCAAGCAAAAGAGAAATCTTCACGGTCTAGTGTTAAATTTGGGCTATACGCAGGATCGACCAACAATCCCCCACCCCAACGTTTTTGCATATACTCAACCTCTTGACTAAAACGCGCCTGCTTCTCGGGCGTATCTTCATATCCACGCGTGGCTGATTCATAATGATACAACTCTGCATACGGAGTCCAGACATTATAAAAACCTTGCTCCTGTATGCGTAAACAAAAATCTACATCATTAAAAGCCACCGATAAATTCTTTTCATCTAAACCACCCACCGCATTAAAAACCTCTTTTCTAAGGACTAAGCAGGCCGCTGTAACAGCAGACAAGTTTTGAGCTAATAATAAACGCCCACAATAGCCAGGGTTATCGCGCGGAAAATGTTTATGCGAATGCCCGGCAACCCCACCTAAACCAACAATCACACCCGCATGCTGAATGGTATCATCAGGATAATATAACTTAGCCCCCACGGCTCCGACTTCTGGATGCAAGGCATGACTCACCATTTCATCTAGCCAGTCATCATTAATTACTTCCAAGTCATTATTTAATAAAGCGATAATGTCACCTTTAGCCTGCGCGACCGCCTTATTATTTAATGCCGAATAATTAAACGGGCTGTCATCTCGAATCACGGTAACGCGCGAATCTTTCTGTAAACTTTGCAAATAACGCAAAGCAACGAAATCATCACTGCCATTATCAATAATCAACAGCTCATAATTGGCATAATGCGTTTTAGCAAAAATACTTTCCACGCAGCGGCGCAATAAACTAAAACCATTACGCGTCGGTATTACAATACTAACCAGCGGCAATACGTCAGGTAACAGATAACGCACGCGTAAAGCCCCAGGCAAACGATCATGCACCAACACGTCACTGGCTCGTTGTTTACGCGCTAAAGCGGCCCTAACGGCTTTAGCGATTAATGCTTCGGCATACGGTTTTTCATGCACACCATTCGCGGTACTCCCAGAAACAGCGCGCCAGTGATAGAGAATACGAGGAATATGTACAATTTGTTCCGGCTTTAATTCCGCGACATAACGTAACGCTAAATCATAATCCTGCGCGCCATCAAAGTCCGAATTAAAACCGCCTAAAGCCTTAATCTGTGCCGTTTTATAAACCCCTAAATGACAAATAAAATTATGCGATAACAGTAATTCAGGATTCCAGTCCGGCTTAAAATACGGCGCATAACGTACGCCCTGTAAATCCATTTTATCTTCATCAGAATAAATCAACTGTACATCAGGATTTTGTTGAATCGTTTTGGCAACCCAATACAAGGCATCGGGGGTTAATAAATCATCATGATCCATGAGCGCCACATAATCTGCATCAACTAATGACAGGGCACTATTAGAAGCCGCAGAAATATGTCCATTGCGCTCACGAAAAATGACTTTAACGCGCGGATCTTGCTGTTGATAATGCTCCAGCACCTCGCGCACATAACTTCTCGTTGAAGCATCATCAGCAATACACAGCTCGAAATTATCATAAACCTGCTGCAACACAGACTCAATCGCATTTTCTAAGCAAGCTCTCTCAGGATTATAAACAGGCATAAGTATCGCAATTTTCGGCGGCCTATTCCAACCGGCTATCTCCTTTGCCAATATTTGCTTGTCTTGCCCAACCCCCTCTCCATATTCAGCGAGCCACGCACTATAATCATGATGGTTTGGAACAACTAAGTTATTTTCTTCCATAGCCACTGTTTCAAGTCGCTCTACTGGCTGTAATAAATGACTGATTTTTTTAGGGCTATCTTTGATGAAACGTACTATTCGATAACTTGCTTTACTATGTACACGCTTTAAAACTTGATCTAAATGCCGGACATCTCCCTGAAAATGAGTCACCAGCCCCTCTAAATGAGCGATATGAGCCTGTAACTGAAGATTTCTCTCCTGCAACTGCTTAAGCTCCTGCCTACTTCCATGCACCTCTTCAGTTAAATAAAACAATTGCCCATCTAACTGCTGCTCAACCATAAAAAACTTTTCTTCGAGACGTAAGGCATGCGCCACATGATTTTGATTATGCACGCGCTCGGCAGCTAATTGCTGCTCCATAATAGAAATCTTTTCCTCAAAACGATGTGCATTCTCTTCGTGGTTTTTATTATGCACGCGCTCGGCCTCTAACTGCCGATCCATAATAGAAATCTTTTCCTCAAAACGATGTGCATTCTCTTCGTGGTTTTTATTATGCACGCGCTCAGCCTCTAACTGCCGATCCATAATAGAAATCTTTTCCTCAAAACGATGTGCATTCTCTTCGTGGTTTTTATTATGCACGCGCTCGGCCTCTAACTGCCGATCCATAATAGAAATCTTTTCCTCAAAACGATGTGCATTCTCTTTGTGGTTTTTATTATGCACGCGCTCGGCAGCTAGCTGTTGCTCTATTTCCGTAACTTTCTCTTTAAGTTGCATAATATGCACCTGATGATGCTTATTATGCGCCTGCTCTTCAACGCACAACCGCTCTAAGTGGACGATTTTTTCTTGTTTCTCTCCATAAAAGACACCAGAACTCACCAAAGGTTTAGGTGATAAAACCCTTGGCAAGTGCTGCAACAAGTCTTTTTGTGCAGGACGAGCTTCAATAACAAACTGATAGGCCACGGCATCTGGGGCATGTAATAATTCATAGGCTAACTCAGAAGCCAACAATCCGGCATTAGCCAAATGCTGGTCAATCGCCTCATCCGCTAAATCATGAATACTATATTGAATATCACAACAGACATAACCCGCCTGCATCAACATCGACACCAGTCCATCACGGGTATAAAAATGCAAATGCGTGTCATCTAATAAGCCCAAAGACTCATAATCAAAATGCCCTTGCAGTAACTCCAAGCGTATCGAGGCATGAGCAATATTAGGCACAGAAGTTAAAAGGCGGCTATCAGCATGTAAAAAAGGTTTTAAACTCGCGAGTAAGGCTACAGGGTCTTTCAAATGTTCTAAAACATCGGCACACAACACGACATCAAACGTCTGCCCTTCAATTTCAGCCAACCAAGCATCACCATCCAAATCAGCAACAATAATTTGGTCACAAAAAGCCTTTGCTTGTTGCGCAGCGTGGCTATCAATATCCACCCCAACCACATGACAAGCCAGCTCTTCTTTTAAAAATTTAGATAAATAGCCACTCGAACAACCTAATTCCAAAATTCGCTGCTGAGGCTTAATACGCACAGCTAGCCCCATGTGTGAATCATTCATTTGTGTCGCATCCAATGTAAATTCGTATTTATTTTTATTTTTACTCATATTAATTATTCATCTTTAAAAGAATTTTTTTGGCAAACAATCCTATCCTTAGGAATGTACATTCAATAAAACCCGATTGTTAATTTATGAGTCATCATTATTAACATGGGACATATTGGCAGCTGTAGGGCGTGGCTTCAGCCACGCCCTACGAAATATAGGCTACGCATTTAAAGCGGGACAAATCACTGGAGTGAAATAGCTTTAGCTATTTCCGAAACAGCAATAGCTAAAGCTATTGCACTCCTGACTTCTGTTTTCAAAATTTCTGTCCCACCTTAAGTTGGTAGCTGAAATATAGAATCTCGCTTTAAAAGGGTAGCCAATTTATGTAGCACTGTCAGTTCTTTAAGGACTGGCAGTTTCGGATATTATTTAATTTTAATTCCGGCTTCCATTTTAAGGCGGGACAAATAATTAGGAGTGCAATAGCTTTAGATGCTGTGAAAGTATTCAATAATTTTTCTGAAAATACGACTTTGTAGGTTGGAGTGAGTTTGCGAACCCCAACAATCAACTTATATGGCTATCATTGTTGGGCTTCGTTCCTCAGCCCAACCTACAAAAAATACTTTCACAGTTTCTTTAGCTATTGCACTCCGGCCTCATATTTTGAAGCACCCTGTCCCGTCTTAAATTTATAGTCTTAATTCCTTACCCTATAATTTACTCGACCGCATTAACCATCATGGTTACTTCTTTCAATTTCTGTACATTTTCCAAATTAGCCTTATAAACGGCTGTCACTTGATCAACACCAGATGCAGTTAACCCACCATTATTACCCGCAGCCGTATAAGTGGCATAGACGCATGAAGCAGACATTAATGCCGCATTAACCATTTGTGTACTTTTACCTTCAGCCGTCATTTCATTTGCTAACAAAATAAATCGCTCGGATAACTCGTTGTATGCTTGCATTGTTTTTTCAGTCATTCTTCACACCTACTAAATCTTGTTGTATTAAATTTTTTTAAACAGATAAATAATTAATCAATTTTCTTAGTGCCAATATTGCTTTAAATCTGAACGCCCACTTTTCTGGACGTCGCATCACAGCAATCGTATCACCCCAAGCATCACTGTCATCCACTGTATAGCCCTTATTATCCCATTGCGTTTCAACATGCAATAACTCAAGCCCCGCATACCTTGCTAAGGCGCGAAAAGCATCAGGATAAAAACGCCAGCAATCAACGGGGTATCGATGCTCATAACCCCGCGAAGGAGCAATAATACAAATCAAACCGCCCGGCTTCAAAACTCTCGCCATTTCATCAATGAGCACCCAAAAAAACTCCACATGCTCAAAAGCCTGCCCAGAAATGAGAACATCCATAGACTTAGACTTAATTTCTTTCCAGGCATAAGGATTGTGCAAAACGATATCAACGTTTTTCCCTGCCTCCATATCCATTCCTTGATAATGCCATGCAGAATCAGCAAAAAAGTCACGATAACTACCATTGACATCATAACTGCCTAAATCAAGTATTTGCCGACTTACACCTTTATAACCCGACAAATACTGCTCGACAAACCAAGCCATTTTATCCAAAGAACTTTTATGCACTAAACTACCCCTCCCGTCGCCAAAAAGAAGAAAGCCATGGCCATACCCACCACTGCTCAGGATGCTGACTGATTTTTTCTTCAATCGGTTCTAATAATAATTGCAATATTTCCTGCTCCTGCAAACCCTCAGTCGCAATAGCAGGGAGAAACTCACCGGACAAATAACCCTGATGCTCCAAAGCAAAATAAGGCACCAATAAAGCATCCATTTTTTTCGCTAATTTAACAATGCCCTTAGGAAACCTGGCAGTGCCACCAAGAAAAGAAGCCTCATAACAAGCTTGTCCAGGCACAGGAGAAACATCAACCAAGACAATCAGCGTCTCACCGTTTTGCAGAATCTTATATAAAACACGCATTGACTGATCCGTATTTACAAAAGAGCCCTTCATAATAGAGCGCATAGCATTAATCTTTTTATCCAAATACCATTGTTCCTGCTTTGCACCATGAATAGGTGCTGTTAATGGCGAAGTTTCATAGCCTAATAGCCCTAAAGCAATTGCCGGCATAATTAAACGCCCAAAATGCACCGTATATAAAATCACCGGCTTATTGGTTTTCTTTGCCGCCAAATAATGATCCAAACCCTCAATTTTTATATACTGATCAACATTTTGTCTTGTCATCTTTGCTAACAAATAAACATCCATTTTCTCTCTTGCCAGCATACGAACTTGCGCTTTTGCTATTTGCTTACACGCTTCAGGACTTAGACCTAAGCACTGCTCTAAGCTGGGAATACAGTCATTGATTGTTTTTTTAATAAATAAGCCCGTCAGCATACCTTTAATGGAGGCAGCTTTATAAGCGAACTTAACAGGCAATAACGAGGCCAAGGAATAAAAAAACCGATACTCAACATACAATAAAACCGATTTAAAAACAGGATCAAACAAAGTAAACACCTTTGAACATTAAAATGTAATTAACAAACCAAACCTAAGGAAGCCCACCTTAGGCTTAAAAGACAGCCTAACCCCTTGCAACTATTATTAATTCCATTGGTGCTCAAGCCTTGCCACACCAACCTCACTGCTCGAATTTCTAACCACAAAAGGAGCGCACTGCTCCCAATGATCGTAAACATGAACCCCCTCAGCATCCAACAAATAAACGCATAAATAATACCTGCCAGACAGTAACTGTAGCCGTTCAAATTTTAATGTCACTCGATAAACCTGGCCCTGCTCATGCTGCAATGAAACTTGATCAATTTGTGTAGAAACCCCATAGCAATGGATATTATCATTACGCATAATGACAATTCCGATAGTGACATCTTCAGCTCTTAAAGTTGTTAACACCACTTTCACATCTATCCCTAACAATTGACCAGTAACAAAATCAGCCGTTGATGCTAAGCCAAAGGTAGTCACTTCTACAATATGATTATCCTGTGTACTTGAGCGTAGCGCTTTCTGCTCACTCCCAGGGTCTTCAACGTTATGCTCTCTAATAGAATCCTGATAATTATCTACCACCTCAGTCGCACTACCGAATTCGATCATGCGACCATTTACCAACCATATTGCTTTATCACACAACTCTTTTACCTGATAGAGATTATGCGAACAAAAAACGATCGTCTTGCCCGCATCTTTAAAAGCCTGCATTCGATCCAGACTTTTCTTCTGAAAATGCTGATCACCGACCGACAAAGCCTCATCAACAATCAATACTTCAGGGTCAACAGTGGTCACCACCGAAAAAGCCAGACGCACATACATACCACTAGAATAAGTCTTGACCGGTTTATAAAAAAAATCTCCCAGTTCGGAAAAAGCATGAATTTCAGGAATGGCCAGCTCTATTTCCTTAGGCGACAAACCTAATAATGCACAGCCCATACGTGCGTTTTCGATACCTGAAAACTCAGGATGAAAACCTGAGCCTAATTCCAAAATCGCCGATAAACGGCCATTACAAAGCTGCATCCCTTCGCTAGGCGCTATTGTGCCGGCTAAAAGTTTTAATAAAGTAGACTTACCGGCACCATTATCACCCACGATGCCTAAAGTCTCGCCTTTTTGCAGCTCAAAACTAATCCCTTCAATAGCGACAATCTTTTCATGGCGCTGATGTCGAAAAATAAACTCCAACAAACTATCGCTCGGCTTACTATAAATCTTATAGGTTTTGCCTAAATTAACGGCTTTAATTGCAACCACAAATCACCTTAATTAAAAATAACTTCAATGCATGTAGAGCCTTACTTTAGCTCGCCCATCCTCAATAACGAGACTAAAGACAGACTAAAGCCACGCCCTACCTTAACGACAAGAAGGCCTAAAGAAAATCTTTAGCTCTTGGCATTAACACTTTAAATAAATAATAACCCCCTACATTAAAGATTAACAACACACCAAAACTCAATAACATCGGAGTTGCCGGCCAGGTCGCTTGCAAAATAACCGCTCGATAAGCATCAACAATATAAAATAAAGGATTAAATTGTTGTACCCGCTGGAAAAAATCAGGGGCTTGCGCAGGAACATACAAAATCGGCGTTAAAAACATCCAGGCAGGTAAAATAGCATTTAAAATCAGGCGCAGGTCAGGAATAAACACACTTAATATTGATATCCACCACGCAAGTGCTAATGAAAACATCAACCTCAATAAAACTAACAGCGGCAAACATAACCACATTAACTGCACCTGTCCTTGTTCATAGAAAGCAAGACAAAGCACCATAATAAGCATGACAAACTCACTGACTAAACTTAATAACACGGTATTAACGGGCAATAAAGCCGCAGGAAATAGCGACTTGATTAACAAATCCTTTTTTTGTTGCAGACAACTAGCGGCGACTGGAAGTACTTCAGATAAAGCTAAAAAAGGAATGATGCCAGCCAATAAAAACACAGCATAGCTATAATGCTCGTCATAGCCTTGGCCACGTATTTTTAATATCTCAGAGAAGACGAAGCTATACAACAACACCACAAACAAAGGATTTAAAATAACCCATGCCAAACCGAGCATATTGTTAATATACAGAGACTTAAAATCCCTAACAAACATCATGCACAGTAAATCAGCATGCCTTTTTACAGCGTGTATCATAATTAAACCAACTCAGAAATAAATAGCCAATAAAAATTAAGCGGTGCTTTTCGTAGGCTGATGATAGGGAAGAGTGAAGTGCCAGACTGTCAATTTTAGCCCTGCTATAAGTGCCTAAATAAAAAGCAAAGCATTAACCGCCTGTAGAGCGCGGCTTTAGCCCGCC
>JAIPFI010000038.1 GCA_021736705.1 Methylococcaceae bacterium | reverse complement strand
AACGTTGTAGGGCGTGGCTTTAGCCCGCCTTGTGTGCTTCTTGGCATTGGCGGGCTAAAGCCACGCCCTACAGGTTTAGTATGTCCGTGTTAAGTTGATGATGTAAATTACACAGTGAACTCACGATGCCTGATTCAAAACCATTAAATTTACCTCCTGGCGAGGATATTATCATTGATTACCATCAACTTGAGCAGGTTTTGCCTCAGCTTACAGACTTGGTAGCAACGCAAGGTAATGTCTTTAAAGCTAAGTTTCCTGATCAGAATAGTTGGGTTTATAACGTTTGTGATCCGGATATGGCTAAACATATCTTGGTGACGAATTATAAAAATTACAAAAAAGGCGTAGGCATTAAGCAGATTAATGTCTTATTAGGGCGCGGTATTATTGTTAGTGAAGGCGACCTCTGGAAACGTCAGCGTAAAATGATGCAGCCTTTGTTTAGTAATAAATTACTGACCCAACAATTGCCGTTAATGACGGCTTGTGCGGATAAGTTATTGGCCAGTTGGCATGATGATATTGAGGCGGGTAAGCCGATTAATCTTACTGAGTCTATGAGTCAGACGGCATTAGATTTTATTTTACATGCTTTGTTTAGCGAAGATTTAGAGCGCATTATTGCTGAAACCGGAGAGAATCCCTTTCTTATGGTGACTGATGATTCCGCGCGAGATTTGCTATTTGCTCGGCGTTTTCGCCAGTTGACGCATCTGGTTAGCGATATGATGCAACGCCGCCGCGCAGAAAATCGCCAGCCTTTTGATTTGTTGACTATGGTCATGAACGCAACGGAAAAACGTAGCGGTGAAGCCATGCCCGAGAAACTGCAAATCGATGAAATTCTAACCATGATTATTGCGGGTCATGAAACAACCGCAAGTGTTTTGAATTGGACTTGGTATTTGCTCGCGCAACACGCAGATATTGAGCAGCAAGTGTTAGCGGAAAGTCAGCAACATATGCCGCTAACGGCTGAACCAAATATGGCTGATATTGAGCAACTGAAATTTACTGAGCAAGAGTTAGATGAGTCTATGCGCCTATATCCGCCAGATTGGGTGTTGACTCGCCAAGCGTAGGCGAACGATCACTATAACGGTATTGATATTCCTGCAGGGACGGATGTTTTGATTCCGCCTTATTTAATGCATCGAAATACGGTTTATTGGCCTGATCCTGAGGTCTTTGATCCACAACGTTTTAGTCCAGAAAATAAGGCTAATCATCACATAGGCGCGTATTTGCCTTTTGCTATTGGTCCTAGACGCTGCATAGGCGATAGTATGGCTATTCAGGAAATGGCGGTGCATATCAGCCGTATTATTCAAAAAATACATTTTGAATTGGTTCCGGGGCAGACGGTTGAATTAGAGCCCTTGGTCAATTTAAGACCGAAACAAGACATCTTTTTACATGCAACTTACAGATAAACACGACATGAGCGAAATATTTTCTCCACTCACGCTAACTGAAGCCCTACAACACGCTGCTCAGGGGGATAAAAGCATTACCTATATCAAAGGTAAGAACGATGAAGTGACGGTTAGTTATGCACAGTTGTATCAGCGTGCTTTATGTTTGTTATATCAATTACAACAAGCCGGCATGCAGCAAGGGGATGAATTGATCTTGCTGGCGGATAATAATGAGCAGTTTGTGGATGTCTTCTGGGCGGCTTTATTGGGTGGAATTATTGCCGTGCCTTTGAGTGCCACTAGCCAGAATGCAGCGTATAAACGTGTTTTATCGGTCACGCAAAAATTACATAAGCCCTTTATTTGGGCTTCAGCAAGCTCCTTACAAAACTTATTGCAGTATGCTGATACGCATCAGTTAGCGCAAATGAAGCCTTTGTTAGAAAAGCAAACTTTGATTGCTGAACATATTCAAGTGGATCGGAATCAAGCAACACCAGCTAATATAAATCCACAAGATACGGCTTTTATTCAGTTCTCATCAGGTTCAACAGGCGAGCCAAAAGGCGTAGTGCTAAGTCATCATAATTTAATGACCAATATTCGTTCCATTTTAATTGGTAGTGCTGCTACTCAAGATGATGTCAGTCTAAGTTGGATGCCGTTAACGCATGATATGGGCATTATTGGCTTTCATTTATCGCCCTTAGTATTGAATACCGATGTTTATTTGATGTCACCCGAGTTGTTTGTGCGCCGACCTAATTTATGGCTGGATAAAATCAGCGAGAAGCGGGCAACGGTTTCCGCATCGCCCAATTTTGGTTATCAACATATCTTAAAATATTTTAATGCCGAAAAGCAGGCGCACTTGGATTTGTCTTGCTTGCGCTTGATTTTTAATGGCGCGGAACAAATATCCGCGACTTTATGTGCAGAATTCAACCAAACTTTAAAACCTTTTGGTTTCCGCGATACGGTTATTTTTCCTGTTTACGGTTTGGCTGAAGCATCTTTAGCGGCAGCATTTACTGAGCCCACAGCAAAAGTACAATCTATTTTTGTTAACCGTCAACAGTTACAACTAGGCGATCATATTGCTTTGGTGGCTGCGGATGATGCCGATAGTTTGGAATTGGTTTTACTGGGAACAGCCGTGCCCGAGACGGAGCTGATAGTTGCTGATGACGCAGGAAAAGCATTGCCAGAGCAAACTTTAGGGCATGTTTTGATTCGTGGCGAGAATGTGACCCAAGGTTATTATGATAATGCGCAATTAAATGCTGAGACCATTAATCAAGAGGGCTGGTTAGATACGGGTGATATAGGTTTTATCTACCAAAAACAGTTGGTATTAACCGGCCGTTTTAAAGATTTAATTATTGTTAATGGGCAGAATTATCATGCCCATGATTTAGAACAATTATGTGAAGCCTTGCCTGAAATCGGCGAGCAAAAAGCCGCTGCCTGTACGATTCCAGGTAATAACGGTGAAGCTCTAGCTATTTTTGTTACTTATAAAGGTGAACTCAGCGATTTTATTCCCATTGCCAATGCCATACGCGGTGCATTAGCCAAGGATGCGGGCATCGAAGTGGCTGAAGTTATTCCGGTTTCAGCTTATCCTAAAACCACCAGCGGTAAAGTGCAGCGTTTTATTCTTGCCAATCATTATATTGCGGGGGAATATGCTGATACGCTGGCAAAAATAAAGCAATTATCCCGTTCAGCCACTGTAAGCGAGCAAAGTGCTTCAGGTTCAATAGAGCAGCAATTGATGCAGATATGTAAGGAAGTGATACCTGAGCGTACGATTGCGCCTGAAGATGATTTATTTGAGATTGGTATTAGTTCGCTTTCTTTAACCCAAATTCATGAACGCTTAGATCAACTTTTTCCTGACCAGATTGATTTAACTGATTTGTTTGATTACCCGAGTATTGCCCAGTTAGCAGCATTTCTGGAACAAAACTCGCAAAAAGAGGGATAGGCTTTGAAATATTGGCTAAATACAGCGCTTAAGCAAAAACTCGCTCCTGCGATTTTGACTGGTTATATTAAATTGCTACATAAAACCTGCAAAATTGATATTAGCGGTGCAGAGAATTTACAGCTCTTTATTACTGAGCAGCAACCTATGTTGCCTTGTTATTGGCATCAGCAAATGACATTTTCGATAGATTTTCTGCTTGGCTTACGTGAGCAAGGCGTCAAAACCAGTGTTTTGGTTAGCCCTTCTAAAGATGGCGATATAGGTGATGCTGTTTTAACCAAGCTGGGTATAGGTGTTATTCGTGGCTCGGAACATCGAACGGGCGCGCTGGCGATGCGCGATATTTATCAGGCCATTAGCAAAGATAAATGCAGTGTAGGTACGGCAGTAGACGGGCCTTTAGGACCTGCTCGGAAAGCTAAAATCGGTGTGGTCACATTGGCGCAATTGAGTGGCGCACCGCTGATTCCCATTGCTAATGCCTGTAGCAGGAAAATGCATTTGAAAAGCTGGGATAATTTCTTTTTACCCTTACCGTATAGCACGGTGCAGATAGTCGTGGGTGAGCCGATTGTAGTGGAAAAACGTGTTTCTCCCGAGCAGATTGCTGATTTCCAACAACAGCTAACAGATCAGCTTAACAAGTTGAGCGAGCAAGCTGAGAATTTAGTGTCGAATTTTAGTATTTATAAATAATGCAGAAGAGAGGTGAGGGTGTTTGATTTCTGCCTTTTGTCGTTTCCGTGTAGAGTGTCTGTTTTTTTGAAGGTATACTTTATTTGCGATACTGAGTGTCGTAATTTTTAGATCAATATAAATATAAAAGGAATATAGGATGAAAAAACCAGTTTTAGGCTTACTTGCAAGTTCTTTATTTTTAATGTCTTTTTCTTTTACTGCAAAAGCAGAAGAATGTGACTTAAAATATACCATGAAAGGCTGGTCAGCCTTTTACAAAACTTATAAAGGCTCTGGTGTGGTGACTTGTCCTAGTGGCAAAAAAGCCAATGTCGATTTGAGCCTAAAGGGCGGTGGATTGACGTTTGGCGCTTCAGAGATTACTGAGGGTAAAGGTAAAATCCGTGGCGTAAAAAGTATCGATGATATTTATGGTGGAGGCTTTGAATTGGACGGGCATGCTGGATTTATAAAGTCAATTGAGGGGCGTTGGGTACCAAGAGGCTCACGAACTGTAACATTATCAGGAAAAGGTACAGGTTATAACCTGGGTTGGTCTATGGGTAGCTTTAAAATTAGCAAACCTTAAGTTTTTTAATACATGATGTCCAAGTTTTCAGCTGTAACTTGGCTAAGAAAAGTACATTTTTCCGAGTGAATTTTATAAGTCCCATAGGGTGTGCGAAGGCACGAAGCGCATCAAATTACACCAGATGCGCTTCCTATCGTCAGCACATCCTATACGCGATGTCCAACTTTATTATTTAATTTTTATTAAATTATTGGGAGCTTTAATATATTTAATGGCTGTGCCTTTTATTGTGGTCTTGTAGCCATTAAGGATATATGCCCAGAACCATCTCTCCGATATTTCTACATCTATAAGAGCATCAGCATTTTTACTAAGAACGGCTGCATCATAAGCGCGAATAAAGCGGTCGTTTTGCTTAATGGGGATAATATTAAATAACATTATTCCTGTTGCTTGAGCTTGTGCTTCTCCTAAAATTTCATAATTAGTGCTAGTAACGCTTGGGATTTTTAGTGTTTGTGATGAGCAGCCAGTTATAAAAATGGTTAATAATCCTATAGATGCGGTTGTTTTTAGTTTTTTCATAGAATAATAGAATAAATGGAATTCCGTTTTAAATAAGAAATTTGGAAAAAACATCATAATGACATGGATTAATATCGTAAGGGTGAATTTATTTTATGCCCTCTATTATTTACGCCATCGCGCCATTAATATTAATAATTTGCCCCGAAATATAGCTGGCGTCGTCAGAACATAAAAAAGCAGCGAGAGCCGCAACTTCTTCAGGTTTGCCTGCGCGTTTCATTGGTACGATGTTTTTAATGGCTTGCGCATCAAAACTATTTTCGGTCATGCTGCCTTGAATAATGCCCGGAGCAATGGCATTGACGGTAATTTTGCGCGAGGCGAGTTCTTGCGCGAGCGATTTTGTCGCGCCGTTTAATGCGGCTTTTGCGGCGGCATAATTGCATTGCCCGCGATTCCCCATGACACCGGCAACTGAAGACATATTGATAATACGTCCCCAGCGACTTTGGATCATCGGCATCAATAAAGGTTGGGTGACATTGTAAAAACCATGCAAAGAGACATCAATGACGTCAGTCCAATTTTTTCTATCCATACCCACTAAAGGCGCATCACGATGGATGCCGGCATTGTTGATAATGATTTGAATCAATCCAGATTCAGAGAGTTGTTTGACGGCTGCTTCGCTTGCCTCTGCATCACAGACATCAAAAGCAATGGCTTCCGCTGAACCGCCTTGTTGTTTAATGTTGTCGGCTATCTGCTGTGCTTTGTCAAAATTATGATGGCTATGCACAATCACATGAATATTATCTTGTGCGAGGCGCGTGCAAATGGCCGAGCCGATATCGCCACTGCCGCCAGTAATCAATGCTTTTTTCATGCTTGGGTATGAATAACGGTTGCTCGGGCATCGAGCAGTAATAAGTTATGACTGTCGGTAATACGAAACGCATAGACAGCCCCATTTTCAATTTTTAGCTCTGCGCTGGCTTCTATATGTAGGGTCGTGGTGATGCTGTCTAAATTATCAATATGAAAATGCGCCCCCCGCACAGCGGCTAAAAAACCGGGTGAAGATTTTCCTGATAATAAGCCACCGTGTATAGCCATAGACTGTGCGCCATATTCGATAAGATGCATTGCCGATAGGCTGCCATTTAAACGTAGTGGATTATCACTGGCTAAATGGGAGTGTGTCGAGCAATGAATTTGTTTGTCAGTCCATGAATCGACTTGATCAATTAACATCATAGATCCTGCGTGAGGGATTAGGTGTGCGAATTGTGCTTGGCTTATGGGTTTATATTCGTTCTTCAGCTTTTGCATAGACTAAACCTCGTTCTCGTTTTGACGATTGATTTTATAAGTCATCAAGATTTACTTCTATTGCTTCTTGTTTTTCATGAGCGCGTTCTTTGATAATTTGTGCTAACTCAGAATCATCTTTTTTATTTAATTCCTCCAAGTACTCAACTAGCTCATGAACATTGGTGCTTGGGTTTATATCTCTAGTTTTTTTTGACAGTTCAAAAATTCTTTTAGAGTGAGCTTTAGCCCCAGAAAGTAAGCTATTTTCTATTGAATATTTATAAATGCCTTTTTGTTTCTTTTTGTAGTCGGGAAGATAAGTCTTCAAGTCATCAATTACTTGATCGCCTACGCTTTTAGTTGCTAAAGGAGAGTAAGGTTTTGTTGATGGCGTGAAATGTAGCAAAAACCAATATTCAAAAGCAGGGATTGATTGAATTGCCGTAAAAACATCTTCTTTTAGCTCTTTCTCTTTCTTTAATTCAGCATTGATGGAGTTTATTTTCTCTAAGGCATAGTCAAAAGTTTCATGTTGATCTCTATCGAAAACACAAAATACGCGATCATAATTTCCAGCCCTATTTTTTTCTTTAGTAAATAAATCTTGAGCATACTCTACGACGCTTTTTGGACTAGAATCACAACGGCCATCAATTTGAATATTTGCAGAATCAAGATCTAAAAAAACTCTCATTTCATCAAAATAGAAAGGTTCTGTTTTCTCGCCTTCACAAACAATTAGGACATGATCGTAGGGCTCTCGGCTTGCATTACGTCGAACGCTATCTTGTTGCTTTTTCGCCTTTCGTTTATGAAACAAATCTTCACTACCCAAGACATTCTCCCAATAGCTCTAATGTACTAACGACAGGTAATGCACTATACCTACCCGATAAATAGGCTTTTTCAAGATTCTCTGCGCCTTTTCTAGGGCTAAAATCTGATAAGGGATAAATTTCTGTTGCCTGATCACTTTCCTTTTTACAAAACCAAACTTGATCGCGCCTAAAAACATCTTGATCCAAAATAGACGTTTCATGAGTCGTAAAAATTAACTGGGCATTGTTAGGATTATTTTTTTTGTTATGAAAAAGATTTACTAAAAATTTAACAATATGGGGATGCAAGCTATCATGCAGCTCATCAATAAATAAAACTTTACCGTTTCTCAATGTATCAATCCACGGTCCTGCAAATGAGAAAATTTTTTTTGTGCCATCAGACTCATCATCTAGCTCAAATAAAACATTTTTTCCTTGTGCTGTTGTGTGAATGGTTTTGATTTCTAAAAATTCCTCACCTTCAAGCTCTTTAAGGAGTCGTTCTTTTATTTCTAAAGGCATGTCATCAGGTAAAATAGAGGCATCAATTTTTTTTGATTCAAACTTTAAATCATTAATATCTAAATCCGCTGCATTAAGAAATTTTAAAACGTCTTTTTTGCTGTCTAACTCAGCGCAAAGCTCAGCCGTATAAGCACTATTCCATCCATTAATCCCTGCAACGTTAAGGATTTTTGTAAACCAATCATAGACGGGCTTAAGCTGTTCACTATTCAGCATTACCGCAGTAGAAAGGAATAAAGAATTGTTGCGAGTAGAGTCTTTCCATGTTTGTTTCTTGCCCACAAAGAATGAGCTAAAGTCCCACACATATTCATCTTTCGCTTCATCAAAAGCTCTAATAAACCAGCGTTGCGGTCTTGATTTTGGAAATGCATATAACCATTCTTCTATGATTCTCTCTGGTGTTGCAGAAAAACCATATTGATATTTGATACCTTCAGCAATAAAAATGACCTCAAACTCTGTTGGTTTTCCAATCGTTGAATCACATAATTTGAAATGAGTCATGGGTAATTTATCACCCCGCTGGTTATTTTTTGCTGAATTCGCGACTATGTCTTTCATCACCTTGACAGCTTTGATGAAATTAGATTTACCCGCCGCATTTGCACCATAAATGACAGCTGAGCGAAGTAGTGGGGAAGCGCTAAGAACATTAGGGTCAAAAGTATTTCCGACTAACTCATCAGAGTTAGATTGGGTAAGGCTAAATGTTTGCCTTGTTTTAATGGAGCGAAAATTCTCTACAGCGAATTCAATAATCATGATAAATGTCAATTTAATATTAATTTTTAACAATTATATGCAAAATAAAGCATTAAATATATGTTTAAGTTGGGTTGCATACTTATATGTACTTTCGCTTTAGCATCTCATATCCCTCAAAAATCACTCGCCACTCTGCCAATAATCATAAAAATTAAACCAGTTATAAGGCGTTTCCAGTATTTGTTTTTCTAATATATCAACGTATTTTTGCGTATAGGCTTGTATATCTTGCTGCCTTGTTTTGCGGTTCAAAATAACTTCTTCGGTGAGTAATTCAAAATGAATTTTATAGCGATTACCTCCTAAGTAGACGCCGAAAAACACAATAATCGGCACCTTTAAGGCAGATGCCATAAGAATAGGCGCGGTAGACATTTTAACGGGTTCGCCTAGCAGTGTGCAGATGACAGTTTTATCTTTGCCTTCGCCCATAATACGGTCGCCTAGTAAACCGACGGTTGTGCCGCTATCGATGGCTTCTTTTACTTTTAATAATCCGCTGGGTGAACCATCTAAGGTGATGAGGGTATTGGCTACATCAGGATTAAGCGCATTAAGCACTTGTACCATCATCGGCGCTTGGTGCTCGTACATTAAAATCTTAATAGGTAAGCGATAGTTGCTGACCGCATAGCTGCGTAAGACTTCAAAGCTACCAATATGACTGCCGAGCAACAGGCAACCAACGCCATTTTTGCTGTAGCTTAGCGGGATGTTTTCTGAGGGGAAAGTAATGTCTAATTTGGTAAATTGACTTGTGAGCAAATAAACGCGGTCGAGGATAGTCGAGGCAAAGGCGTGTATATGTTTAGCACTATCCAGCCATGTGGCTTTGCGTTTTAATACGCGGGTTAAATATTGCAGAGATGCTTGGCGTTGTGGCTTGGCGAATAATAAATAATAGCCGGTAATGGGGTAAAGTAGCGCGCGTGCAGCAGGGCGTCCCAGATGTAAAGCAATCCAGCGTATTGCCTTTAATGCGAGAGGCGTGCTGCGTTCTTTCGCGTCTTGCCAGTGCTTAGTCATGAGATTTCTCTTTTTTAGCCGCAAGAATAAAGGTGCCTGTGACTAGCGTTTCTTTATCTCGCGTGCAGGTGAATTTAATATTGTGTGCTGACGATTGAGAGAGGGACACCGTAAAATCTTGATCAGGAAGCAGGGGGCGTAAGAATTTAGCTTGGGTCAAGGTGCTGATTCGATGATTAGGGCAAGCGGCTAACAGTTGTTGTTGTACATAATTTAACAATACCACGCCCGGCACAATCGGGTTGTGTGGGAAATGACCAGCAAAGCAGGGGTGTGTCGCTGGTATACGGTAGTGCTGTTTAGTGGCTAACATTTGTTGTGTTTGTATCAGGGTATCAAGTTCTGTTTTGAGTAGTTTACCTATATTATTACGCGGCAGGGCAGAAACGGAGTAGATGGCGCGCGGTAAAAAAACATCGTCTATGGCTAGGCGTAAATGCTGAATAATCATTTTCTTGGGGAGCTTACTGACAACTAAAGCCGAAAGGCGTTCATTTTTTCTGAAAAAGAACACGCCATCTTCAATGCCGCTAATTGCAGCGAGTTGTTGATTTAGGTCATGTAAGGATGCTCTTTTGCCTGCGATTTTAATTAAATCTGCGGAACGGCCGAGTAGGCTAAAGTTGCCTTTATCGTCTATTGCAAAAGTATCATCTAATACGAGTGGCTTAATAATATGCCCGCCCTGCAAAGCAAAGTGAGCATTGTCTTGTGTTAATTGAATCGTTGCATAAGGTTGCCAGTGTGGTGATTGAGTCGCTTGGCGTGTGGCAAAAGATAATGTTTCAGTGCTGCCAAATAATTCAAACAGAGGGGCGTGTAGGTTTTGCTCTATTTGTTGCGCGAGCTTGATATCCATAGGCGCGGTTGAAGAGAGAATAAATTTTATAGCAGGCCATTGGTCTTGTGTTTGGCTACAACTTTTTAAATGTCTCGGAGTAGAAACGAGAATTTTTTCTGCTGGCAGATCTGCGAGTATTTTGCGTATATCTTCAGGGTAAAAAGGCCGGCTATTATGTAGCGCCATATGAGAAAATAACACCCAGAAAAATGAGGTTTCCAAGCCATACATATGTTGCATGGGAACGGTGGAAATCAGGGTTATTTCTTGGTTTTGTAGCTCAAATCGCTCTAATGCCAGTTCGGCCGATTTTTGAAATTCGCGCCATGTTTTTATGATGGCTTTAGGCTTTCCGGTGCTGCCTGAGGTGAACGAAATAGATAAGGGACGGTTCGTATCAATAAGTGGGCAAGGCTGGGTGCTTTTTTCTAATAAGTGATGGGCGATATGGAAATTTGAACTAAGCTTATCATCACTCAACGTGTAACTATCGGGATACCTTGTGGTTAAATCGGCTAAGGTTTTAGTCGCTTGATTGGCTGGCAGTAGTGATATTTGCTGACGCAGGTAAACGGCCAGGTAGCTGACTATAAAAAGATAACGATCCTGGCAAAGGTTGATTGCATAGCTTTTGGCGGGTAATTTTTCGCTTAAAGCGACGGCATGAGCTAATAAATCAGCACGGCTTAGCGTCTTGTTTGAACAGAGGCAAAACGCATTATTGAGCGTATTTCTGAGCGAGTCGTTTAATGAAATATAATGCGGGGTGAGTTCGGTCAAAGTATATCGCCAGGCTGCAGGATTTAATCAACTATTTTAGCTGCTTGGACAGGTGTTGTTCAAGTTAAGGGAGTAATTGAACTATGTTAAAATGTTCTTTTACTGTTGATTTAATATGAGAAAATTCACTGAACTAATGATAGCAAGAGAAAAAGAATCGCCTTATATGATAAATCTATTATTTGCCTCAAGTGTTTGGCTTGGCTGGCTTATTTTTACTTATCCTAATGGTTGGGGCGTGATACAAGATTATTGGCAAGTCTCCGTCACCATGATTTTTGGTTCTATTGTTGCTGGGGCGACTAGCGAAGGTGGCGGGGCTATCGCTTTTCCTGTGTTTACTAAAGTGTTGCATATCGCGGCTAGCGATGCGAAAGTGTTTTCTTTGGCTATTCAAAGTGTCGGCATGGTCGCTGCTTCCATCACAATTCTAATGATGCGCATTAAAGTGTTATGGCGCGTTATTGCTTGGGTGAGTTTAGGGGGCGTATTCGGTATATTCATCGGCGCTCTTTTATTATCACCTGTATTAGCGTCTACTCTAATTAGGATGCTATTTACGGTGTTAGCCGTTAGCTTGGCACTGACACTGACTTTTCTGAACGCTGGTTTTCGATTGAGTCATACGGCGATGCCAGAGATAAACGCAAAGGAAATCGGTCTTTTATTAATAGTGGGTGTGCTGGGTGGCGTAGTATCAGGTTTGGTCGGCAGCGGTATTGATATGATTTGCTTTTCGGTGCTGGTCTTGTTATTTCGTGTCTGTGAAAGTGTTGCCACACCTACATCGGTGATTTTAATGGCGATTAATTCGTTGGTTGGTGTTTTATTGCATCTTTTTGTCTTGGATGGGATTAATGCGCAAGTACAGGCCTATTGGTTAGCGGCAGTTCCTGTGGTTGTCGTTGGTGCGCCACTGGGTGTGTTTTTGTGTCATCGTATGCATCATTTGCATATCCGCTATTTGTTAATTGCATTGATTTTTATTGAGCTGCTCAGTTCTTTATGGATACTCGCTTTTGATGTTACATTAATTGTTTTTAGCGTAAGTATGTTTGTGCTGTTTTTGAGTTTAATGGCGTGGATGGTTAAAACCAAGACTTATGCCTCTTAAAATGGACTTTAAATTAATTGGGAATGTTTGTGATTAAATATTGCTGGGAGTGGTTTTTATTATTTATGGGTCTTGTGTATTGGGCTATTACAGCAATAGTGGTTTCACTTACGGGGACTATTTTGATTGCCATATTGCCGCAAAAAACAGCGTTGAGTTGTGGACGGTTTCTTTTACAAAAGGATTTCCAGTTTTTTATTTTTTTATTAAAAATAACGGGGCTGTTGATATTGGATGATGAAGCATTAAAGTCTTTGGCAAGGCGCAAAGAGGCTATGATTATCGCGCCTAATCATACGGCTTTATGGGATATTGTTTTTATTGCTGCACAGGTTCCTGAGGTCGTGTGCGTTATGAAGGGGAGTATTTTAAATAACCCTTTCTTGGGGGGGGGGGCGCGGCTTGCGGGCTATATTCCTATAAACTCCATTAGCCAAATGTTAAAATTAGCCGTGCAGCGCTTAAAACAGAATGAAACTTTATTAATGTTTCCAGAAGGTACGCGCACAAAAACCGATGCCCAATGGCTGAACCCTTTAAAAGGCGGTGTTGCTTTATTGGCAAAGCGCACGAAAGCCCCTGTGGTGCCGGTTTTTATTCGTAGTAATACACGTTTTTATGAGAAGGGCTGGCCTTTATATAAAAAGCCCGACTTCCCTTTGAAAATAAGCTTTAGTGTGGGCGAGCCCGTTTTGATCCAGAAAGATGAATCTGTGCAGGCATTTAGTCAGCGTTTAGAGCAAATTTATTTGGATGAGCTGGCAAAGCCACATCCCCTACGTAGAGTGCAAAACACAGAGTTATGAATAATAAGCGTGAATTATCAAATACTCATTTACTGCTCGTGCCCAGTTACAATACCGGCGCGTTATTAAAAGTAAGCATAGAAGAAGCATTGCAACAATGGCTGCCTGTCTGGGTGATTATTGATGGCAGTGATGATGGTAGTGAAGCTTTGTTAGAATCATTACAAGCGCAGTATCCTGATGCTTTGGTCGTGATTAAATTAGCAAAAAATAGCGGTAAAGGTGCCGCGATATTAACCGGGATTACTCAAGCCCAGGAACAGGGCTTTACCCATGTATTAACCATGGATGCGGATCACCAGCATCCTGCGGATTATATTCAGCCATTTATGCAATTATCTATCGACAATCCTAGGGCGATGATTTTAGGCGAGCCGGTGTTTGATGCTTCAGCCCCGATGATTCGGGTTAAAGGGCGGCGCATTTCTAATTGGTGGGCAAATTTAGAAACCTTGGGTTGGGGCATTCATGATTCCTTGTTTGGTATGCGTGTTTACCCTATTCAAGATTTAATTGCGGTAATGCATTCTACTCGCTGGGCCAGACGTTTTGATTTTGAGCCTGAAGTTGCGGTGCGTATGGCATGGCGAGCTGTGCCGATAGTAAATATTGCTACTCCGGTGCGCTATATTGCCAAAGAAGAGGGCGGTGTTAGCCAGTTTAAATATGGGAGAGATAATGTTTTATTGATCGGTATGCATATTCGTTTATTTGCTGGTTTTCTACTGCGCTTACCTCAGTTGTTATTAAGGCGCTAGGACGGCCTTTTGCACAAACAAATGAATCAATAACCGTGACCCAAAGAGTAAATAAGTTAAAATACCGGTATTTGGTTTAGGTGTAGGTAAGGAAAAACATGTCTCAAGAATTGATCGCAGAATTAAAAACATTATTTATCGAAGGTTTGCATTTAGAGGATGTCAGTGCAGATGAAATTGCTGCTGATGAGCCTTTGTTTGGTGAAGGCTTAGGGCTAGATTCAATTGATGCTTTGGAAATTGCAGTCCTGTTAGATCGCCAGTATGGCGTTAAAATCACCTCCGAAGATGATCGCAATCAAGCGATCTTTGCTTCATTACATTCATTAGCTGAATTTGTCGCGGAAAATAGAACCAAATAATTAAGCTATGAAAGTCGTCTTGCGCAGTATTATTAGCAGTGCACTGTTTTTACTCTACCCTTATTTAGTTTATAAGGGGATACAAGAGGGTGTGGTTTGGTTTGCGCCGGCGATGATTGCTAGTGTTTATTTATTGCAGGCAATAAAAGCGAAAACTGCGCGCGTACGATTTAATAACTTAGATATTGTTTTTTTATTGCTCCTGGGCAGTATTTTTTATCAAGACTTAGTGGCTAAGTTAATCCCTATTTTTATACAGCTGAGTTTGATGAATTTTTTTGGTAAAACCTTGCGTAAAGGCAAAGGGCCGTCTTTGGTTGAGCGTTTTGCCAGTTTAGATTTTCCAGAAATTCCTCCCGTGATTAGCCGTTATTGCCGGCATTTAACCATCCTGTGGACGGGGTTTTTTGCCTTTAATGTAGCGGCTTGCATCGTGCTCGCCTTATTTGCACCGGTATCATGGTGGGCGTTTTATACCGGCGTGATGATATTTCTATTATCGGGCGTGTTAATGGTCGGTGAATATATCTGGCGGCATTTTTTCTTCCGCCGTATTAAAGAACAGATACCTGATAAACCCATTCCAGACATTAAAGCTTCAATGAGAAGTATGATTATCAATGGCCGAAGTATTTGGCTGGATGTACGAGCGAGTTAAAACTAATGATAAAGAAAATTGCCGTCGTATTGTTATTAAGTTTGCCAACCCTTGGCTTTGCTCAAGAGTCGATAGAAAGCGTTATGGCGCGCATGAAACCTGATATCGCGGTGCAAATCGCTTATCAGGAAACGCGCTATATGGGCTTGCTTGATGATGACTGGCATGGCAGTGGTTATTTATATGCTCAAATTCCTGATGTTATGCTCAAACAGCAATTACAGCCGGAAGTTGAAATGATGGCAGCAGAAGGCAGTCAGCTAATTTACTCAAAACCCGCCACACAAACTTTTCATCAACTACAAATAGATGAAAGCAACCCAATGATGGCGAGTTTAACGGCCTTTAAAGGCATGATGACCGGTAATTTGGTGTATTTGCGTCAGCTGTATAATTTGAAGTTCACCACCTCAGTATTATCATGGAAGTTAGAAATGATAGCTAAAGAGCATGAGGAAAATGAGCCGCCGATTAAAATTATTATGCAGGGCATGAATGATCAAGCAGCCAATAAAATGGCGGTCATTTTGCCTGATGGTGATCGCAGTTCTTATGAATTAAGCCAGCCGCAACAAGGTGTGGCTATTAAAGCTAAGTTAGCGGATTTATTGCAGTCTCTTAAAGGGCATTAAAATGCGTCCTTCTTTAGCTTCGCTGTTCTTTTTTCTCTGTTTACCGCTGTTAATTGCTGTCGCTGTTTTTACCACGCATTTTCAAACCAATATTTCCGCCTTTGTTATCGCCGGCGATAATGCCGAAGAGATTTTATTAGCCAGTGAAATACAGTCAGGCACTTTATCACGGCGTTATATCTTGTCGATTGATGCCGGACAAGGCAAGCAGGTATCGACAGCTTTTATACAGGAATGGCTCAGCCAGCTAAAAGCTATTTCAGGTGTGGTTGATGTTTGGGCGACGGATGAAAACAGAGGCGCTTTAGCCGCTTTAACGGGTCTTTATGCTAAACACGGCGCGCAATTATATAGCCGCACGCCTGAGCAAACGCTTGCAGAAATGTTGACTGAATCCGCTTTAATCGAGCGTGCGGCAGGTTTAAAACAGGCCTTGCTATCACCGCAAGGTCAGATGATAAAAAAAATAGCCGTGCAAGATCCTTTGCTGCTATCTTTAAATGGTTTTAAAAATATTGCTGCCCAGTTTAAAAATCAAAATAACACGCCCTCGCAGTATGCTAATTTTATTTTAGAAACAAAAATGTCAGGCATGAATGTGCCAGAGCAAATCCAGATTCAAGCGCAAATTCAGGCGACGTTTGCTAAGCAAAAAGAACACAGCCAGCAAGCTTATCAGTTAGATATGACCGGTATTCCCTTGTTTGCCGTGGCAACGCAATCAATGATGGAAACGGATATTAAGCTTGTCAGCGTTATATCGACGGTCGCGCTTACTTTGTTATTTCTGTTTATTTTTCGCTCATTTCGGGTGATGTTCTGGGTTTTTTCCTTACTGATGACGGTCATGGCGGTGGCGGTTATCGTTACTAACCTGATTTTTGGTTCGGTGCATGGCATGACCCTTGCCATTGGTTCAACCTTGATTGGTGTGTGTATTGATTACCCGATTCATGTTTTGGTGCATGCGCAAGGCATGCAACTAGAGCAACGATTGACGGTGATTAAAAAGATTTTCCCCAGTTTGTTGATGGGTGCAGTAACCACTTTAATTGGTTATGTGGCGCTCGGTTTATCTGGCTACCCCGGCTTTCAGCAAGTCGCAGTGTATACCGGCACGGGCATTATCGTTTCGCTGTTATTAACACGGTATTTATTCCTAAAATTAATGACGTCTGAGGCAAAAGCCGTCGCGCCGTTTCGCTTTATTGCTTTTTGGCCAGCGTTTTGTCAGCGTTATCGCTGGGGCTTAGTCGGTGCAGTGTTAGTGCTATCGGTAGTCGGCGTCGTGCAACTAGATCGTTTGCAGTGGATGCAGGATTTGCAGCAATTAACGCCTGAGCTGGATTACTTGAAGGTTCAAGATAAGAAAATCCGCGAGCGCTTGGTCAGTATGGAGCCGGGACGCTTTGTATTGGTCAGTGGCGACTCTATGGAGGCGACCTTACAACGTGCCGAGCAAGTGTATTTACGTTTAGATCAAGTCAAACAGGCAGGTGATTTAGAGGATTATTTTGGCTTGTATCCTTGGATATTGTCGCAACAACAACAATTAACCAATCAGCAAACCTTATTATCAGCTCTAACACAGAAACAGCGTGATTTATGGCGCAATGCTTTGCAAACTCAAGGTTTATCGGTGCAACGTTTAGGTGAATTAGATTATACGCAAAGCGAAATCCTAACGGTGCAGCAAGTTTTACAATCACCCGTGGCTAAGCTCATCAGTAACCAACTGGTTATATCCGATCAGCAGAACTTATTAATTATCTGGCTGACAACTCACAAGCCAGAAGCGTTGCAAGCGGCCTTAGCGGACATGCCGCATGTGCACTATTTTAGCCAACGCGATATGCTCAACCGTATGGCAGTGGATTATCAGCAACGAGCGCAAGTGACCTTATTGGCTGGATTGGCTTTAATCGCCTTTTTGTTATGGTTGCGTTATAAGAGTATTTTATTAACGCTCCAAACCTTATCCCCCGCTTTTTTAGCCGCCTTATTAATTTTGGCCTTATGGGCTTGGACCGGTGAAGCGATTAGCTTTTTGCATTTAGTTGGGTTTTTATTAGCGGTCGCTATCTGTGTTGATTATGGTATCTTTTATCAGGAAAACCGCAGTGGCCATTTAGTTTTAACTTATCAAGCAATGGCAGCATCCATGTTGACCAGTGCTTTAGTTTTTGGCTGTTTGATTTTTGCGCAAACCTCGATGTTACAGACTTTAGCTAAAGTCGTGAGTTGTGGCGTGATTTTGGGCTTTTTATTGTGCCCGGTGTTGATTAAACCTAAAGAGGGATTGTCCGAACCTCTTAAGTGATGTTACGCACGCTTCAGATAGAATGCGATCTGAAGCGAATCAAAAAAACCATAAGTCATTGATTCATAAAAATCGGTGCGTAACATCAGCTCTTAATTGAATGCCTAATAAGGATTGAACTATGAAAAATATACAACTAGAAGTCTCTATTTGATAACTGGGACGAAATAAAACACTCTTTATAATGAAGTATCAATTAAAGGTATCTACTTTAAAGCTCAAGACTGGAGTAAAAAAGCTTTAGCTTTTTTCGGGTCACGCCAATAGCTAAAGCTATTGGACTTCACAAATTACCTTGTAGTTAAAGTAGATATAAGGGCTATAAATTTAAGACGAGACATTAATGCGAATGGTAGGGCGTGGCTTTAGCCCGCCTTGTGTGCGCTTTAGCAATAGCGGGCTAAAGCCACGCCCTACAGTATTCAGTATGTCTCGTCTTAAGTCGGTAGCCCACGAAACAATAGAAAATTATGGAAAATAATCAAACTTTAATAACCCCCGTTGCAATAACCGCCTATTCAGCTCTAAGTGCCAGCGGCTTAGGCTGCGAGGCTTTATATCAAGATTTAAAGGCTAATCGCTCTGCACTAGCTCCCTTATCTTTATTTAATGTACCGTTCCCCGCTTATGTCGGTGAAATTAAGCAGTCTTTACTGAGTATTCGTGATGAATTAGCGGATTATAACTGCCGCAATGCCCGCGTTGCTTTAACCGCGTTAAATGATGAACAAGGTGGCGTACGCGCGGCGGTTGACGTGGCCAAAGCAAAATATGGCGCGCACCGAGTGGGCGTTATTATCGGTACTAGCACTTCGGGGCTTTATGAAACGGAAGATGCTTATGGCGTTTTGTTAGAGACCGGTAAAATGCCCGACGATTTTCATTTTGTGACTGAACACGCGTATCAGGCGACAGGTCGATTTGTGCAATTGGAACTGGGTTTAACCGGGGTTTGTTTTGCTATTTCTACCGCTTGTTCTTCTGGGGCAAAGGCCATTGCTGCAGGACAGCGACTGATTAATGTCGGTATTTGTGATGCGGTATTAGTTGGCGGTGTAGATACTTTATGCCGCTTAACTTTGCGTGGTTTTCGTAGTTTAGAATTGGTGGCGAATCAACCGTGTACACCGATGGATAAAAACAGACAAGGCATTAGCATCGGTGAGGCGGCTGGGCTCATGCTGTTAGAGAAATGTCATGCGGGTAATGCCGACAAGATGAAAGTCTTATCTGTTGGTGAATCGTCGGATGCACACCATATGAGCACACCGCATCCAGAAGGCGAGGGCGCGGCTTTAGCGATGCGCAATGCTTTGCAATTGGCGGGTTTACAGGCTGGGGCTATTGATTATTTAAACCTGCACGCCACGGCGACGAAAATAAATGACCGCATGGAAAGTCGTGCGGTTTTTAGTGTTTTTGCTGATACTGTGCCTTGTAGCGGTACAAAAGGCATTACTGGACATACGCTCGGTGCGGCGGGGGCATTGGAAACGATTATTGCTTTACTGGCTTTGCAGCATCAGTTTATTCCCGGTACACAGGGCTTGCAGGCGTTGGAAGATGAGTGTCAATGTCAGGTGATTAAAACGCCTTTGGTCGGGCAAAAGGTGCACATTGCAATGAGTAATTCTTTTGGTTTTGGTGGCAATAATGCCAGTGTGATTGTGGCGCTATGATGAAACAACTCTTTATAAAATCTTATGCTATTTGCAGTCCAGACGCGGATTTATTAGCACCTTTTGCTTTACGTGGACATGATATTGATAAAAATTTAATTCCTGCCGCGATGCGTAGACGTACCAGTATGACCACGCGTATGGCGATTAGCGCCGCAACTGTCGCTTGTAAGCAAGCCAATGTTGATAGCCAAACGCTGGCTTCGGTTTTTGCCTCTTTAGGGGGTGAAATACAGGTCACTGATGCGCTGTGTCGTTTATTGCCTGATGAAAATGAATTACTGTCGCCGACGCAATTTCATAATTCCGTGCATAACACCACGGCAGGTTATTGGGCTATTTTAAATA
>JAIPFI010000037.1 GCA_021736705.1 Methylococcaceae bacterium | reverse complement strand
GGCGAATACTACCGGGATGCTAATATTGATTATGAAGCGCTTTCTGTTCAGCGCAATGCACCGCGCTGGATCAAAAAACTAAAACAGTATGGCTATATAACCGCATAGCCTGTGTGTATAATTTTTTTAATGGCCTTGCAAGGTCAGGCTTTTGTTTGCCTCCCGCACAGGGTATCTTTCATGGTAAGGTTCATAAATTGACGTTTCGGATTTTATTAAATGTGCATTGTTAAAGGGTAATTACAGCGTGATTTGATGTGATTTTGAAACGTGTGAATAAACTATTGTTTATCTTTAGAGGTTATTGCTTATGCAGCATCCTTATCTACCCCGTACACTTCCGAGTGAACTTAATGTGTTAGTTGAATTTGCACTGGATTTACGCTGGACCTGGAGTCATGTCGGCGATGCTTTATGGCAAATGATTGACCCTGAAATATGGGAAAAAACCAAGAATCCATGGATGATGCTGCAAAATGTCAGTAAACATCGCCTTGAATTACTGGCGCAGGATCAGACGTTTCTGGCCATGATGGCAGAGTTAAAACAGGAACAGTTTGAGTATTATCAGCAGGAAGGTTGGTTTCCTTGTGAATATCCTGAGTGTCAACTAGGCACTATTGCTTATTTCAGTATGGAGTATGGGTTAGGTGAGGCGTTACCCATTTATGCTGGGGGGCTGGGTATATTAGCGGGTGATTTATTGAAGTCGGCCAGCGATTTGAATTTGCCTTTAGTGGGGGTTGGCTTACTGTATCAACAAGGGTATTTTCGACAAATGCTTGATGCTCAAGGCGCTCAGCAAGTTTTTCGTCCCTATAATGAACCTGCTAGCTTGCCTATTCGTCCAGCATTGGATAAGCAGGGTAATCGTTTGACCGTTATTATGGATTTGCCGGGGCGGCAACTGTTTCTTCGTGCCTGGCAAGTTCAGGTGGGGCGCGTTTCTTTGTATCTTTTAGATAGCAATGACTTGATGAATAGCCCTGTTGATCAGGCGATTACCGCGGAATTGTACGGTGGTGGTCGTGAAATGCGTTTATTACAAGAAATTGTATTAGGCATTGGCGGTTGGCGGTTGCTTGAGACGCTGGAAATTAATCCGGAAATTTGTCATTTGAACGAAGGTCATGCTGCATTCGTGGCTTTAGCACGTATACGAGCCTTTCAGAAACGGTATCAGCTCAGCTTCGAGCAAGCATTATGGGCGACCCGTGCAGGCAATATATTTACCACGCATACCCCAGTGCGTGCCGGTTTTGACTGTTTTAGTCCTGAATTGATCCAGCAGTATTTAGTGGAGTATGTTCAGGCCTTAGGTATTTCTTTGGAGCAATTTTTAGCTTTGGGACAAGTATCAGCAGATCACCCGGACGAAGCTTTTAATATGACTTATTTTGCGCTACGTACTTGCGCTGCAATTAACGGTGTTAGTCGGTTACATGGGCAGGTCAGTCAGCAATTATTTCATCATCTTTATCCGCAATGGCCTATTGATGAAATACCGGTAGGCTATGTGACTAATGGCGTGCATGTATCAACTTGGGATTCGCGTTTTGCGGATGATTTATGGACCCAAGTTTGTGGTAAGGGGCGCTGGTCAGGAAAAGTAGATACCTTGCGCACGAAAATTACCGCTATTTCAGATGAAACGCTCTGGACGTTTCGTAGTGCCAGTAGAAGTAAGTTGGTGACGTATGTGCGTCAGCGCATGGTCGAGCAATTACGCGTCATCCGAGCGCCGGATAATGAGCAGGCCTTGGTGTGCTCGGTGTTCGATCCGAATACCCTGACTTTAGGTTTTGCTCGTCGCTTTGCTGAATACAAACGGCCGAATCTACTGTTGCACGACGCTGATCGCTTAATTCGTTTATTGACCAATGCACATTATCCAGTGCAAATTGTCATTGCTGGCAAAGCACATCCAGCAGATATTGAAGGACAGCGATTAATTCAGCAGATTGCTAATTTTGTACGTCGGCCAGAAGTCTGTGGGCATATGGTCTTTTTGGCTGACTATGATATGGCCATGGCGGAACAGTTCGTGCAAGGCGTGGATGTTTGGATTAACACGCCGCGCAGGCCTTGGGAGGCGTGTGGCACAAGTGGTATGAAATTACTGGTTAATGGCGGTTTGAATCTTTCTGAGCTCGATGGCTGGTGGGCAGAAGCCTATACACCGGAAGTTGGCTGGGCATTAGGCGATGGATATACACATGCGGAACCTGAATGGGATGCGCAGGAGGCTGATGAGTTGTATCGTTTGCTGGAAGAGGAGGTGATCCCAGAATTTTATCAGCGTGATTCGCGTGGTATTCCTGAGAAGTGGGTGGCTCGGATTCGCGCCAGTATGGCAAGCTTAGCTCCGGAATTCAGCAGCAACAGAATGTTGCGTGATTATGTTGATTACTATTATCGTCCCGCGATGCAGCAGTATCGACTGCGTATTGCTCATGATAATGCGCAGGCAAAGGCGTTAACTCTATGGCAAGCACAGGTAAGTCAACACTGGGCGTCAGTGTATTTGCAAAACTTTCAGGTTGAATCGTCGGCAGCAGAACATTATTTTACTTTGCATGCTTATCTGGATGATTTGCCCGTTGAGTCTGTTGCTGTGGAGATTTATGCCATGGGGCAAGACAATGGGCAATCTTATGTGCAGCAGATGGAGCGAAAAAACGCCTTGCCGGGTTCGGTCAATGGCTATGTTTACACCGTCACCGTTGTCACCGAGCGTCCGGCTGCGCATTTTACGCCCCGATTGGTTGCGCAGCATCATCAAGCCAATATTCCTGCGGAAGAGGCACACATCAAATGGTATTGCTGATCCGGAAATAGCCGCTATTCTCATTTAAGGCGGGCATTAGCGGGCTTAACGCTATACCATCTTTAAGTAGATAGCCGAAATGGTGAAAAAGGAGCTGATGATCGTGTTGACAGATTAATTCTTTCAACAGAGTGACAAAATTAAGATAATAAATAGACAGGCTCACTAAGCCAGGCAAGTTTTTAGGGTGTGGGAGCCATAAAAACAAGGCTGCTCGTGAATAATGATAAATGGCCATGAATAAGAACTAACGCTATGAACACAAAACATATCCAACGATTACTGATCTCAATTGCCCTCTGCTTTATAAGTGTTAGTGCCTTTGCGCAAACTAAAATTGCTATTCTTGATTTTGAACTCAAAGATATGACGTTAAAACCGCGAATACCTGCTGAAATTAAACGTACCGCATCAATAAAACCCTTGCTGGAAGCTGAGCTTAAAAAAGCAGATTACACTATTATTAATATAGACCTAGAGAGCCAAAAATTTGCCGATAGCGGCGTGGGTTATTTATTTGATCATCATGATGTTGCCGCCAATTTAGGCAAGGAATTTGGCGCGGATTACGTGCTTGTTGGCCGCTTGCATAAGCCTAGTTTTTTGTTTTCTTATTTAATGGGGCATTTGGTGCGAGTTAGCGACGGTCAATTGATAGGCAATTATATTTCCGAGGCAAAAGGGCCGAATATAAAGCTAACCATTAAAACGGTAGAAAGTCTTGCCGTTAAAATTGATAAAACGCTGGATAACAAATATTCACCGCCAGCGCCAAAGATTAAAAATTAGTGCGTGCTTTATAAAAGCCATAGCAGCACCCTGTCAACTGATTGAGTGGCATTTCAGCATGTGGGGTCATGATGCATCAGTGTTCCGTCCTCTATTTCCAGTTGGATTGTTGCATGGCCAATATCAAAATGGTGATGTAAATGCGCTTGAATATTTTCTAGGAATGCATTGTCAATAACTGGATTTGTGACAACTAAATGCACAGATAAGGCGGTTTCTGTGGTGCTTAAAGCCCAAATATGTAAGTCATGAAATTGGCTTACTGATGCAAGACTCAAAAAATAAGCTTTTATTTTAGACATTTTAATACTTTTAGGGGCAGCATCCATCGCAAGATTGAATGAGTCTTTTAATAAGCCTAAGGTGCTGATAAGAATAATAACAATGACCAGAATGCTGACAATAGGGTCAATAATCATTAATCCCGTTTCCATGATAATTAAACCTGAAATAACCACACCAAGAGAAATAACGGCATCGGCGACCATGTGTAGAAAGGCGCCTTTAATATTCAAATCATTTTTTTGACCTGATACGAATAACCAGGCAGTGATGGCATTAATGCCTACACCGATTGCCGCAACAGTCATCATAACCAAACTATTTACCTCGCTAGGCTGATCAAATCGACTTATTGCTTCCCAAGCAAGGCCGCCTAATGTTGTCAGTAACAGAACGGCGCTGATATTGGATGCAATGATCGTGATTTTCCGATACCCGTAAGTGCGTTTTTCCGGGCCTGTTTTTGTGGCTAATAAACTAGCTCCCCATGCCAAAAATAAGCTTAAAACATCACTTAAATTATGACCGGCATCGGCTAACAGGGCGAGAGAATTCGCAGAGATGCCGTAAGCGACTTCGATGCCCACAAAAAGACTATTCAATAAAATGCCAAGAGCAAAGGCTTTGTTATAATTTTTAATGCCGTGGTCGTGATGATGATCGTGTGACATTTTTGTATCCTACAAGGTTATTTTTTAAAAAATTATACGAGTGGAAACCAATGTTTAGTGCGTTTACAAAATCCTACTAATATCAGCATCAACGGCACTTCAATTAGTACACCAACCACGGTTGCCAAGGCTGCGCCTGACGATAATCCAAATAACATAACCGCTGTGGCAATCGCGACTTCAAAATGATTCGATGCACCAATTAATGCCGAAGGCGCTGCATTTTCATAGGAAAAGCCCCATAATTTTGCCGCTAAATACGTTAGCGCAAAAATAAGCAGTGTTTGTAGTGTTAAGGGAATGGCTATCCATAAAATGGTCAGTGGGTTGGCAATGATCACTGCGCCTTTAAAGGAAAACAACAGAACTAAGGTAAGCAGTAAGGCTATAATCGTGATCGGTGTGAGTAGATGGAGGAATTTCTGTTCAAACCATGCCAGTCCTTTATGCGCAATAATCCATTGTCGAGAAAAATAACCGGCAAATAATGGCAGAGCGACATAAATACTAATGGAGAGCAATAAAGCTTGCCAAGGCACCGGTAATTGACCGACACCTAATAGGAAACCGCCGATAACGCCATAAAGTAGCAACATAGCCAACGAGTTAATGGCGACCATGACCAAGGTATGTCCCGCATTGCCTTGCGCTAAATAACCCCAGACTAAGACCATTGCGGTACAAGGGGCGACACCGAGTAAAATACAGCCCGCTAAATAACTACGCCATAAGGGGACTTCCAGCATTTTTATGCCATCTTGTATGACCACGGTGCCTGAACCGTAGTCGCTGCCCAGAGGTAAATCTAAACCTAATGGCATTTTGACTAAATCAACTGCGTCTATACCAATAAACTGTTGCAGCAATAGACCTAAGAATAAATAGGCAATGGCATACATGGTGAACGGTTTTATCGCCCAATTAACCAGCAGAGTGAGCGTGACGGGTTTGATGCTTTTTCCTGCTTTGACGACTTCGGCGAAATCAATTTTCACCATAATCGGATACATCATAAAAAACAGACAAACGGCAATAGGAATAGAAACAATCGGTGCACCGTTCACGTCAATACTAATACTATCCAACGTTTTGGCAAATTGCGGGGCATACGCGCCTAATAGAATGCCCGCGACGATACATAAGCCGACCCATAGTGTCAGGTAGCGCTCAAAAAATCCCATATCATGTTGTTTTTCAGTCATGGCTTAATCCTCGTGGTGAGCTAGTGCATTGAGTTCGATGCCTAGTTGCTCGGGCGACATGTGTTCAAGTGGCAGGCTTAGCATTTTGCTAATGCGTAACTCCAAAGTGCGGTAAGTCTTTTCAAATGCGGTGATGATTTCATTCTCAGTACCATGGGTATGACTGGGATCAGTTATTCCCCAATGTACTCTAACCGCTTTATTCAGATATAGAGGGCAGGTTTCTGCTGCTGCATTGTCACAAACGGTAATGACTATGTCCATAGGTTGCTTGGCAAACTCATCCCATGATTGGCTATGATAGCCTTTTGTGGGTAATTCGTGGCGTTGCAATGTTGCTAATGCATCTGGATTGATTTTTCCTATGGGGTGGCTACCTGCAGAAAAAGCGTGAATTCGATTCGCTCCCAAATGATTAAATAGAGCTTCTCCGAGTATACTGCGGCAGGAATTTCCGGTACAAATCACAAAAACGTTTATCATGTTATATTCCTTAGTTTATTGTGCAATAGCTTAATATAGCAGCAATATGTAGAGTTAGATTCGGAGGGTGAATTTTTTAGGGGGCTGTAAATTTTTAGCAACGGCCACGACTCAGCAACTATTTTTATTGAAATGGCAAGCATATGACTTCTTCTCGTATTATCTTATTAGTGTTTATCGCCGCATTGGCCGGCATTTTCTTTTATTTTGATTTAGGAGAGTATTTAACCTTAGAAACCTTAAAAGCTCAGCAATCAGTGATTGAAAATTATCGCGTTGCTAATCCAACGTTGGCGGTTGCGCTTTATATGTTGGTTTATATCGCGGTAACAGGACTATCTTTGCCGGGAGCTACAATTTTAACTTTAGCGGGTGGGGCGGTTTTTGGTGTGTTATGGGGGACTTTGATTGTTTCATTTGCTTCCAGTATTGGCGCGACTTTAGCCTTTTTAGCGGCGCGGTTTTTATTTCGTGATACGGTCAAAGCTAAATTCGGCGCACGGCTTAAAGTGATTGATGAGGGAGTGGCCAAAGAGGGAGGCTTTTACTTGTTCACCTTACGTTTAGTGCCGGTCTTTCCTTTCTTTATGATTAATTTGTTAATGGGCTTAACAAATATGCGCATAGCGACGTTTTATGGAATTAGTCAAATAGGGATGTTGGCTGGTACAGCGGTGTATGTGAATGCCGGTACGCAATTGGCTAAAATTGATTCATTGGCAGGTATTTTATCTCCTCAATTATTAATTTCGTTTGTGTTGTTAGGCATTTTTCCTTGGTTAGCAAAGAAAACAGTTTCAACAATAGGAGATAAGTAGGTGTATAAAAAATGGCAGAAACCAAAGAAGTTCGATAATAATATTGTTGTTATTGGCGGTGGTTCAGCGGGTTTAGTGACCTCTTATATTGCCGCAGCTGTTAAAGCGAAAGTAACCTTAATTGAACAACATAAAATGGGCGGCGATTGTTTAAATACTGGCTGTGTGCCGTCTAAAGCTTTAATCAAATCCAGTAAATTAATATCGATGACTAAGCGCTCGAAAGAGTTTGGTATTAAGGAGATGCACGCTGAGTTTGAATTTAGCGAGGTCATGGAACGTATTCAGAGTGTAGTTGCTAGGGTTGAGCCGCATGATTCTGTAGAGCGTTATACCGAGTTAGGGGTAAATGTTGTTACCGGTACAGCGAAGATTATTTCACCTTGGGAAGTAGAGGTACAAACAGCCGAAGGTGTGCAAGTCATCAGTGCGCGGTCTATTGTCATTGCCGCCGGCGCACGTCCGTTTGTGCCGCCTATTCCAGGTTTGGATCAAATTGATTACTTAACCTCGGATAATATCTGGAACTTACGGGATAAGCCAAAACGCATGGTGGTCTTAGGCGGTGGTCCGATTGGCTGTGAATTAGCGCAATCCTTTAATCGCTTGGGTGTGCAAGTTACGCAAGTGGAAATGGCGCCGCGTTTAATGATTCGCGAAGATGTTGATGTATCAGAGCTTGTGACGGCTAATTTTATTAAAGAAGGCATAACCGTTAAGTTAGAACATACCGCGAAAGAATTTATCATTGAAAACGGTGAAAAAATATTAATAGCTGAACATAAAGGCGAGCAAGTACGTATTCCTTTTGATCAAGTATTATTAGCCATTGGCCGTGTCGCTAATACTACAGGTTATGGTTTGGAAGAGTTGGGCGTGCAATTATCAGAGCGTCGCACGGTGCAAATTAATGCTTTTCAAGAAACCAATTTCCCGAATATATATGCCTGTGGTGATGTGTCGGGACCTTATCAATTTACCCATACCGCGGCACATCAGGCTTGGTATGCCTCAGTAAATGCTTTATTCGGTTCATTTAAAAAATTTAAAACCGATTATTCGATTATTCCGTGGGCGACTTTTACCGATCCTGAGGTGGCGCGGGTCGGGTTGAATGAACAAGAAGCGAAAGAGCAGAATATTGCTTATGAAATCAGCGTGTATGGCATTGATGATTTAGATCGCGCGATTGCTGATGGAGAAGCGCATGGTTTTGTTAAAGTGTTAACCGTACCCGGTAAAGATAAAATTTTAGGCGTGACCATTGTGGGTGAGCATTCGGGGGATTTAATCGCAGAATTTGTTTTAGCGATGAAATATAACTTAGGCTTGAATAAAATCTTAGGCACCATTCATATTTATCCAACGCTGGCAGAAGCCAATAAATATGTTGCGGGTGTGTGGAAAAAGAATCATCAGCCTGAGAAATTGTTGCAGTGGGTCGCTAAGTTTCATGATTGGCAGCGCGGGAGTTAGTTAGTCGGTGTTATATGGGGGCTGGTTGGCAGAATTAATGACGTCGATTAGGCGGGTTGCCCTTTATAATAAGGCACGCATAAGGCACGTAACTAACAAATTCCCTAAAAACTGGATCAATGATGAGGGTGATTACTCATTCTGAATGTTATTAGATAGTGCAAAACAGCGTATTGCTAAACAATGTAGCAAGCTTAAAGTGGCTAAAATAACGAAACCTTGGGTATGTTTCTAATGAGAATTGTTCATGAATCAAGATATATCCCGATAAAATAATTTGGAAATGGCAATAGCGTTATAGATATTTGTCCGTAAATAATGAAACTTTACATAATAATGATTCTTTAATGATGCAACAAGTTGATGTGGTTATTGTAGGTGCTGGTGCATCAGGTTTAATGTGTGCCATAGAGGCAGGTAAGCGTAAGCGCAAGGTTTTAGTTTTAGATCACGCCAATAAGCCCGGTAAGAAAATTCTGATGTCGGGGGGAGGGCGTTGTAATTTCACTAATTACACGATTGAGGCAGAAAACTTCCTGTCTAAAAACGTCCATTTTTGTAAATCAGCCTTGAGTCGTTTTACGCAGTGGGATTTTTTAGCGATGATTCACGCGTATAATATTCCTTATCATGAGCGGGAGCATGGGCAGTTATTTTGCAATGAAAGTGCGCGCGATATATTAAATATGCTGCTTGCTGAGTGTGATAAGGCGGGTGTAGAGATACGTTTAGATACTAATATTGAGCAAATTACGCAAATGGCTGCATCAGGCTTTAGTATTAAAACTGGACAGCAGGCGATTAATTGCCAATCTTTAGTTGTCGCCACGGGTGGTTTATCCATCCCTAAGATGGGCGCGACACCTTTTGGTTATAAGATTGCCGAGCAATTCGGCATCGATATCCAATCGACTAGAGCGGGTTTAGTACCATTCACTTTGCAGCTGGTAGAAAAAGAAAAGTTCGCGGCTTTATCTGGTTTGGCATTACTTTGTACGATAAGTAATGCGAGGCAAAGCTTCACTGAAAACCTATTGTTTACGCATCGCGGTTTAAGTGGGCCGGTTGTTTTGCAGATGTCGTCATACTGGCTGGAAGGCGAGGCAATAAATATTAACTTATTGCCTGCTACCGATTTACAACAAGCTTTGTTAGCTGCACAAAAAGATAAAATAAAAGTGAAATTAAAAAATTATTTGCTGCAATTTTTTGCTAAACGCTTGATTCCTTTATTTTTAGCGGATGATTTATTGGAATGTGTTTTGCCTGATTTGTCGCATAAGCAAATTCAATTTATTGCGCAGCAATTCCATCATTGGAAAATTAAGCCCAATGGTACGGAAGGATACCGTACTGCGGAGGTGACTTTAGGCGGTGTCGATTGTAATAGTGTGTCGTCTAAGACTTTAGAGGTTAAGCAAATACAAGGATTGTATTTTGTTGGAGAAGTATTGGATGTTTCTGGTTGGTTGGGCGGATATAATTTTCAATGGGCTTGGGCTTCTGGTTGGTGCGCAGGTCAGTATGTATAATGCCTGGTTATTTCGTGTCTTAGACTTTTAGTGTTACTTTTTATGGCTGGTTTATGAATCTTGAAGTTTTTTTGTCTCTTTTTACGTTAATGCTCGTTTCTTTGCTAATCTATATTTTAGCGCAGAAAATGAAAATACCTTATACCGTTATGTTAGTGCTTGCTGGGTCTTTGTTGGTGCCTTTAAGCAATACTGAAATGTTCGGTTTTATTAGTAGTTTTGAGTTGACGCCTGAGTTACTGTTCTTCGTGTTTTTGCCTATTCTCATTTTTGAGTCGGCTTATAATATACAAGTCAGTAGTATGCGTGAAAACATCCGCACGATTAGCCTCTTATCGATAGTTGGGCTGCTTGTTTCTACTGCTTTTATCGGAGTGGTGGGGCATTATGTCTTTTGGTGGGTAGGGCTAGATATACCTATTATGGTGATGTTGTTGTTTGGCGCTATTATTTCCGCAACTGACCCAGTCGCTGTGCTTTCATTATTTAAAGAATACGGTGCGCCGCGACGTTTGACCTTGATTTTTGAGGGCGAGAGTTTATTTAATGATGGAACTGCATTTGCTTTGTTTTTGGTGTTTTTGGAAATTATCAGGCATGGCTATTTGGGCGTTAGTTCGGTTATTGATGGCTTCATTACTTTTTTCTCTATGGTGATTGGCGGTATTTTATTCGGCTTAATTATGGGATTTACTTTTTCCAAATTGATTGAGTGGGTCAAGGGTCATGAGCATCTGGAAATTACTCTGACTTTGTTGGTTGCGCATTTTACCTTTATTTTATGTGAAGTGCTGTCTGAGCATGTGGTTGTTTTAGGCTATCATCTGCACTTTTCATCGATTATTGCTACTTTGATTGCTTCTATGGTTATTGGTAATTATGGGCGATTTAAGATGTCCGTTGCAGTAGAAGAATATATGGAAAAGTTCTGGAGCTATTTTGGATTCGTGACTAACTCGCTAGTCTTTATTTTAATGGGGTTTT
The DNA here is from genome assembly GCA_021736705.1 of Methylococcaceae bacterium. Classification (GTDB taxonomy): domain Bacteria; phylum Pseudomonadota; class Gammaproteobacteria; order Methylococcales; family Methylomonadaceae; genus Methyloprofundus. The sequence goes on along the minus strand of JAIPFI010000037.1, from coordinate 8,902 downwards.
TGTTCGTAGAACAATCAATAGATTTGCATATTGCCATTTTACCGATTTTCCTGTCGATTGTAGTCGTTATGCTGGGTAGAGCAGTGTCTATTTATCCTGTATTAGGCTTGGTTAATTTGAGTAAAAAAGAACAGCCAATCCCTTTGTCGTGGATGCATTTACTTTCTTGGGGAAGTTTGCGTGGGGCTTTGGCGGTTATTATGGTGTTATTAATCCCTGATGATTTAACTGTTGATGGCTGGCAGTATGCGTTCTCAATTAAGGAGTTTGTTTCTGCTATTACTATAGGCTGTATTTATTTTACTTTGCTGGTTAAGGCAACCACGATTGGGCGAGTGATGCACTACTTAGGGATAGATGCTTTAACGGGTCGTGAAGAACTCAGTTATTATAAAAGTAAGGTGTTGATTTATGGGGAAGGGATGCAGCTTATTGAAAAGTTATTGAATGCAGGGAAAATCAACGCGCAGCAACATGAAAGTTTGTCCTTGCAATATCAGAAATTACATCGACAATCGCTAAATGATTATAAAAGTAAAACTAGAAATACTAAGCAATTAACGTCTGATTTATTGCGGATTTATATTCTTGGTTTAGAAAAAGAAGAATTGAAGTCGCTTTATGCACAAGGTTCCATTAATGAAAAAATATATAAGAAAATTTTGTATATGTTGGATATTCAGATGCAGAGAATTGAGAGACATCAGGCGCAGCTAAATGATATTGATGAGGTATTTCCGGTTGATGGTCTTGAGAGTTTTATCAATGTTTTACGCAAGCTTTTGTTGTTGGAGGATTCGCATTTAAGTCCGGAAGATACTTATGTTTATTACCGCACTCAATATAAATTAATTCTAACGGCAATACGGAGTTTGCAGGCATTACCTGAGAGTGGTTTGATTGAGGTGTTTGATGATCACGACGATATTAAGAAAATAACTGAGCTGTACTTGTCTTTAAAGCAGCGAACGGAACACAAGTTAGAGGAAATGTTAGCTAATAATTATGAATTACTGCATGAGTTTAATGCAGTGTCAGCCCAGAAAGCATTAGGTGCGCAAGAAATTAAAATGCTTGATCAGTTGAATAAGAATGAAATTATCACAAGTAAGTTATATATCATGCTGCGTAAAGAGTTACTTGATGAATAAATCTCAAGCAGAATAAACACTTTATTATGTAAGTATATGTTTACAAACATATAAAGCAATGAGTATAATTGTCCAGATCTAACCGAAAAGCATTGCATTAGCAGTGCTTTTTTATTTTATAAACCTGAGAAAGATAGTATGCCTGTAATTACCCTGCCTGATGGTTCTAAACGTGAGTTTGATAATGCTGTGACTGTAATGGAAGTTGCACAATCTATTGGCTCCGGCTTAGCAAAAGCAACCTTGGCTGGTCGGGTAAATAATGAATTAGTTGATGCCAGTACGCTCATTGAAAATGATGCGGCATTACAGATTATTACCGCAAAAGATAAGGATGGTCTTGAGGTCATTCGCCATTCGGCAGCGCATTTATTAGCTCAGGCGGTTAAAAAAACATTTTCTGGGGCTCAGGTAACAATAGGGCCGGTGATTGATAATGGCTTTTACTATGACTTTTCTTATGAGCGTCCGTTTACACCAGAGGATATAAAGCTAATAGAAAAAGAAATGTCGCGTCTCGTTGCCGCTAATTTGGAAATTACACGTTCTGTCGTGTCGCGTGATGAAGCGGTTAAGTTTTTTCGTGATTTAGGCGAAGAATATAAAGCTGAAATTATTGAGTCGATTCCAGCCGATCAAGATTTATCTTTGTACACGCAAGGCGATTTTACCGACCTTTGTCGCGGCCCGCATGTGCCGAACACTAGCAAAATAAAAGCCTTTAAATTAATGAAAATTGCTGGCGCTTATTGGCGCGGTAATTCAGATAATGAAATGTTGCAGCGTATTTACGGCACAGCATGGAATGATAAAAAAGATTTAGCCGATTATTTGCATCGTTTAGAAGAAGCAGAAAAGCGAGATCATAGAAAAATTGGTAAGGCACTTAACTTATTTCATACACAAGAAGAAGCGCCAGGCATGGTGTTTTGGCATGAAAAAGGCTGGACAGTTTATCAACAAGTTGAACAATATATTCGTAATAAATTACGCTCACATGGCTATGGCGAAGTAAGAACTCCCCAAGTTGTCGATCGTAGTTTATGGGAAAGATCAGGTCACTGGGATAAGTTTGGTGATATGATTTTTACCACGCATTCAGATAATCGTGATTATGCGATTAAGCCGATGAACTGCCCCTGTCATGTGCAGATTTATAATCAAGGTTTAAAAAGTTATAAAGATTTACCCTTGCGTTTGGCGGAATTTGGCTCTTGCCATCGTAATGAGCCGTCAGGTACTTTACATGGCTTGATGCGCGTAAGAAACTTTGTTCAAGATGATGCGCATATTTTTTGTGCTGAAGACAGTATTCAGGCAGAAGTTTCCGATTTTATTGATTTATTATTTGATGTTTATAAGGATTTTGGCTTTCACGAAGTTCTGATTAAGTTGTCTACGCGCCCAGAAAAGCGTGTTGGCTCTGATGCTGATTGGGACAAGGCGGAAAACGCTTTAGAGTTAGCGTTAGATAATAAAAAACTTGCTTGGGACTTGCAGCCTGGTGAAGGGGCGTTTTATGGTCCTAAAATTGAATTTTCATTAAAAGATTGTTTAGATCGCGTTTGGCAATGTGGCACGATTCAAGTCGATTTCTCTATGCCGGGGCGTTTGGATGCGAGCTATATTGCCGAAGATGGCTCTAAGCAGGTGCCTGTTATGTTGCATCGTGCAATATTGGGTTCTCTGGAGCGCTTTATTGGTATTCTGATTGAGCAGCATGCAGGAAATTTACCGCTTTGGTTAGCGCCAGAGCAGTTAGTCGTGCTTAATATTGCGAGTCGGCATGATGAATATGCGCAGCAAGTTGTTGCTGAATTGCAAAAACAAGGCTTTAGAACAAAAATTGACTTGAGAAATGAGAAGATAGGCTTTAAAATTCGCGAACACTCTATGCAACGAGTGCCTTATCTTTTAATTATCGGTGATAAAGAGTTAGACGAGCAAACGCTCACGGTGCGTACGCAGAAAGGCGAAGATTTAGGTAGCTTTTCACTCAATGAATTTACACAGAGATTAAATAACGAAATTGAACAAAAAAAATAAATTAGAAACTGGAGGATCAGAGTATCGCTTCTAAAAAAGATGCAACACGACTAAATGACGCTATTACAGCAAGACGTGTCAGGCTAACAGGTTTGTCAGAAGAGCAGGGTGGCATTATGTCACTTATGGACGCAAGGCGTTTGGCGGCTGAAGCAAATATGGATTTGGTAGAGGTTTCACCAAATGCTGATCCTCCGGTTTGTAAAATCATGGACTATGGTAAGTTTATATTCGAACAGAATAAAAAACTTCAGGTAGCCAAGAAAAAACAAAAACAAATTCAGGTTAAGGAAATTAAGTTTCGCCCTGGCACTGATATTGGTGATTACAATGTCAAATTGCGTAGCCTGACAAAATTCCTTGAGGAAGGTAATAAGACCAAAATTACAGTGCGTTTCCGCGGTCGGGAAATGGCGCACCGAGAGATTGGTATGGATTTGCTAAAGCGCATAGAAAAAGACCTAGAGGAGTTTGCAGTAGTTGAGCAGTTTCCGAAAATGGAGGGTCGCCAGATGGTCATGGTTTTAGGGCCTAAAAAGAAAAAATAACAACTATTATTAGTTGATATTCTTATCGAGTTTGTTCGGTAAGTTTCGCTACTGTAGGAATAGTAGCTTACTAATTCAGTCGGGCTCGTGCATTTTGCCTTACTGAGTTCTTATATCAGGGACGTGATATTTTTAATACTATTGGAGAAAATAAATGCCAAAGATTAAAACCCATCGTGGTGCGGCAAAACGCTTTACGCGTACAGCATCGGGTTCTTTTAAATGTGGTCAGTCTCATCGTCGTCATATTTTAACTAAGAAATCGACTAAGAGAAAAAGACAGTTGCGTAAAGCAGCGACTCTTCATCAATCAGATGTGCGTATGACAGCACGATTGTTACCTTACAGTTAATCTTAGGAGAAGAGCATGGCCAGAGTTAAAAGAGGCGTAACTGCCAGAGCAAGACATAAGAAAATTTTAAAGCAAGCAAAAGGATATTATGGCGCGCGTAGTCGTGTTTATCGTGTTGCTAAGCAAGCGGTTATTAAAGCAGGACAATATGCTTATCGTGACCGTAAAGTTAAAAAACGTACTTTCCGTGCTTTATGGATTGTGCGTATTAATGCGGCGGCACGTATGTGTGATATATCTTATAGCCGATTAATTAATGGCTTAACAAAAGCAAATGTTGCGATTGACCGTAAAGTATTAGCAGATATCGCGGTGCGTGATATGGATGCTTTTGCTGCTATTGCTGAAATTGCGAAAGCTAATAAAAGTCCACTTTAAGGAATGAAGGCATAGCTTAAAATGCCGACTTCTTCATAAGGAAAGGTTTGAAAAAAGGGCTGATAAAGCCCTTTTTTTTGCTATACCTTTCTATCTCTTCCATCTCAATATAAGCGAAAGAGCCGTGTCAGCCACTCTCGAAGAAATTCTTGCACAAGCTTTACAAGAGCTTGCAGCAGCCAGCGATTTATCCGTATTAGATCAGATCCGTGTGCAATATCTGGGTAAAAAAGGTGCCTTCACCTTACAGATGAAAGAACTCGGTAAACTTGACCCAGAGCAAAGACGTGTTGCCGGGCAAGCAATTAATAATGTTAAAGACGATTTTCAAAGTACTTTAGAAGTACGTAAACATGCTTTGCAACAAGCTGAACTTGATGCGCGTTTGGCGAGTGAAACGATTGATGTGACCTTACCCGGCAGAGGGCAGTCAGTCGCAGGCCTGCATCCCGTCACGCTAACTTTAAGGCGTATTTCGAAAATTTTCTCCAGCGTAGGCTTTAAAGTCGAAGAAGGGCCAGAAATTGAAGATGATTATCACAATTTCGAAGCCTTAAATATTCCTTCGCATCACCCAGCGCGCGCGATGCACGATACTTTCTATTTTGATGCGCATACCTTATTAAGAACCCATACCTCGCCGGTACAAGTGCGCTCTATGGAAACGTATCAGCCACCATTAAAAGTGATTGCACCGGGTCGTGTTTATCGCTGTGATTCTGATATTACGCATACTCCGATGTTCCATCAAGTAGAAGGATTTTTAGTTGATGAGAATGTCAGCTTTGCTGATTTAAAAGGCGTTGTTTACGAGTTTTTAAGAGCCTTTTTTGAAAAAGATATACAAGTTCGCTTTAGGCCGTCTTACTTTCCTTTTACCGAGCCTTCTGCAGAAGTCGATATCGAATGTGTCATGTGTGATGGCAAAGGATGTCGAGTATGCAGTCATACGGGCTGGTTAGAAGTCATGGGCTGCGGCATGATTCATCCAGAGGTTTTTAAAGCGGTGAATATCGATACGGAAGCGTATACCGGATTTGCTTTTGGTATGGGCGTAGAACGACTCGCTATGTTGCGTTATGGTATCAATGATTTACGTTTGTTTTTTGAAAACGATCTTAAATTTCTTGGCCAATTTAATTAAGGGAGGCAGTAATTATGCAATTTAGTGAAGCGTGGTTAAGAGAATTCGTTAATCCTGCCCTTGATACGGCAGCATTAGTAGAACAAATAACAATGGCTGGTTTAGAGGTTGATGCAGTAACACCTGCAGCCGCTCAATTTAGCGGCGTAGTCATTGGTCAGGTCGTATCAATGGCGGCTCATCCCGATGCGGATAAATTAAGAGTTTGTCAGGTCGAAGTGGGCGAAGCTGAACCATTGCAAATCGTCTGTGGTGCGAGCAATGTGCGCGAAGGATTGAAAATTCCTGCGGCATTAATCGGTGCTGTGTTACCTGGCGATTTCAAGATTAAAAAATCAAAATTACGCGGTGAGTTATCGTTTGGCATGTTATGTTCTGAAAAAGAGCTAGGTATAGCGGATGATGCTAATGGCTTAATGGAATTGGCTGACGACGCACCTGTAGGTATGGATATACGTGATTATTTAGAATTAAATGATCAGCTGATTGAAGTGGATTTAACACCGAATAGAGCGGATTGTTTAAGTGTTGAAGGTATTGCTCGTGAAGTGGCTTTGCTTAATGATATGCCATTTTCAGTGGCAGAAATCACGCCCGTTGCCGTTGAACATCAAGATACTTTAAGCATAAAAGTCAGTGCATCAGATGCCTGTCCGCGTTATCTAGGGCGTTTAATCAAAAATGTGAATGCAAGTGCGGCAACTCCCTTATGGATGCAAGAGCGTTTACGTCGTTCAGGTTTAAGAAGTTTAGGGCCTGTCGTTGATGTTACTAACTATGTGCTATTAGAATTAGGTCAGCCCTTACATGCTTTTGACGCTGCGAAATTATCCGGTGGTATCGAAGTGCGTATGGCAAAAGCAGATGAACCGCTTAAGCTATTAAATGACCAAGAAATTAAAGCGAACACAGAAACTTTAGTCATCGCCGATGCAGAAAAAGCCTTAGCCTTAGCGGGTATTATGGGTGGTAGTGAATCTGCTGTTTCGGACACAACAACAGATATATTCCTAGAATGTGCCTTTTTCTCGCCTAGTTTTATGATGGGAAAATCACGCCATTATGGTTTGCACACGGATTCATCGCACCGTTTTGAGCGGGGTGTCGATGCTAATTTACAAGCGCGCGCCATAGAGCGAGCTACACAATTAATCGTAGAGATTGCTGGCGGTCGCGTTGGGCCGATAACGGAAGTGGTTGCGCAGGCGCAATTACCAGAACGTGTAGCGATTACTTTGCGTGCAAAGCGTATTAGGCGTATTTTAGGTATTGATTTAGATGTGCCTGTTGTTGAAGGCATTTTACAGCGCTTAGGCATGTCGGTAACTAAAGATGCAGAAGGCTGGCAAGTTACCGCGCCAGGTTTTCGTTTTGATATCGCCATTGAAGCTGACTTAATTGAAGAATTAGGTCGCGTATACGGTTATAACAATTTACCGCAAAGCAGCTTGTTAATGCGCTCTGCATTAAGTGAAGCGCCTGAAGCGATTTTAGATATAGATCAGCTTAAAGATGTCTTAGTTGCACGCGATTATCAAGAAGCCATTACCTATAGCTTTGTTGCAGAAGAATTGCAAAAATCAATCGTACCTGACGATAAATATATAAAGTTACAAAACCCAATTTCAGCAGATCTTGCGGTGATGCGTACGACACTTTGGTGTGGTTTGCTACAAGCGGCCGCTTACAATACTAAGCGTCAACAAGGCCGAGTACGTTTATTTGAAGCAGGCCAGCGCTTTTTGGGGATCGATGCTGCCCAGCAAGAGAAAATGTTGGCAGGTGTTGCTTTAGGCTCAGTAAATCGAGAGCAATGGGGTGAAAAAACACGTAAAGTTGATTTTTATGATGTTAAAGCTGATGTTGAAAGCCTATGTGCTTTAACAGGGCATGAAGTGCAATTTGTTGCTGGTCAACATGCCGCATTACATCCGGGGCAAAGCGCAGAAATTAAAACTTTAGAGGGTCAGACCTTAGGTTGGGTCGGCATGTTACATCCAACGCTAGAAAAGAAATTGGGCTTTGATGGTAACGTGTTTTTATTTGAGTTATCACAAAACGTATTGTTGAATCGTAAAGTGCCCGTTTTTAATGGCTTGTCGAAATTTCCATCAGTACGTCGTGATTTGGCTTTGTTAGTTGCCGAAGAGGTTTCTTTTCAAGCGATTAAACAGTGTATTGAAAACTGCAACGAAGACCTAATCAAAGCAATTAATGTGTTTGATATTTATCGTGGACAAGGTGTCGAGCAAGGCTATAAAAGTGTCGCTTTAGGATTAACCATGCAAGATAATACACAAACACTCACAGATTCAGAAATTGATGCTATAGTTAACAAAGTGTTAGACGCTTTATTTAATAACATTAGTGCAAAATTGAGAGACTAGAATAAATGGCAGTGACAAAAGCAGATTTCGCAGAAAGATTATTTGACGAACTAGGATTAAATAAACGCGAAGCGAAAGAAATGGTTGAACTTTTTTTTGAAGAAATTAAGGCTGCTCTAGAAACAGGTGAGCAGGTTAAAGTATCAGGATTCGGCAAGTTTGAATTAAGAGATAAAAGCAGTCGCCCTGGAAGAAACCCAAAGACCGGAGAGGAAATTCCTATTTCCGCACGTAGGGTGGTCACCTTTCGAACAGGCCAGAAGTTAAAAACACGAGTAGAAGCTTATGCTGGAACCGAGTAATAATAATGAATTACCTGCAATCCCCGCAAAACGCTACTTTGCCATAGGTGAAGTCAGCGAATTATGTGGGGTAAAGCCCCATGTATTAAGATACTGGGAGCAAGAGTTTGAACAACTAGAGCCTGTTAAACGGCGCGGTAATCGACGTTATTACCAACGCAATGACGTTATGCTAATTCGTCAGATTAGAGCTTTATTGTATGAGCAAGGCTATACCATTGGTGGTGCGAGAGCGCACTTACTAAGTGATAATGCTAAAGATGATTCGGCTCGAACCAAGCAAGTGATTCATCAATTGATCGGTGAATTAGAAGATATTTTAGAAATTCTCAAATAAACATTGAAAAGCCGCTTAGTTGCTTTATACTTAGCCGGCTTAATTACTGGTTTAGCGATGCTTAATTAGTCATTCATGTTTAAAAAGTTCAAATTGTCGGGACGTAGCGCAGTTTGGTAGCGCACCACGCTGGGGGTGTGGGGGTCGCAGGTTCAAATCCTGTCGTCCCGACCAATAAAATCAAAGGTTTGCATGAAAATGTATGCCTTTTTTTATGCCTGAAAAACGCTGTGGGTAAAATTCTGGGTAAAAACACC
>JAIPFI010000036.1 GCA_021736705.1 Methylococcaceae bacterium | reverse complement strand
TTGTCCGTATTCTGCAACGACCCTGATAATTGATTTTCTGGTCGCTCGTACTTTGGCTGTTGTGTTGTTTTTTTCATGCGCTTATCATACAAAATTATTGGCTTAACGTTAAATTTTGTCCCGCTTTAGACGGGAAGCCGTTTTCTGGGATAAGTGAACATGACCGGCTAAAGGGGTGCTTTAGCCGGTTAAAGTTGAAAGATTCAAAATTAAATAGCGGCTGGTTAGTCACTCCTTGCTAAGGAGTAATTAACCAAGCTGCTATTTTTTTGTCTGGTGCTTTGTATGGCCATGCCTTTTTTACGTAGCCGCTCGATGATCGAACTTAAGCGGGTAATATGGTGGCGCTCAAAGGCTTGTACTGAGTCGATAGCGTTACCTTTGAGTAATTCGGCTTTGATGGTTTGTAATTGGGTGGGTTTTGGGGTCATTGTTTCGCCTCCTGTCTACATTCACCTATAACCGCTGCAAGCATGTCATGCTTGAATCTTATTATGCTGATAGCGGCCACTTTTATACCTATTTCGTAAACGTCGTCTATTGTGATGATTTCGTGCTTTAGTCGTTTTACCCGCTCGATATAATCCAGTAATAAATCTAGCCTTACATCTTTACTATATGACTTTGCGGCATGGAAGCATTGCCGCGTTCTTTCTATCTGCTGCTCACTAATAGCGGGGTAGTTTCCCCATGCTTCAAGCAACCAGTCATCTAGGTGTTTTTGTTGTAGGGTGGTTATTGCATTGCTATTACTCATAGTATCCCCCTTAAGATTCTGCATTGCTTTCTTGCCAAGCAAAATATTTATCTACATCAATAAGGATTCTTCTACCGTTGCGGATGATAGCGCCCGATTCTTTTAGGCCGTTGCTGGATGAGTTGAATATTTGCCAGCGGATAGCGCCAGCCCTACCTTGATAAGCGGGAATTGAATTAGCCAGTTGTTGAACTGATAGCAGTTGCTTAGGCACTTGTGGCAGTGCGTGTAGTGGGTTTGGTGTGTTTAGGTGTTGCGGTTTTGCTGCGTTTGATTGTTGCGCTTGCATTGGTTAGCCCTATTTTGTGAGTAATGCCACGTATTGCGTGTGTGGTGGGCATAATTTACACGGCTCAATAGGGTGTCATGCAAGACCTGTCAGGTGTCAGGTGATGACCTGACAGGTGCATTAATGATATGTAATTGATTGAATATGCAGGTTAATTTACCTGACATGTGATTTTTTTTAAGGTGCGACCTGTCAGGTTATTAACCCCTTCTTATGCCGTAGTGTTCGGTAATAATGCGGCCAAATATAGATTTTTCTTGAATGTTTATTGAGTGATGATTTTCTTCTAGCCAAGGTTTAATGTCGTTATCAAGACTTATGTTGCGGTCTGGGTTTTTTGCTTTGATTCTCCTTATTTCAGCATCAAAGCTCTTAACCGCTTGCATAAGTCTATTGTGTATTGCGCTATTTATTTCTATATTCTTCTCTATATTGTTCGCGCTCTCTGATTTGGTGTACAGCAAATCATCAAAGAAAGCAGAATCATAGCCTTTTGATATTGCAAACTGTGCGACCTCTTCAAGGCTTATTCCCCAAGTCATGTCTGGAAGATCATTTTTAAATAACTTTGACTTTGGAAGTTTACTAAATGGTATGTTGGTTGTCGGGTGGCGCGGGTCAATTTCACCAGATAAGCAGTCGTGGCAAAATAAAATTGCTGATTCTGAAACAAAAAACATAGGATTTTTTGACGTTCTATAACCTATAATTAAAGCGGCTTCAAATAAAGTGACAATGTTGTGCTTCCCTGCATTTAATGCCTCTAATCCTGACTCATTGAATAAAAAGTATTCGTCATCATTTGTTGACTCTGAACCCTCGTCAATAAAAAAGCCGCTTTCTTTAAGAATGTATCCGCTTTCTTTTATTTGCTGATCTAAAGATATGGCGAAAGCCGCCTCATTTGCTTTCGTAGGTAAATCCGATAACCCTTTAGTATCATTGTCAGCAATCATCTTTTTTATTTCATTTATCATCCTAAAACCTTTCTATTCATATCCTCAAGTACGCCCGCCACGTGCGAATCAGAATACGGAATTACTGCCCGCTGAACATTCGGAACGCCCGCCTTACGCGCTTGCCAAAGGTCATAGGCTGCTTGGTGGGCAATCCATAAATCAGCGCGGCCGCCATTCTCTACGCCTAACCAGTTTTCTAGTCTTAACGCCATTTCTGGGGATATGGCCGCGCGGCCATTTAATACCTTGGATAAGGTCCCGCGCGTTACACCAAGCTGTTTAGCAGCTTCGGTTACGGTTAGCGATAGTTCGGGAAAAATGTCTTCGCGTAAAGTTTCGCCCGGGTGGGGTGGGTTGTGTATGTGTGTCATGGGGTAGCCTCTTAGTGATAGTCCAGATAATTAACCAACACCACGTTTTCACCTGAAAACTTAAAGGTGATGCGCCAATTCCCATTGACGACTATAGAAAAATAGCCAGTCAAATCGCCGCTTAATGGATGCAAGCGCCAGCCGGGTATATTTACATCATTAGCCGTCTTGGCTATATCCAGTCTTGATAGTTGCCGTGCTAGCTTTGGCGCGTGTTCGGGTTTAATCCCGGCCTTGCTGCCTGTGTCGAAAAATGCTTTCAAGCCTTTATGTTGGAATGATTTAATCATGTCCTGATTGTATTCTGTGGCGCTACACAATGCAACGCAGTAAACGGCAATATATAAAATGACGTGCGGATGTTTATTCTCCCAATACCTTTCTATTCATATCCTCAAGTACACCCGCCACATGCGAATCTGATAAATGTGCATAGCGCTTAACCATTTGCAAGGTCTTATGTCCTAAAATATCGGCAATTTCGGCCAATGAAGCGCCGTTCATAGCTAAATATGACGCGGTGCTGTGGCGCAAGTCGTGAAAATGGAAATTATCAACCTCGGCCTTGGCTAAGGCGTTATTCCATGCAACACGAATGCAGGCCGGTTTCTTTCCGTTTTTGCCGGGGAATATGTAGTCACTACCCAAGCGCCTAATTTTATTATGTTTCTTCATTGCTTCTAATGCCCTGCCCACTAATGGAACGGTTCGCCTTTCTCCGTTCTTCGTTTCCTGTAGCACAATACGCCCCTTATTTAGATCCACATCTAGCCAAGATAAGCCCATGATTTCGCCTAATCTCATGCCTGTAGATGTGGCCAGTAATACAACTGTGTACAAAATTTCATTATTTGATTCCATACAGGCATTAAATATTTTCTCACGCTCATCATCACTCATGTATCGAACCCGGCCGCGCGGCTCTTTGGGTTTTTTTACTTTTTTCATGGGGTTGCTTTCTAGCCATTCCCATTCATTAACGGCAACGGTAAAAGCATGGCTTAAGGCGGCCATATATCGAACGGTACTAGCAGGGGAACGCAATACGCCGCGCTTGCTATTCTGTAATAGTAAATTATCTCGGCACTCCGCTAGTAAGGAGGGTGTTACATCGGACAGAACTTTATATCCAATTTCACTAGCCCACCACTCAAGTTGTGGTTTTTGTGTTTCGACACTTTTTGGCTTGGTGGGAATTAATACGGTTTCAATGTATCGGTTAATCAGATCGGCTAGGGTGTGCTTCTTTGATTCGGTCGTCTTGAAGTAACGCCCCTCTAAAATGGCGGTTTCTGTTTGGCTTGCCCAACGCTTAGCAAGCGTTAATTGTGCAAAGGATTGCGTTGCTGCTGGATAACCTTTAAGCCTTATCTGTGCCTGATAGGATACTATTCCGTTGCTGTTTGTTCGTTTTCTAATGGTGGCCATAGGTTTTCCTTGAATTGCAAGCCTGAACTATACAACGCAACACAATAAACCACAATATAGGATTATTAATCCTATTAATATATTTTCTAACTGATTGAAAAATTATGAAATATTAAGAATAATAAATTTCCATGTCACACTTGCGTCACACTGTAGGCATAAAAGCACCAAAATAAACTTAATTTTAATGGTATTAAATGCGGTTTATATGGGGCTTATAATCCCGCAAAAAATCATAAAAACCCTAAATATCCCGCTATTTTTTGCTGTGGTTCGTTGCTGTGGCTGTGACATGAGTGTGACATGGTGAATTTTAGGCATAAAAAAAGGCTTCACGTTTTAACGAGAAGCCTTATTTAATTAGTGGTACCGAGGGCCGGAATCGAACCGGCACTTCCGAAGAAACCGGATTTTGAATCCGGCGTGTCTACCAGTTTCACCACCCCGGCATAGAAGAGGCGCTAATTATAAGTAATCTTGTTTTATATTGCTAGAGAATTCTAATAAAATAGTCTTTTTATATTTATAAGTCGGTTAAAAGGCAAATACGGTGTGCATGAAAAAAAGTGATTTTTACTATGATTTACCTGATGCGTTAATCGCTCAGCAACCTTTGGCTGAGCGCAGTGCAAGCCGTTTATTATGTTTGGATAAAGATAGTGATGCCATTTATGACCGGCAATTTGTTGATTTTCTGGATTTGCTTAATGCAGATGATTTATTGGTGCTCAATAATACTAAGGTGATTCCGGCGCGTTTGTTTGGTCGTAAGCAAAGTGGTGGCAAAGTTGAGATTTTAATTGAGCGCGTTCTAAATGACCGTGAAGTGCTGGCGCATATGCGTTCAAGTAAATCCCCTAAAGCGGGCGCGTTGATTGATTTAGATGCGGGTTTTCAATGCGAACTATTGGGGCGTGAAGAGGATTTGTTTCATTTACGCTTTAATGGGGAGCAATCTTTGGCGGATATTTTAGATGCTATTGGTCATATGCCTTTGCCTCCTTATATAGAACGCGCAGATGATGAAAATGATCAGACACGTTATCAAACGGTTTTTGCGGCGCAAAGTGGTGCGGTAGCAGCACCGACGGCAGGCCTGCATTTTGATGAGGTGATGATGACAAGGATTAAAGAGAAAGGCGTACAGATTGCTTTTGTAACCTTGCATGTTGCCAGCGGCACATTTCGACCGGTAAAAGTGGATAATTTGGCTGAACATATTATGCATAAGGAATATTTTGCTGTGCCTGATGAGACGGTATTGGCTGTACAACAAACCAAAGCGCGCGGCGGTCGAGTTATCGCTGTTGGCACGACAGCCATGCGTTCTTTGGAGTCGGCTTCGCAAAAAGGCAGTTTGGAGGCTTGCCAGGGTGATACTAATCTTTTTATTACACCGGGTTATGTGTTTAAAACGGTGGATGCAATGTTGACCAATTTTCATTTGCCGGAATCGACCTTGTTAATGCTGGTGTCTGCTTTTTCGGGTTATGAGCGCATTAAGAAAGTATATCAACATGCGATTGCGCAGCAGTACCGGTTTTTCAGTTATGGCGATGCGATGTTTATTCAGCGGGCTGACTAATCAATCCAAGGGCGTGGCTTTGGATTGTCGATTGATGCTTCAATTCGCGGGCTAAAGCACCGCCCTACAAGAGTTATTTTCATTAGAGCGGCTTGTATAATCGCGTGGTAAACTAGGCTTACATTTTGCGTTGCAAGCCGGATTGAAGTCCGTTTTACGTATTGCCACTACAATTATTGAACTCTTAGCCCGTTACAATGTCAGATATACACGCTATTTTCTCACCTAAAGTTCCACATAAAATCAAACAGCCTATTTATTGGACGGGCTTAAAAGGCTGTGCCGATTCTTTGGCGATTGCTACGGCGATTAAAAATGAATCCCGCTTGTTTGTGGTGTTAACGCCTGATTCGCAAACGGCTTTACGCTTTGAGCATGAGCTTTCTTTCTTTTTGCAGGGTGAATATCCGATTTTGCATTTTCCTGACTGGGAAATTTTGCCTTATGATGTCTTTTCTCCTCTGCCAGAAATTGTCTCCGAGCGACTAAAGACGTTAGCGCAATTGCCTGAAGTGACGCGTGGTGCATTGGTGCTATCGGTATCGACGTTGATGCATCGCTTGGCACCCCGAGAGCATGTTTTAGCGAATAGCTTTTCGCTGCAAGTTGGTAGCCAGTTTAATCTGGAATTAAATCGGATTAAGTTGGATGCAGTGGGTTATCAATGTGTTTCTCAAGTGGTTCAGCATGCTGAATTTGCCGTGCGTGGCGCGATTATTGATTTATTTCCGATGGGTAGTAAGTATCCATTCCGCATAGAGTTGTTTGATGAGGAAGTGGAGTCGATCAGAACATTTGATCCTGAGACCCAGCGCTCATTGGATAAAGTGAATGAAATACAGTTATTTCCTGCGCGTGAATTTCCTTTTTCTGATGCCGCTATCAATCATTTTCGTCAGGCGTTTCGCGAGGCATTTCCTGATAATTATCAAAATAATACGCTCTATAAAGATGTCAGCAAGGGCATTACTCCTAGCGGTATTGAAGCGTATTTACCCTTATTTGATGAGCAAACCGATACTTTATTTGATTATCTGCCGGTAACGACGGCGTTTGTTTTGCCGGAAACATTAGAGCAATCGGTGCAGCAGTTTGTTGATGAAATTGATGAACGTTTTCAGCAGCGTAAATATGATCTGGAGCGCCCACTGTTAGCCCCCGATTTATTGTATTTGCAGCAGACTGAGTTTATTGATCATGTAAATCAATTTCGGCGTATTTATTTAGCACAAGAAACGGAGCAAGCCGCTTGGCTAGGTGAGAGTGTTACTTTACCTGAAGTTAATATTGATGCGCGCTTAAAAGAGCCTGCAAGTCGATTAAAAGCCTTTGTTGCCAATAGTGATAGTCGTATTTTATTTGTTGCTGAAACGGCAGGGCATAGAGAAGCGTTAATTGATAAATTGCGCAGCTATAAAATCAGCGTCAAGCAAGTCGATAATTGGGCGCACTTTTTACGCATTGAAGATTCGCCTTGTATTGTTGTCGCCTCAATAGATCACAGTTTGTATTTGCAGCAAGCTGGCTTGGCCATTATTACCGAAAGCCAGTTGTTAGGCGATAAGGCGCAACAAAGGCGTAGACGTAAAAAATCAGCAGCGCGTGAGCTAGAAAAAATTGTTAATAATCTGAACGAGCTGACAGTCGGTGCGCCAGTGGTGCATCAGGAGCACGGTGTTGGACGTTATTTAGGCTTGCAGGTTTTAAAGTTTGGCGATATTGATGCGGAATTTTTGACTTTAGAATACGCTAATGGCGATAAATTATATGTACCGGTCTCTTCTTTAGATGTTATCGGACGCTATACGGGCATGAATCCTGAGAATGCGCCGCTGCATAGATTAGGGGGTGATCAATGGAGTAAGGCGAAGAAAAAAGCGCTGGAAAAAATTCATGATGTCGCGGCTGAATTATTGGATATTCATGCTAAGCGGGCATTAAATAAAGGGCATGCCTTTGTTTGTGATGAGCATGAATATCTGGCTTTCGCCGATGCATTTCCGTTTGAAGAAACACCTGATCAGCAAACCTCAATTGATAGCATACTCGAAGATATGCGCTCAGCTCAGCCGATGGATCGTGTGGTTTGTGGTGATGTTGGTTTTGGTAAAACCGAAGTGGCGATGCGTGCGGCATTTATTGCCGCGCAAAGCGGTAGGCAAGTTGCGGTGTTAGTACCGACGACTTTATTAGCGCAGCAGCATTTCCAAAATTTTCGAGATCGTTTTGCCGATTGGCCTTTTCGGGTCGAGGTGTTATCGCGTTTTGTGACGCCTAAGCAACAAAAAACCATTATTGCTGAGTTAGCGGAAGGTAAAGTCGATATTGTTATTGGTACGCATAAACTACTGTCTAAAGAGATTAAATATCGTGATTTGGGCTTGGTGATTATTGATGAAGAGCACCGTTTTGGTGTGCGTCAAAAAGAGCATTTTAAAGCGATACGCCAAGAAGTGGATTTATTAACGCTAACCGCAACGCCGATTCCGCGGACTTTAAATATGGCGATGGCAGGTTTGCGTGATGTTTCCATTATTGCCACGCCGCCCCCGAATCGACATTCTATTCGAACGTTTATTTCCGAATGGATTGATTCCTTAGTTAAAGAAGCCTGTCAGCGCGAAATTAAACGTGGTGGCCAGATGTACTTTTTGCATAATGATGTGAAATCAATGGATAAAATGGCGCGTGAGATTGAGCGTTTAGTGCCCGAAGCACGCGTAGAAATCGCTCATGGGCAAATGCCGGAGCGTGAACTTGAACGCATTATGTTGGATTTTTATCATCAGCGTTTTAATGTCTTGCTTAGCACGACAATTATTGAAAGTGGTATTGATATACCGACAGCGAACACCATTATTATTAATCGGGCCGATAAACTCGGTTTGGCGCAATTGCATCAATTACGTGGGCGGGTAGGCCGCTCGCATCATCGAGCTTATGCGTATTTTATTACCCCCCCGAAAACGTTAATGAGTAAAGATGCAGTTAAACGTTTAGAGGCATTGGAAACCTCGGGCGAATTAGGCGCAGGCTTTTTATTATCAACGCATGATATGGAAATTCGTGGCGCGGGTGAGTTATTGGGCGATGGTCAAAGTGGGCAAATTCAGGAAATAGGCTTTACTTTATATACTGAATTATTGGATCGTGCGGTTAAGGCGTTGAAATCAGGCAAACAACCTGAATTGGATGCGCCTATGCAGGTAGGCGCAGAGGTTGATTTGCAAGTAGCGGCTTTAATTCCCGAGGATTATTTACCCGATATACATGCACGATTAGTCTTATATAAACGTATTTCGAGTACTGAAAGTAAAGAAGATTTAAGAGATTTGCAGATAGAAATGATTGATCGCTTTGGTTTATTGCCGGAGCAAGTAAAAGTCTTGTTTGCTATTACAGAATTAAAGCAACAAGCCGAAAAGATTGGAATAAAGAAAATAGATGCCCATGCGGAAGGCGGACGGATTATTTTTGGCGCTGAGCCAAAATTAAATATGCAGCAATTATTGACCTTAATACAAACGCAGGCACAGATTTATAAATTTGAAGGCGGTGATAAATTACGCTTTACTAAGAAATTTGCGACTACAGATGAAAAAGTAGCTTTTATTAGCACATTATTGATCCAATTGACGGATGACGTTGCATGAGTGAGCGATTATTAAGAATACCGTTATTTCTAGTACTGTTTTGCTGTCATGACTGGGCGAATGCTGATACACGGACGCTTCAAGTTGAGCTGATTGTTTTTGAGCAAAGGGCGCCGACGACGGAGTCGTTTAGGCAAACTGAAACGAAAATTACACCCGTGCAGCAGTATGCACCGGCACAATCAGGTGTAAAGACGATGAATTTTGAATATAGTCGGCTAAGCAGGGCGGGTAGTTATCGCCCCTTTTATTATCAGTCTTGGCGTATTCCGGTAAGTAGCGAGCGAGTGAGTTTGCCTATTCATATTGCATCAGAAGTACAGAATTTACAGGGATGGATTAAAATTCAGCGGGGCAATTTGTTGCATGTTGTGGCTGATTTGGAGTATTCGCCTAGTAAGTCTAAAGGCTTGATTTATCGCATAGCAGAAAAAAGACGCATATTACTGAATGAGGTGCACTTTTTAGATCATCCTTATTTTGGTGTTTTGCTTAAAGTATCCCCAGTTGAATAAAGGAAAATGTTAATGATGGTTAAACAAGTATTGGGTTTGATGGCATTGCTATTGACGGCTTGTCAAAGCGTATCTGAAAAGCCAGATAATTTAATTTACTGCCCACAAGTACGTAGTCCAATGTGCACTAAAATTTATAGACCTGTTTGTGGACAGGATAAAGAAGGAAATATTAAAACTTACGCCAGTGATTGCACTGCCTGTGCAAATGTTGACGTAATTGGCTACCAAGAAGGCGCATGTGCCGGAGAAATGAAATGAAACTAATGAAAAATATACCGTGGCTCATGTTGCTATTATTAAGCGCTTGTCAAAGCCCGCCTGAAAAGCCTACTGATTCGCTTGGGAAGCGAACTGAATTACCTAGAAATCCGGGTAATTTAACTTATTGCTCTGAGCCTCGGCCGGAAATTTGTATGATGATTTATCAGCCAGTGTGTGTCGTAGATAAAGAAGGGAGAGCAAAAACCTACGCGAGTGATTGTACTGCATGCAGTGATCCTGAGGTGAATGCTTATCTAAAGGGCGCGTGTTTGATGGGGGGGATGATAAAGTAGCGTTTATTTTTTTGTAGGAATAGCGGGTGAGCAATAGGCGGATCTGGCACCTATAGTTGTGACTTCTTACGATCTGGCGACTTGAAAACGCTCCCAGAAAATGGCCTTATCCCAAGTGATTGGGGGGCTATTCCTTAGCGAGTATTTGCTTTAGAAAAGGCAGCGTTAATTTGCGCTTAGCTATCAGTGTTTCTTGGTCTAATTGCTCAAGTAAGTCCCATAAAGCCGGTAAGTCGCGCGCATAATGTTTAGTTAAAAAATCGCCAATTTTCGGAGAAATTTCAAAGCCTAAATATTTTGCTTTACAGGTAAAGGCAGCAATCCGTTCAACGTCAGATAATTCTTGTAACTTCAGTGTTAAGCCCCAGGCCATGCGTGTTTTTAAATCCGGTAGTTGTATGGGCAGGAAATTAGGTGGTACATGGGCTGCTAGAATCAGTTTATGACCGTTGTCGCGGTGGCGGTTATAAAAGTTAAATAGGGCGAGTTCCCACGCGTTGTTGCCAGCACATTCTTCTATATTATCAATGCAAACTAGGTCAAACGACTCTAAACCCTGCAAAATATCCGTTGAAGGTAATTTTTTCTGATCTAGCGAGAGATAGAAACTGCTGCGTTTCAGCTGGTACGCTTGTTGGCAGCAGGCTTGCAATAAATGCGTTTTACCCAGACCTTGTTCACTCCAAATATAAAGCTGTTGTTCGCCTTTGCCGCTGGCGCTATCTTGTAGGTGCTGGACAGCTTCATGATTACGGCCTGCATAGAAACTGCTAAAAGATTGCTCTGCTTTAAAGTCGAATTGTAAAGGTTGTTGTTTGGAAGTCATTTTGCGTTTTTTCCTGACTGGCGTACAAATAGGCTAGCGCCTAAAAATAGTAGTAGGCTGAAAATTACTTCTAAAGAAGGTAGTAAGCGTTCAGTTCTGGCGTAGGCTTCAATGCTGCCGTGTATAAAATACGGCATGCTGATATAAGCCATCCAAGAGCAACTTTTTAAATTCCCTTTGAGAAAGCCGCGTAACACTAATAATAAAGGGCTCACGGTGATAATCAGTAGTAACGCAACAGGTAATTTTTCCGGTGGCGAAAGTACAGTGTTCCATAGCATTAATAGACTAAATAAACCTAAATAGGCGAACAGGGCGATAGCGTAATAATGGCTTGCTTTCATGAGCTTTTTAATTTTAATGCGGTTTTCGCTAAGCGAGCGCCTAAGGCAAAGCAAAGTGTTTTTTCATGTTGACTTAAACTTTGTTGAATATGGGCGACATGACTTGCACCGTAGGGCGTGCCACCTGATGTTGTTTCTCTTAATGCGTGTTCGCAGCTGGGAATACCTAATAGGATCATGCCATGATGTAATAGCGGTAGCATCATTGAGAGTAGTGTTGACTCTTGGCCGCCATGCATGCTCCCAGTAGAGGTAAATACGGCAGCAGGTTTGTCGCTCAGTGAGCCGCTAAACCAAGCTTCGGTTGTATTATCGATAAAGTATTTCAGTGGTGCAGCCATATTACCAAAATGCGTTGGGCTGCCTAAAGCTAATCCATCGCAGCTCTTCAAATCATCCAAGGTGACATAAAGAGAACCTGATGCTGGAATTTCATCTTCAGTTTTTTCGCAGACGCTGGAGATATTCGGTACAGTGCGCAATGTAGCTTCTGCATCGTTAATAGATTCAATGCCCCGAGCAATCTGTTGTGCCATCGCTTTAGTTGCGCCGTCACGACTGTAATATAAAACGAGAATATTAACCATTTTTTTGATTTTTAACTTTTTGGTGAATCATAATAAGTAATCGGGCTTATAAAATAGCTAAAACACTTTCTGGAGGACGGCCAATGACTGCTTTACCATTAGCTAAGACGATAGGACGTTCAATTAATTTCGGCGTACTAACCATCCCGGCAATGAGTGCCGCTCGATCTAAGTCAGGGTTATCCATGCCTGTTTCTTTATATTCAGCCTCGCCTTTGCGCATCAATTCACGCGGTTGCATATCGAGCAAAGTTAAAATATTATCTAGTTCGGCTGCGGTCGGCGGCGATTTTAAATACTCAACTACTTCAGCGTGTATTCCTTGCTCTTCTAATAATTGCAGTGTTTGACGTGATTTACTGCATCTTGGGTTGTGGTAAATTTTTACGTTCATAACTGTATTCCGGGCTGAAATGACAAAACTCTATAATATCACTTTTCTAAACAGAGCTTCTATAATGATAGGTAAGCTATCTTAACATTTACTGATGTATTGATGGTGAGGAGTCAGTTCATCATAATGCCTGCCGCAATAGGGCGTAAAATTATCGTTGGGATAACATTAAGAGCAGTCGTCATTATAGATGTCAGTGTAGGGTCAATAATGCTGATTAAGTTTATAAATAATAAGTTTTGCCGGGAAAAATAAAAACAAGGCTAACGATGCCAGAGCACTATTTTTGGGGTGTTAGGTTGCTCTTTGAGAGTGGCTCAGAAGGTGTGGTAATAGCATTTGTCTGCAGCCTGATTGGGAGGGCCGATCTTTAAGTGTTTGCAAAAATAATCTCCAGAGTACAAAATAGTCCGCTCAATGAAATCGGGCAGAGCTATAACTGGGATGGCATGTTTTTTATTATGCCTGATTGGTGAAAAGAGTTTTTTGATAAAATAATAAAATTTTAAAAAAAGCTTGTCATGATCAATTTTCGTTGTATAATAATTGAATCTTCTAAGGGTTCTTAGCTCAGTTGGTAGAGCACCGCACTTTTAATGCGATTGTCCCGGGTTCGAATCCCGGAGAGCCCACCACAGAAGATGATATAAAAAATGCCAGCTTTTTAGCTGGTTTTTTTATGCCTAAAATTTGATCTCAATTATTCTTTTATATCTTCTCGATTGTGCTTGTTGACTTGTAGCTGGTGCAAAATCTTCATCTATTTGCACGCCTCTTTTTTGTCTTTTAAATTTTCTCAAGCTAGGATGGTTTACTAGATGTCTATTGCTCTTACGCTTTTTCTTGCCTTGTTACTTGATATTTTATTGGGGGAGCCTAAAAAATGGCATCCTTTGGTGTTTTTTGGTCAGTGGGCGAATTATTTGGAAAGGCTATTTATTCAATCGCTGCATGCATCTACGATAAAACAAAAAGCCTATGGTTTTCTGGCTTGGGCTTTGGCGGTTTTACCGATCAGTTTTGTCGTTTTTATGTTGACCCGATCTGAGTTTTTAAATCAATGGCTAAGCCCTATGATTCTTTATTTTTGTATCGCACCCAGAAGTTTATTACAGCATACTTTGGCGGTTTATCGGCCTTTGCAGCAGGGTGATTTGGCGCAGGCTCGGCTAGCCATTGCTATGATTGTCAGCCGCGAGACTGAGCAAATGGATGCCTTGCAAATTCGTAAAGCGACTATAGAAACGACGCTGGAAAATGGCGCGGATGCTGTTTTTGCGCCGATTTTTTGGTTTATGATTGCGGGGCCGGTAGGTGCGTTATTTTATCGTTTAAGTAATACTTTGGATGCTATGTGGGGTTATAAAAATACGCGCTATTTACAGTTTGGCTTTGCTGCGGCACGTTTGGATGATGTATTGAACTGGCTGCCGGCTCGATTGACTGCTTTAAGTTATGTCTTGTTGGGTGATAGCAAAATGGCTTGGTTTTGTTGGCGCACACAAAGCCCTTTGTGTGAGAGTCCCAATGCGGGTGTGGTTATGAGTGCGGGCGCGGGTTGTTTAAATGTGCAATTAGGTGGCGCGGCGATTTATCATGGTTTTTTAAAAAACAAAGCCATTTTGGGTGTTGGGCGTAGCGCGGTTAATGAGGATATCAAGCGTGCTAATTTATTGATTGTTTTAACTACGCTGCTATGGTTGGGCGTTATTTTTCTAGGGGAATTTGTTGCTTAAACATGGTGGGCGGTTGCTGGAAGCGGCGCAAAAATATCAAATTCCAGTGAGTGACTGGCTGGATTTATCTACAGGTATTAATCCGAATGGGTATCCTGTGCCAAAGATTCCGGATGCTGTTTGGTTGCGTTTGCCGGAAAATTTAGATGGCCTTATTGCTGTGGCACAGCAGTATTATCAATGTGCTTCTTTGCTGGCGGTTGCGGGTTCACAGGCGGCTATTCAGGCTTTGCCGCAATTGCGTAAAGCGAGTGTGGTCGGTCTTGTAACGCCATCTTATGCTGAGCATGCGCATGCCTGGCAAAAAGCAGGGCATATTATAGTGAGCTTATCGGCTAATGATATTGACTTGCATATTCATCAGTTGGATTGCTTGGTGCTGGTTAATCCGAATAATCCCAGTGCTTGCCAGTTTAGCAAGGAGCAGTGCTTTGCTTGGTTGGACGTGTTGCAGAAAAAAAAAGGCTGGTTGATTGTCGATGAGGCTTTTATTGATTGTATGCCGGAGCTTAGTTTAAGCCGCTATGCGCCTTTGAAGGGTTTAATTGTTTTACGTTCTATCGGTAAATTTTTCGGTTTGGCGGGCATTCGGGCGGGCTTTGTTTTAGCTGAAGCTGATATTTTAAATCAACTGAATGAGTTGCTTGGTCCTTGGGCTTTAAGTCATCCTACGCGCTTTGTGACGGCGTGTGCGCTACAGGATAAGCCGTGGCAAGATGTGGCGCGCGTGCAATTACAACTGGATAGTCAGCGTTTGGCTCATTTGCTTGGTGATTATCAGTTAATACCTGCTGGCTCTACTCCGTTATTTCAATGGGTGGTCGTGGAAAATGCTGAAGAAATTCATTACTTGCTCGCTAAGCAGGCTGTATTTACTCGGCTTTTTGCGCAGCCTGCAAGTTTGCGTTTTGGCTTGCCTGCTAATGAGTCTGAGTGGGCGCATTTAACTTCGGCCTTACAGGCTATCTCTTTTAAAGGAAAATAATGCCAGCAATAACACTTATGATTCAAGGGACAACGTCTGATGCGGGGAAAAGTGCATTGGTGACGGGTTTGTGTCGCTATTTTAAACGCCAAGGCTATTCGGTTGCGCCTTTTAAGCCGCAAAATATGGCCTTAAATAGTGCGGTCACTGCGGAGGGCGGTGAAATTGGTCGCGCTCAGGCTGTACAGGCGATGGCTTGTGGTTTGCCGCCGCATACGGATATGAATCCTGTCTTGTTAAAGCCTAATTCCGATAAAACGGCGCAGATTATTTTCCAAGGCAAAGCGGTCAAGAATTTGGATGCGAAAGCTTATCATGCCTATAAAACGCAAGCGATGCCGGTTATTTTGGATTCTTTTGCGCGCTTAGAAAAAAACTATCAGCGAGTGGTGGTCGAAGGGGCGGGGAGTCCGGCAGAGATTAATCTGCGCGATAGAGATGTCGCCAATATGGGCTTTGCAGAAGCGGTTGATTGTCCGGTTATTATTGTTGCGGATATAGATCGGGGTGGGGTATTTGCTCATTTAGTGGGCACTTTGGATTTATTGAGTGAGTCTGAGCAGCAGCGCGTGTTGGGTTTTGTCATTAATCGCTTTCGCGGTGATATGGATATTTTACAGCCCGGTATTGATTGGTTGGAGCAGCGCACTGGAAAGCCGGTATTTGGTGTATTGCCTTATTTGCATGATTTGTATTTAGAATCTGAGGACAGTGTCGAAGTGAAACAGTCGGTGGTCGGGGTAGGCGCTTTCAATATTGTCATTCCTCGTTTGCCGCGCATGAGTAATCATACGGATTTTGATGCTTTGCGTTTGAATAAAGGACTGAATATTCAGTTTAGTCGTCAGCCGGACTTAGTGGCAAAAGCAGATTTAATTATTTTACCGGGCAGTAAGTCAGTTCGAGATGATTTAGCATGGCTGAGAGAGCAGGGTTGGGAGACCTTTATTCTTAGGCATTTGCGCTATGGCGGTAAAGTTATGGGTATTTGTGGCGGCTATCAAATGCTCGGTAATCTGTTGCATGACCCTCTGGGTATTGAGGGACAAGCAGGCTCTAGCAAGGGCTTGGGTTTGTTGGATATGCAAACGACCTTAAGCGAAGATAAAGTTTTAAATCAAGTCACGGGGCGCTTATTAATGGCTGATGCTGTTGTCCGTGGCTATGAAATTCATGCGGGAATTTCTGAGGGATCTGCATTGCTAACGCCGATAATTGAGTTGGAGGGTGATGTGTCAGAAGGCGCTATATCTAGTGATCAGCAAGTTTTAGGTACGTATTTGCATGGTGTTTTTGATCAGCCAGAGGCTTGTATGGCTCTTTTGCATTGGGCGGGTGCGCAGAACATACAAGCAGTCGATTTTATAGAGCTACGTGAGCAGGGAATTAATTTAATGGCTGATACGGTTGCGCGGTCTATGGATATGCCATTATTGGAGGGCTTGTGCCTCAAATTTATTGCTGGCAAAAAGGCGTCATAAAACCGATTGTCTTTGAGGGTTCTTGGTCGCAATTAGAATGTTAATGTGTTTTGTCATGGGTTTTTAATATGCATAGTCGATACTAGGCTTTTTATACGTGAGAGTATCTGATGCGACAAATAGACCCCTGTAATTATTGGCAGCAAATAAAGTCGGAAACACCCGAGCTTATTGAGTATTTGGCTGCTGATACGACTTTAAGTCCTGAGATTGTTAAGTTTTTGGCCGCTAGCGTATTGTTGCCGGAGCTTGAGCAGATCGAAGTGCCGAAGGTGATAAGCGAAGAATTGGATGCTTATGAGTTGGCGATGATTGCCTAAATCTGATGTGCGTTATTTGTAGGTTCGAATTCGAGCCTATAGCTAAGATTTATTTATTGTGATGAGTTTAAAATAATAGCGTAGGACTCGGCTTTCGCTCGCTTTTTCTATATTGGCGGGCTAAAGCCACGCCCTACGCACAGGTTTTTTTAAATGACTTAATGGTTCAATTTAATGAATACAGGCTTCTAAACGCTTATTTTCTTTTTAAAAGATAATAAAGATATTTGCAGTGTAAAGTCATGTCGTCGCCTTCTAGTTTGATTACTTTACAGGTTTCGTATTGTTCCCTGCCTGGCTGGATTTGTTTTTTTATTGCGCCATTTTCAATCAGATATTTAACTTTAACAGCGGCGTCAGCATTTAATCTCGGATCAAAGGCAATAGCCGATAAGATGCCGTCATCACCAAATTGCCATGTATTTTTTACTTGTTTCTTTTCTTTATGTAACGCTGCTGTTTCAGCGTAAATTTCCCAGTTACCAATGATTTGAGCATTGTCTTCTAGTTGTATGGTTTTTTCTGCGTGTACAGAGGCGGTAAACAATAGTGCGGCTAGAGGGAGTAATTTTATAATGTGTTTCATTTTTCAATCTCCTGAGTTTAGTACGTAGTACAAGTTTTCGAATTATAACATGACCAATGCTTTTCTGTGGGAGATTTAGAAGCTTATGATTAAGTGCTTATATTCCGTGTTTCATTCCTTTTGTTACAGTGATAAAATGACAACCTTAAAAATAATAATGAAAAAGGGGAAGTTATGAAATTAAATCTATTTTGTTTGTTGGCGCTGTTATTTGTTTTTTCTAGTTCATCGTATGCGCTCAGTGTTGACGAGTGGGAATATAAATCTGTAACGGGAGATTTAAAACCAACAGCTGGCTGTAAAGACAAGGCGGTAGCAGAGAAGCAAGCATCTACTGGTTATCGTTTTGAAAAATATACCACTGAGTTATGTAATCAAATTGCTTATGGCTGGGGTAAGGATAAAGTGCTTGAGCAAGGTGAGCTAGCGTGTGAAGCTTGTGAAGGTGAATATGAGGGCGCTGAAAAGTACCGTTGTTATATGAAGGATGTTACTGTGCAATGCAAAATGGTTAAGCGCGGCTGGTAAATCGTTTTTAAAATTGAGCAAGGTCATTTACCTTGCTCAATAGGCTTGATGCTTGTTTTAACTGCTCGCTACTGTGGCTTTATCTGTCATAGGTTTTAACATGGACGTTCGTCCAACCATAATATCCATTGCTTTTCCTAAACGCTTAAATACGGAATCTTGACGATAAGGTATGCCGTGTTTTTTGCATACTTGTACTACTTTTGGTTGTGCAAACTGATATTGACTTAAAGGGATATCAGGCCATAAGTGATGTTCAATTTGGTAATTTAACCAGCCATAAAAGAAATCATTAGAATCAGAGCCTGTCGGGTAATTCACTGAACCCAGAATCTGGCGTAAATAAAATTCTCCGCGTCCTTTGCCTTTCTCTTCAAACATCATGACATCATCACCCGCATGATTAGGCACAATAACTAAAAATGTATGCATATTGGTGAATAATTCAGCCAGAATTGAGGTCAGTAAAACGCTCGTCGCGGCAAATGTACTTAGGGGTAAAAATAGGGCAGGTACTAACACAAAGCGAAAAACGGCATAAGGCAGCATGCTTTCAAACCATAAGGCTCGACCTTGTTTGGTGAAAAGACTCCATGCTTTGATGCGGCTCATATCTGGTGTAGGTTCGCCATTTTGACGGGCATTACTGATACGTAGTTCTTTATGCGTTCTTGGTGTGTAGTACAGGATTTTCCACACAGTAGTAAATAAGCCGACTAATAAGAAGCGCAAAGCCATGGGTATTTTTGATTCTCTTAGCCATTCTAAGTTGTGCTGTAAATGGTCAGGGTCTAATCTTTCGCCTAAATTATAATGGTGCAAAATATCATGTTCTTGATGCCAGCCAGCAGGCGTTATCCAGTCTGGCCAGTCGATAAAACGACGCCAGCCTACAGCAAATTTTTTGCTAGTATAGTTTTCAGGGATATTGTCCACTTTATCATAGCCTTTGTGCACAATAGGGTGGGTCATTTGTGTCCAGCGAGTAAAGCTACCTTGGCTGATTAAGAGTGCGGAAATAGGGTTAGGGAAAATCCATGCGGTTGCGTAACCCAATAAGGAGCAAGCTCTGCCCCAACGTTCCATTTTCTGTAAATGTTTAAAATCATCCTCGCCCATACGGGCTAAAATTTCTGTATGGATAGCATTAAGATCTTTGGCAAGTTCTTCTCTATCTACATTTTGATAACTGTTTAAACTCATTGTTTCTCCGTTAGATAACTTGATCGGGTAAAGGCTTGCCAGCAAAAAATGCATCTAAATTGGCTAAAGCTTTTTCACCCATGGCTGTTCGGGTTGATAAGGTAGCGCTACCTAAGTGGGGCAGTAGGGAGACATTATCTAGTGTTAATAATTCGTCTGGTATATTCGGCTCGCCCTCGTAAACATCAAGTCCCGCACCGGTAATTTGTTGCTTTTTTAACGCGCCAATAAGCGCTTGCGTATCGACGACATCACCGCGTGCGGTATTAATTAAATGTGCGCTAGGTTTCATTAGCTTGAGTGTGTCGCTATTAATTAAATGCTTGGTTTCTGCGTTTCCTGGGCAATGCAGTGACACGAAGTCTGATTTTTGCAATAGTTCTTCTAGGCTAGCGCAGCGGATTGCTTGTAAATCATCCACGACATATTCGCTTGCTGGGCTGGGATTGAAATAAAGGATATTCATATCAAAGCCATGATGAGCTTTTCTAGCCATCGCTTGAGCGATACGACCAAAGCCAATCAGACCTAAAGTTGCGCCAGTCACATTGCTGCTCAGCATATGAGTAGGACACCAGCCTTGCCATTGTTTGCTTCTCACTAGGCGATCACCTTCCGCCCCGCGTCGGGCTGACATGAGTAATAAGGTCATGGCAATATCCGCTGTACTGTGCGTTAGTACACCGGGAGTATTAGTAATAATCAGTCCTTGTTGCTGGGCGGCAGCCACATCAATATGGTTATAACCGACCCCGAAATTAGCCAGAATTTTACAGCGTTTATTGGCGACATTAATAACGTCAGCAGGAAAAGCGTCGCAGACGGTCGGGCAAACAGCATCATATTGTTGCAGAGCCGATTTGAACTCTTCTGCACTGAGGGGTCTATCGTCTTCATTTAAGGTGACTTGATAGCGCTCTTTTAATTTAGCCTCGACAGATTCAGGCCATTTTCGTGTAATAAAAACTTTGGGTTTATTCATGGCGTAGAGTAGGGCGGACTTTAGTCCGCTATAGAAAGTTTGATAAGCGGGCTAAAGTCCGCCTTATGTATCTGGTGCGTGATGCAAATAAAAAAGGCACGCCTGTTAGTTTTAACAGGCGTGCCTTGGTATTATTGAGGTCGCACTAACTATGCTGTTGCAGTTGAACGATAATATTCAATCGCCGCTGCAACACCGCTACCCGGTACGATATTAATACCGCAATCTAATAGAGCCATTTCTACGCCGGCAATAGCACC
>JAIPFI010000035.1 GCA_021736705.1 Methylococcaceae bacterium | reverse complement strand
TTTAATTAATTCACTATCATCTAACGCTAACTCGCGTTCTGATTCAGTTGTTTTTTGCTGCTGTATGACAAAGACCGTTTCTGCCATATCCACCAAATGCTTTTTTATTTCATACATATAGGCGCTATCATTGATTAATGATGTGCCTTCTTCAGGCTTAATTTTATGTTCCCTAATTAAAGCATCAATGGCAGCATTCATCTGCTGATCTTGTTCTTTTAATTTCACTTTGAATACATCGAATGACAATAAACCTATCTCTTCATCGGCGGTTTCAGCTTTGAGTCGAAAGAACTCTAATTGCCTTAATAAATCAGCAATTTGATAGCGAATTTTCTCATATTCATCTTTAACAAAATGATTAGTAGAAAAACGTGTCTCCAATAAATTCTTCTGTAAATGCTTAGTGCTTTTTATTGCCTCGACTATATGTCGGCTTGCCTCACGCAACCAATATAAACGCCCTGACTGTAACATTTCCCACGTAAAATTCGCTTGACTAATGTAGGCAATAATCGCGCTATAAATTCCTTTTACACTACGGTCATAAGCAGCATCAACATCATACACTGTGATTTTTCGACTTTGTACAATCAGCTGTTGTAAATCCTGCGTAGAAAATACACTACTAGGAGAAAGCCCAATGGTTTTTAAAATAATATGACTTGCATGCTGATACAAACGTACCGTCTCTTGCCGTACCGCCAAAACTAAAGTATCCGGAAACGCCATGACTGAGTTATTTAGGTACTTAGGTTGATCGACTTTAATGCTTTCTCCTTGCAATACTCTTTCCAGAAAAACTACTAATTGCTTAATAAAAGGCAGCATAATGGCGACACCAACCAAATTGAACAGTGTATGAAAAATGGCCAGTTTAAGCGTGTAATCACTTGCACCAATGTTTAACTCTTCGGCAATAAAATCAACCAAAGACACAAACTGATTTATCAATAGCAAAGCAATCAACCCGGTTATCACATTAAACAATAAATGCGCACCCGCTAAGCGTTTACCTTCAACAGTCGCCCCTATTGCGCCAATAATTGCCGTAATCGTAGTACCCACATTAGCTCCAATTGCTAGTGCTAATGCATTTTCATAAGTGATTTGCTGTACCGATAAAGCGGTAATAATTAAGACCATCGTTGCATGACTGGACTGCATCACCACTGTTGCTGCAATACCGATTAAAGTAAAAATCAATAAGCCTTTTAGTCCTGTCAATGCGTATTGTGCTAAATCAATGGTTTCCCGAAAGGTTTCAAAACCTTCCTTCATATAAGAGATACCTAAAAATAAAAACCCCATGCCCGCTAAAATAGCTCCTAGCCCTTTTAAGGTTTTATTTTTTTGAAACACCAGTAAGATACCAAATATCAACATAGGCATAGCATAAGCGGCGATATTTACTTTTAAACCAAAACCTGCAATTAACCATGCCCCAGTCGTCGTGCCTAAATTGGCACCGAAAATAATACCAATACCGGCGGCTAAATCTAATATTCCAACACTTAAAAATGAAATAGTAATGACAGTGACCAAAGAACTGGATTGCATCAAGGTGGTCGAGATAATACCAAAACCAAGACTTTTCCATAATTTATCAGTACTGACACGTAAAATATTCTCTAAAGTACCCCCCGTAAAAGCATGGAAGCCCTGCTCCAAAGACAGCATACCAAAAAGAAAAATCGCGACACCGGCCGCAATTTGATTAAAATCAGAACTTAACCATAAAGCATACGCGAGCAATATGAAAATTGTGGGTAACAGTATTTTCTTTATCATTATAATCAGCCCCTTTACAAGCAAGTAATTTATAAGCCTATTATAAGCTATACTTCACTGTTTATTGGCGTTTAGAAAAAACACATATGTTGACAGAATTTAAAACAATTGGCATTTTAGGAAAATCTAGCGATTCGAGTATTGCAGGGACATTAAATGAACTCTACCAATTTCTAAAGCCGCGCTACCAAATTATTATTGACTCTAACAGTGCACTCTTAGTTTCTGATTTTTCTGGTAATGCCATTCCCGCAAAAAACCTAGCCCGGCACTGTGACGTGCTAATAGCAGTGGGCGGAGATGGAACTTTTTTGTCAGCGGCACGTATTGCAGCGGGTAATAATATCCCGCTGATCGGCGTTAATCTTGGACGCGTGGGCTTTCTGGTGGATATTTCACCTGATGAGCTATTAAGTAAATTACAGGCTATATTGCAAGGACGATTCCGTAAGGAAAAACGCTATTTGTTACGTACAAAAATTATTCGTAATAAGCAAATTATCCACGAAGAAACAGCAGTCAACGAAGTCGTTATTCATCGTTGGGTCACACCCAGCATGATTGAGTTACAAACCACGATTGATGGCGTTTACCTTAATACCCAGCGCTCCGACGGCTTAATCATCTCAACACCAACCGGATCAACGGCTTATGCGCTCTCGGCTGGCGGACCTATTATCCATCCATCTTTGAACGCTTTATTATTGGTGCCGCTCAACCCTCATACTTTATCTAACCGCCCTATTGTGATTGATGATAATTCTGAAATCGAAATCAATTTCATCAAAACCAACGAAATTAATGCTCAAGTCACTTGCGACCATATAGCCATTCCCGATGTATTAATCAGTGATACAATTCTGATCAAAAAAGACCCTAACCCGATCACCCTACTGCATCCGGAAAATCATGATTTTTTTCACACTTTACGTGACAAACTCAGCTGGAGCAGTGGCTACCCAAATTAATTATGCTACAAAATCTTAATATTATTGATCTTGCCATTGTTGAATCCTTAGATCTCAACCTAGAAAAAGGACTATCCGTACTTACCGGCGAAACAGGCGCAGGTAAATCTATTTTACTCACCGCCCTAGGTCTCGCTTTAGGAGAAAGAGCCGATGCGAGTTATGTACGCCCAGGCAGTCAGCGCGCCGAAATCAATTTAAGCTTTGACTTAAGTGATGCACCCGCAGCGCAAGCGTGGCTAGAAGAAAATGAGCTGGATGCTGATAATCAATGCTTAATTCGCCGCACTATTCGTCAAGATGGTCGTTCAAAAGCCTATATCAATGGCCGCCCAACAACACTGCAAGCCCTAAAACTCCTTAGTTCTCAATTAGTTGAAATTCACGGTCAACATGCCCATCTAACTTTACTAGAAAATGACGAGCAACGGGAATTACTTGATAACTACGCGCAAAACACCCGTTTACTGGCAGAAACTAATCAAGCCTATCTACAATGGCGCGCTAATTATTATGAACTGGAAGCCTTAATAAAATCCTCGACTGACCAAAGCAATCAAGAAGATTTATTACGTTATCAACTCAATGAACTAGAGCAGCTAGATTTAGTCAATTATGATTATGGCGCAATCTCTGCGGAACATACTAAACTGGCTAACTTAGAACAAATATTAAAAGTCGGTCAAATCCAGCTCGATTTGCTGTCAGAAAATGAACAACAATCCGCAAATCATTTGGTTAATCAAAGTATTAGCGCGTTAACGGGGTTAACCTCATTAGCCGGTGAATTTGATGAGCCGAATAAGCTCTTAATCGAGGCGCAAATTCAAATTGCCGAAGCCACGCAGCAATTACGTCGTTTTCTTGAAGCACAAGAAATTGATCCACAGCGTATGCAAGCCTTAGATAATCAAATCAGCATCATTCAAAACCTATCGCGTAAACATCACGTCCGACCCGATGATTTACCCCAAGTTGCCGAGAAATTAAATCAAGACTTAGAAAATTTAAGCAATAGCACTGAGCGCATAGATGAGCTAAATAGCCTTGTTCAGCAAAATCAACAACAGTATTTTTCTCTAGCAAAAACACTCAGTCAAAAACGCATAATCAGTGCCGAAAAACTATCCGCGCTTATTTCTACAATGATTCAAGAGCTAGGCATGCCTCAAGGCGAATTTAGCATTAACGTAGCACCTCAAGCGATTGAGCAACCTAAAATCAATGGCTCGGATAAAATAGAATTTTTAGTCAGTGCGAATAAAGGATTGCCTTTACGTCCTTTAGCCAAAGTAGCCTCTGGCGGTGAATTATCACGCATCAGTTTAGCTATTCAGGTAACCACTAGCCATGATAAAAATGCAGCGACAATGATTTTTGATGAGGTAGATTCAGGTATCGGCGGCGGTATTGCAGAAATTGTCGGGCAGAAATTACGTACTTTAGGGAGTAAGGCGCAAGTGTTATGCGTTACCCATTTACCTCAAGTTGCCGCACAAGCGCATCAACACTTATTTGTTTATAAAAGCAATGATACAGCCATGACCACCTCGCAAGTTAAAACGTTATCAACTGAACAGCGCATAGAAGAAACGGCGCGTATGTTAGGCGGAGTAAATATAACTGAATCCACTTTAACTCATGCCAAAGAGATGTTGCTAACGGGTCAAGGCAAACAATAAGCAGGGTGACTTTCTGTAGGCGTGACTTCTAGCTACGAAATCACTTAAACCGGGACTTAGTACTACTTGTAGGGCACGGCTTTAGTCCGCTAATGCCAATTGCTCTACGCCTAAAGAGGGCTGGAGTCATACCCTACAAATTCTAATAAACCCCGCCTTAAACAGGAAGTGCAGCCAACTTACCAGCGAGCAGACGAGCCATTTGCGTTTCACAACAAAATAAGTTGTCGAAGTTATTTTATGCCCATTCCCAACTATAATTTATATCCCATAGTGATTTAAAGCCATTACCATAAGCCAATAACATAGGGCAGTAAGGCCTATCGATATACCAAGGCTGAAGTAAAAATTCAACCCCAACTTCAAAAACACAGGTAAGGCTAAAAACAAAACTAAAGACGGTAAAACCAGCCAAAAAATATTGATAGAAAGTTCAGTGACTTTATTAATATCCTTAGTATCAATGTAAAGCCAAAGCATAGCTAACACAGAAACTAAGGGGATCGAAGCAAATAAGGCTCCCATAAATGAACTTCGTTTAGCCATTTCAGAAATTATGACAATTAACAGAGTCGTTATAGTCAATTTAACGAAATAGTAAATCATTGATTAAAAACTGAAATCATGACGCCAATAAATCCTCAGTAAATACCACAACTTGATTCTTACCCAAATCTTTCGCCTTATACATGGCTACATCTGCATAATGAATAAAACTATCAATATCATCGCCCTGCTCTTGTAATACCTGTTGCGTAACACAAAACATGCCAATGCTGGCGCTAATTGAGATTTGTTTCTGATTAAATACCCACTGTAAGGCTGCTATTTCCTTACAAATTCTTTCGGCAAAAATCAAACCATTATTAGAGCTAGGTTGAGAAAATAACACGACAAACTCTTCACCGCCAAAACGCGCGACAATATCGGAATCGCGCATTTCTCTTTTTAAGGCATTAGCCACATCAACGAGAACCTGATCACCACAACCATGCCCGTAATCATCATTAATTGCCTTAAAAAAATCCAAGTCTATTAGCAATATACACAAGGCATCCCCACTGCGGCCTGTCCTAGACACTGCCTGAGTTACTTGTGCATAAAAAAATCGTCGGTTATATAAGCCCGTCAAACTATCTTTCATTGATAAGCTTTCGTAACGTGCCTTTAACTCACTCGCTTCTGCTAAGGCATTTTCTAAATGTTCTGTTTTTTGTGCAATATGCAACTCCATTTTCTTTAATAAACGAAAATTGCTGATTAATTGCCCCAACATATTTTTATAAATTTCCAATAAACGGATATGCCAATCAGAAAAATAATGTGCCTCAGGGTGAGAGATATTTAACACGCCAAATAATTCGCCTAAGGCCATAACCGGCACGCTAATAATAGAACCGGGGGAAAACCGCTTGTCAACGAAAGCGAAGCGCTTATCATTATAACAGTCTGCGCAATATTGCAATTCCCCGAGTTGCGCGGCTAAACCAATAATCCCTTCACCTATTTTGAAAGTTAACGGCTTATGCATTTCATGTTCGCCATTTGATAATTCAACGGCACTCAGGCCTGTTAAATTAACCAAATAATCATCTGTGATTTTAATGAAAAAAGAGCAACGCTCCATATCTTGATTGCTCATTAAAATATTTAATGCATTTAATACTAAATCTTTTTCATTGGTATTATTTTGATGGTTCTCAATTTCAGACAGACTTCTGACAACGGCCAATGAATTCAATAAATCAACCAAAATACTCTGAAAGTCGAGTATATCGACCTTGTTTACGTCCTTAACTTTCATATACTTATTTACCTGCCATCGTTTTCACCAGTGCATTTAAATCATCCATTTTTTCTGATATTGCTACTTTAATGCTTAATATTTCTGGTTCTTTTACCTCTAAGGCTTGCATTAAAGCAAGCCCTTCATCAGGTATCTTTTCTTCATTTTGAAGCATCATTGTCAGCAAAACATTAGCTAACCTTAATAAATTAATTAGGGGCAAAACTTCACCCTGAAAATTAGCATCTGCATAATGCTTTACAATATTTTGAAAAATAACCGGTAACTGCCAGCGCTCCAGTAAATAACTCCCGATCTGATATTGATCAATCACATGACACCGGGTCATCAGCGCATCTAACATTGACTCGTTATTCTTCTCAAGTAGTAATTGATCCATCTGTTTAGGGTAAACATGCACCGCTGCTAATATCCCAATATGCAACAAAATACCGGCTGTATAAACTAACGAGGAATCGAAAGCACCTTGTTTTAATAATGCTAATTTTTGAGCACTAACAGCAGTTAATAAGGTATTACGCCAAAACCGCTCTGAATCAAAATGCTTACAGCGATGGCTATCCAGCGTTGTACTAAGCAAAATACTTAAACTAAAACTTTTGACCAACTTTAAACCCAAAACATTAATAATGGCAACTTTCAAGCTAATGACGGTGCCCGGATAACCAAAATAAGCTGAATTTGCCAAGCCCAACAAACGCCCAACAAGAATAGGTGATGTTGATAACACATGAGCCAGCTTCTCTAACTCAATATCTGGATCATTAAGCGCTGTTAAAATACGGCAACTTTCCTCTGGCAATGGAGGTAAATGCTTTAATTTAGAAATTTCCAACTGCATAAGTTGAGTAGATGGCATAACGTTTTCATCCTAATTTTAATGGTACTTAGACAATCACATCCTCAAAACTTATCGTTCTGTCAATGATGCAATATTTAAGGTAACTCTAAGTTGCCGATATATGTCCGTAGGTACAGCATCCTGAACAACCAATAAGCTACGCCGTTGCTTATCAATCTGTACATGTAAAACAATAAGCCATGCACTGATCACACTAGAGCCTAAAATAGGCATGACTGAAAGTTTATCTCTATCAAGTATCTGCCAAGAAAATTCAGCCGTATGCTTTAAAGTAAACAGATAAAAACCTTGCTTATAACGATGCAACTGAAAATACAGACTACAGCCTACTAACATTAGTAGGAGCAGTATCACCCTAAAATCGATGCACAGCATTAATATACTAAATATAGCTAAACTATGCGTAAGTATAATAAAAATAAGCAAATACCGTGATTGCTTCACTTCAATCCATAAAGGTGCTTCGGATTTTGCTGACAAGTTGCTTTAATCCTTCTGTTTCAGGGGTGGCATGAGCAAAAAAATAAGCCAACAACTGGTCATCTTCCAAAGCCAATAATTGCAAAAATAAACGCTGTTCAGAGCTGCCAGCCTTGATATAACTACCGTCAAGATAACGACACAAAACCGCATCCAACTCTTTAGCACCACGCCGACATTGCCAGCGCAAGCGCTTTAACTCTGAGTTCAACGTCTAACCTTCCTGTCTAACTAATAGCAGTTTTTTGATTTCCCCAATCGCTTTTGCGGGATTTAAGCCTTTCGGACAGGTATCAGTGCAATTCATAATCGTATGGCAGCGATACAATTTAAACGGATCTTCCAATTCATCTAAACGCTCACCGGTATTTTCATCACGGCTATCATTAATCCAGCGATATGCTTGTAATAATACCGCCGGCCCTAAATAGCGCTCACTATTCCACCAATAACTCGGGCAACTGGTTGAACAACACGCACACAAGACACATTCATACAAGCCATCTAATTGCTTGCGTTCCTCAACACTCTGCAAGCGCTCACTATCCGCAGGTGCAGGCGTTTGCGTTTTTATCCACGGTTTAATCGACGAATATTGCGCATAAAAATGCGTCATATCGGCAACCAAGTCTTTGACCACATCCATATGCGGTAATGGAAAGATTTTCACCGTGCCGTTAATATCGGCAATCGGCTTAATACAGGCCAAGGTATTTTTACCATTGACATTCATTGAACAAGAACCACACACACCTTCACGACAAGAGCGTCTGAAAGTTAAGCTGCTATCGACTTCATCTTTAATTTTGATAATTAAATCTAAAACCTTGGCACCGCATTGATCCAAATCAATTTCATAGCTATCAATACGTGGATTCTCATCGGTATCGGGATCCCAACGATAAACCTCTACTCGTTTAATACGTGTCGCGCCAGTTGCAGCAGGAAAATGCTTACCTTGCTGTACTTTTGAATTTTTGGGCAAAGTAAACTCGACCATTAGTAAACCCTCTTTTTCGGTGGAATCATCTCAACATCATCAGTCAAGGTATACATATGCACCGGACGGTAATCAATTTTCACTTTATTATTTTCAATCCATAATAACGAATGCTTTAACCAGTTTTCATCATCTCTTTCCGGATAATCATCGCGCGCGTGTCCGCCGCGGCTTTCGGTACGATTCGCTGCACCCGCCATAGTGACCAAAGATAAGTCCAGTAAATTATCTAACTCTAACGCCTCTACTAAATCGGTATTCCAGATTAAAGAGCGGTCACTCACTTTAATATCCGCAAAGGAATCACGTACTTTAGCAATTTCCTGCTCACCTTTTGCCAGAATATCAGCCGTTCTAAAAACCGCCGCGTGGTTTTGCATCGTATGCTGCATATTTAAACGCACTTCAGAAACCTTTAAACTCCCTTCGGCATTACGAACCTTCTCAAAACGCGCCAAAGCCTTATCATACGAACCTTCAGCTAAAGGCTTATGTGCCGTTCCCGGCTTAATTAATTCCGCACAACGTATCGCTGCCGCACGCCCAAAAACCACAATATCCAATAAAGAATTAGAGCCTAAACGGTTCGCGCCATGCACTGAAACACAAGCGCCTTCACCTATGGCCATTAATCCGGGCACCACCGCATCAGGATCACCATCCTTTAAAGTCACGACTTCCGCTTTATAGTTGGTCGGAATACCGCCCATATTGTAATGCACGGTAGGAATCACAGGAATGGGTTCTTTAGTCACATCAACGCCAGCAAAAACCCGCGCGGTTTCTGAAATTCCCGGCAAACGCTCATGCACCAGCGCAGGATCTAAATGTTCGATATGTAAAAAAGCACAATCTTTATTTTCACCCACGCCACGACCGGCATTCACTTCCATAGTAATCGCACGGCTAACCACATCACGCGACGCTAAATCTTTCGCATGTGGCGCATAACGTTCCATAAAACGCTCACCTTCGGAATTAGTTAAATATCCCCCTTCACCACGGACACCTTCAGTAATTAAACAACCCACACCATAAATTCCGGTGGGATGAAATTGAATAAATTCCATATCCTGTAAAGGCAATCCCGCACGCAAAACCATGGCACTACCATCACCGGTCACAGTATGCGCTGAAGTGCTGGAAAAATAACAACGCCCATAACCCCCCGTAGCTAAAACCACCGTATGTGCTTTAAAGGCATGCAAAGAACCATCCTCTAAACACCATGCTAAGACGCCGCGACAAACGCCCTCTTCCATGATTAAATCCAGCACCACATACTCAATAAAAAACTCTGCCTCATGCTTTAATGCTTGTTGGTATAAGGTATGTAGAATCGCATGTCCCGTGACATCGGCTGCCGCACAGGTGCGTTGCGCTGTGCCTTCACCATAATGTGTGGTCATACCCCCAAAAGCACGCTGATAGATTTTGCCATCGGGATTACGTGAAAACGGCACGCCATAATGCTCTAACTCCAAAACAGCGGGGATTGCTTCACGGCACATATATTCAATCGCATCCTGATCGCCTAACCAGTCCGAACCTTTGACGGTATCATACATATGCCAGCGCCAATCATCTTCGCCATTATTACCCAAAGCCGCACTAATACCGCCTTGTGCTGCCACGGTATGACTGCGCGTGGGAAAGACTTTAGAAATACACGCCGTTTTTAAGCCTTTTTCCGCCATCCCAAAAGTGGCACGTAAACCCGCGCCACCCGCACCAACGACGACAACATCGTATTCATGCTCAATAATTTTGTATTTATCTTTCATTTTTAGCCTACTGAAATAGCGATGCGGATAGCGAAAACCAGCGCAGCAATTGCCGCCCCCATAAACGTCAGTTTAACCAGCCAAACGGTGACAATTTTCAACCATTCAGGACTTAAATAATCTTCAATAACCACTTGCAAACCCAAAGCCGCATGATAAAAACCGACAAAAGACCAAGCAATTAATAAGGTAAAGTTAAGCGGACTAACTAGCCACTGTTTTATTTCAGGGTAAGAAGCATGAAAAAGCTGCTGAACAAAGAGAATGAGCCAGAAAGATAAGGGAATTAAGGCGACTGCGGTAACGCGTTGCATCCACCAATGTTTAGTGCCGTTTTTGGCCGAACCTAAGCCGCGTGCTTTCGCTAAAGGCGTTTGATAGCTCATAATTAGCCTGCCATTTGTACAAATAAGAAGCTCAGGCCGGTTAATGCTACGGAGCCAAACAACTCTAAAATAATATAGTAATTCATCAATAACTTGTCGTAGGTTTCACCAGCATCCCAGAATAAATGCCGAATGCCATGACATAAGTGAAAAAACAAGGCGTAAATCATTAGCCATATTGCAACTTCAATGACGGGCAGTTGAATAAAGGTCTGCATGGCACTAAAGCTACTTGCACCGCATTGAATCATGGCCAAACTGACAACAAATAGCATCAAGCCAGCAGTCAACAACACACCTGTCATACGATGGGTGACAGAAACCACTGCGGTTAAGGGTAAACGATAGACTTGTAAATGAGGGGAAAGCGGTCTTTTTCTCTGTTCCATAGCACCATTTCACTAGACTTAGAATTAAGCGTCTAATAATACAGCTTAGCTATTGATTATTCCAAAATAATTTGCGCTTGCCGCTTAAAATACATGCTTTAGCTAACGCAATAAAAGGAATTCCAGGAGGAAGTAAATAGTATATTGATAAGCTATCAATATATAAAAAAATAGGAGGATAAGTTAAAACTATTTAACTTATCCTCCTATCAATCGAATAGAAAACTACATTTATTCTGCGATTGTTGTCAATTTAGCGGCTAATTTGACTGAAGCAATAGCGAAACCTAGGCCAAGAACAAGCGAGAAAGACACAATAAACAAAGGATTATCCCAACCCATACCAAGTAAAACATCCGTTGAAAGTTTTCCCGGTGTTTGTAATAAATAAGCAAAAGTTGCTGAATAGCCTAATACGCTAGCAGGAATAGTTGCCAGAGCAGGTACGTTTGCTGCTAAACACATCGCGATAACAGTTACAGTAACAATAAGCGCTGCCATCAATGGAAAGCCAAGCATAGTATCAGGTGCAATAGTAGCGATTTCATACGCTGCATAAGTCGCGACAAACACACCAAAAACACTGCATACAGCGGTATTAACAGCGGCTTTATTATCACCACCTAAGGCAAAATAAGCCGCCCATGTGATGGTTAATGCCCAAATTAAAAATACACCACTTAAAGGGCCTACTGCTAAAAATGTTGCTAATCCCGCTAAAAGTCCAATACTGACAGACAGCGCTGAAAGACCATTCATATTAATATCTCCATAGTATCACCTCTTTTGATAAAACTTTGTGGCGAGATGGATACCACAAAATCTAAATTAAATACGACTCGATAGGCTCATAATAAGCCTTCCATGCAATATTGCTTGCTGATTTAAACATACATAATTGACCTGTGCAATTTAAGGCTCTTACTAGCAAGTGAATAAAGCAAAACTTAACGCCTATCTTGGCTAGCAGCCTGTTTTATCGCCCATGCCACATCGGCTGCCTGTTTATTTTCTTGCACATCATGAACACGAAACATTTGTACACCTTGCATAACGCCTAAAGCGGTCGTTACTGCTGTTGCCGTCACTAAATCGGTTGGCTCAGTGATAGCACAAATACTGCCCATAAAGCGTTTACGGCTGGTGCCCAATAAAACCGGATAACCGGTACTGACAAATTTATCTAAATGCGCCAATAAATTCAAATTATCCTGTTTACGTTTACCAAAACCGATGCCGGGATCAATAGCAATATTGTGCTTTTTTACACCTGCCGCCAAAGCCTGCTCTATGCGTACGCGTAAATGCGTTAACACCTCACTCACCACATCTTCATAATAGGGTTCCTGTTGCATGGTTTTAGGCTGGCCTTTGATATGCATTAAGATAATCGGCACATTGCGCTTAGCTGCTACGGAAAATATATTGTTATCTTGTAGACCCGCTGAAATATCATTGATCAGCGTTGCTCCTGCGTCCAGTGCCGCTTCAGCTACTGCACTTAAAGTTGTATCGATACTTATAGCAATGCTAGTTGATAATTCTTCGCGTATCGCTTTTATTACTGGTACAACCCGTTGTATTTGCTCTTCTGCGCAAACAGGTTCAGCACCGGGGCGCGTAGATTCTCCGCCTATATCAATAATATCCACGCCCTGCCCTAGCATTTGCCGCGCCTGTTCTAGCGCGCTTGCGGTATCAACATAGTGTCCGCCATCAGAAAAACTATCGGGGGTGACGTTAAGTATTCCCATAATCAACGGATGGGTTAAATT
Source organism: Methylococcaceae bacterium (assembly GCA_021736705.1). Taxonomy (GTDB): domain Bacteria; phylum Pseudomonadota; class Gammaproteobacteria; order Methylococcales; family Methylomonadaceae; genus Methyloprofundus. The sequence continues at coordinate 7,870 of JAIPFI010000035.1, read as the reverse complement.
AGTAAACATAAGATCTTTGCTCATACAAATTTTATTAAGAAATACGCCAATATGACGGGCAGCGTATATAATAAGCGGTTATTTAACCAAAACTCAGAGGGTACAGAGCCTTATCGCTCATCCTCGCTGTACAACTTATTATACAGATAGTTATGACTTCACCGCGTATTGCATGGGCCGTTACAGGCTCCGGACACTATATTGAAGAGTGCATAGAATTTATGCTGACTTTAGATAATGTCGATTTATATCTAAGCCAAGCAGGTGAAGAAGTACTAAAAATGTATGGCATTCATATTGACGACTTACGTGATCGCATGCGTATTTACCGTGATAAAGCGGCCTCTGCGCCACCGGTCGGTTTATTTTATAAGGGCTATTATCACACTCTCGTTGTCGCGCCAACGACCTCTAATACGGTCGCAAAATGCGTACTAGGTATTGCCGATTCGCTAGTCACCAATCTCTACTCTCAAGCAGGCAAATGCCGCATCCCTAATATTGTTTATCCTTGCGATATCGCCCCAGAAATGAAAACCACCGCTCCGGGTGGCGAAGTGATGGTTTACCCGCGCAAGATTGATTTAGAAGCGACCGATAAATTACGCGACATTGAGTACACAACCGTGGTTGAAAGTGTCGATGAACTGATTATTGCCGTAAACCAACGACTTGCCTCATTAAAATGAGTGAACATATTTTATTTTTAACCGGTAAATTAGCGGAAAAGCAATTGCATCAGATTTTAGCAAAGATGCAGCCGGAATTTACTTATACCGTACATCAAATCGGCGTTAAAGTGGCGGCACTCATGACCGCAGATATGATTGGACGCCGTTTAAATGATACCTTTAATGCTGATCGTATTATGGTTCCCGGACGTTGCCGTGGCGATTTAGAGGCACTATCACAGCTTTTAAATACCCCTGTTGAACGCGGTCCAGATGAATTAAAAGACCTGCCACTTTATTTTGGTAAACAGGCGCATAAAATTGATCTTAGCCATTACGATGTCAAAATTTTTGCGGAAATTGTTGATGCGCCTAATGTGAGTGTCGAAGAGGTCGTTAAACGCGCCTACTATTACAAAGAAAACGGCGCTAACGTCATTGATATAGGCTGCCTGCCCGATACGCCATTTGCGCACATGGAAGAGATTATCCAAACGCTCAAGCAAGAAGGTTTTTTAGTCAGCATTGATTCTTTAGAGACGGATGATTTATTACGCGGAGCGAGAGCGGGGGCAGATTACATGCTTAGCCTGCATGAAAGCACGCTATGGGTGGCTGATGAGGTCGATGCCATACCGATTATTATTCCAGAAAAACATACTGATTTAAGCTCTTTAGATAGAGTCATTGCTATTTTACAGAGTAAAAACAAACCGTTTATTGTTGATCCTATTCTCGACCCATTACATTTTGGCTTTACCGATTCAGTGGTTCGTTATCATACGGTGCGCCAAAAATATCCCGATATTGAAATGATGCTCGGTGTCGGCAATATTACTGAGCTCACCCATGCTGATACGGCGGGTATGAATGCCTTATTATTAGGCATGTGTTCCGAGCTGGATATTAAGCATATTTTAGCCACAGAAGTGAGTCAACATGCCTGCCGCGCCATTAAAGAAGCGGATTTAGCACGGCGCATTATGTATGCTGCCAAAGAAAATAATACTTTACCTAAACATATTGATCCGGGCTTGATGGCTTTACATGAGACTTCACCCTTCCCTTACTCTCTCAATGAAATCAAAGAATTTGCAGATCAAGTGAAAGATCCTAGTTTCCGCATCCAAATTAGTAATGAAGGCGTGCATATTTATAATCGCGATGGCTTGCATACTGCTATCGACCCCTTTGATTTATACCCAAAATTAAACGTCGAAAACGATGCTGGGCATGCTTTCTACTTAGGCGTTGAATTAGCACGCGCCGAAACCGCCTGGCAATTAGGCAAACGCTTTAACCAAGACCAATCCTTAGACTGGGGTTGCGCAGCAAAAGTCAGCGAACAAACGATTGATTTACACACTTTTAAACCCGCGGGAACAACATTTAACAAACCATGATCCAAGAAACCATTGTAACCACGCAAAATAGTGCTGGCGAAACCCATATTGCTCCTATGGGCATTCATGTGGCTGGTGATGAATTTATCATTCTCCCTTTTCGTCCTTCAGTAACGCTAAATAATATTTTAGAAACAAAATCCGCCGTTATTAATTACACGGATGATGTCAGAATTTTTGCAGGCTGTTTAACAGGGCATACTGATTGGCCCTTAAAAAAAGCAAAAAAAATAGAAGGTCATTATTTAAAACATACTTTGGCACATTGCGAAGTAGAACTCACTCATGTGGATGAAGACCCAGTGCGTCCTAAGCTGTTCTGCAAAGCCGTTCGTCACGCTAACCACGAACCTTTTACCGGCTTTAATCGCGCACAGTTTTCAGTTTTAGAAGCCGCTATTCTATTAAGTCGTATTACGCGCTTATCACCGGCAAAAATTCATACGGAATTAGAATATTTACATATCGGCTTTAATAAAACCGCAGGCCCTCGTGAAAGAGAAGCTTGGGGCTGGGTCACTAAAGCGATTGAACAGAAATTAAGAGAGTTACAAGCCTAATGAGTAAAATGCTCGCCAGCGTTAATAGCCTAGAAGAAGCATTAATCGCACAACAAGCTAAGGTGGATATTATTGATTTAAAACAACCGGCACGAGGCGCTCTAGGTGCATTGGATATTGTCGATATTAAAGCAATCGTTACTGCACTCGAACCCACGAGCCTTATCAGCGCGACGGTGGGTGACTTACCCATGCAAGTCGAGCTGATTTTTAATGCCGTAGAAAAAATGGCTGAGACTGGCGTAGATTATATAAAAATTGGTTTTTTCCCTGATAGCGACTGGGCACCGATTATCCAGCAACTACAAATTCTGACGCAACGTGGTTTGAAATTAATCGCCGTATTATTTGCCGACCAACAACCTGATTTGAATAGTATTTCATTATTTTCAGCAGCGGGATTTAATGGGGTTATGCTCGATACAATGGACAAAACTAAGGGTTCATTAACACACGTCATGCCATTAGAAACCATTCAAGACTTTGTTAAATCAGCACAACAGCAGCAATTGCTTTGTGGTCTGGCCGGTTCTTTGCGGGAGGATGATATTGCTACGCTGCTACCTTTGCACGCTGATTATTTAGGTTTTAGAGGGGCTTTATGCGTTAATCATCAGCGTACGGCTGAGCTGGATTCGGAGTCTTTATTGCAGATTAAAGCGGCTCTAAAAAACTAAACCTTCTTATTCCCAAGCTCTTCAAGATTAGGAATACATGAAATAATGGTTCTGCTGCGTCTCTAGGTAAGCAGAGCTTACTTCCCATGTATTCCCAAACAAGAGTTTAGGAACAAGAATAAGCATTCGGTAGGGCGTGGCTTCAGCCCGCCTTTAACGTCACTGTTGCATATTGGCGGGCTAAAGCGCCGCCCTACAAAGAGCTTTCAATACAAACACCGCGCAATATAATCTTCATCTATAGTCGTTTCGTCTACTTGCTCGTCAAACCAAAATGATACCGGATATTCAAAGCCCATATTGTGCATATAGTTATACAAAGCTTTCTTTAAACCAATACCTAGAAAATCATGATCCGTTTGTACGCAATCAATATAATCGACATCATTTTCTGCAAACAACACATTTTCATTCGGAATCAGCTCAATGCCATACATTTCAGGATTTAAACCGACCGGACTATGTATGGTCGCAGCAAAGCGATGCCAATAAGCCGAATGAATACAGCCATTAAGCATTAACTGGCGCACATACTCTAAAGCATCGACGGTTTCTTGCTCAGTTTGACTGGGAAAGCCATACATTAAATACGCATGCACTAAAATCCCGGCATCGGTAAACGCTTTGGTGATTTTAGCCACTTGAGCAACACTGACGCCTTTTTGCATTAAGGTAAGCAATCTATCGGAGGCGACTTCTAAGCCGCCACTGACAGCAACACAGCCAGAATCGGCTAATAATTGGCATTTTTCTGCACTAAAAGTTTTTTCAAAACGAATATTGCCCCACCAGGTAATCACTACATCCTGCTCGATCAATTTTTTAGCCAAGGCAAATAAAGCTTTAGGTGGTGCAGCCTCATCCACAAAATGAAAACCCGTTTGCCCTGTTTCGGCAATTAAAGTTTTAATGCGTTGCACAGTAATATCTGCGCCTGCATCATCGTATTTGCCAATATAGTCCAAACTAATATCGCAAAAACTGCATTTCGCCCAATAACAACCATGGGCAATGGTAATTTTATTCCAGCGGCCATCACTCCAAATTCGATGCATAGGATTAAGCACTTCGCATAAAGACAGATATTTATCGATAGGCAAGCCCTCATAACTGGGCGTGCCTACATCTTTTTGAGCAATATCATGCAAACTTGACTGCGCATTAAAAACGACTTGTCCATCCTGTAAATAATAGGTTCTGAGCAATTCAGCACGCTGCCGCTCACCCTTAAAATATTCCAATAAAGTTAATAAAGGCCGCTCACCATCATCCAAACAAATATAATCAATCGTTGCAAAAATTCGCGGCTCTTTTAGTGCGCGCAATTCGGTATTGATAAAGCCACCACCTAAGATCACTTTTATATCGGGGGCATATTTTTTGCAATATTTAGCGGCTTGTAATGCGCCTAGCATATTGCCGGGAAAAGGTACGCTAATCCCTAAGACTGTCGGTGCTTCTTGATCTATATATTGTTTTATTAATTGCTCAATAAGTCGTTCTGTATAACTAGGCTCTGGCGCATGTAATGTATTATATAAATCATCAAAGCTAGGATTAGAGGCGGCAAGCCTTTCAGCATAACGAGACACTTCAAAATGTGGATCTATGCCTTCAGTGATGACCGCCGCAATATCATTAATAAATAAAGTGGCTAAATATTTAGCTTTATCTTGTACACCTAATTGCCCAAAAGCTTGCTCCAATACTTCGGCATTCATCTCTTCCATTTGTTCCAGCGATTCAAACTGCGGACCTTCCGGTAAAAAATTGCGCTTAGCAATACGCAAAGCCAGACTGGGATCTTTACCCTGTAAAAAACCAATAACACCATCAATACATTGATAATATTGCGCATAATTAGCTAAAAAGTTATACACACTATCCGGCAAGTCATCATCATCAACGCTTTCGAAATTAGTTTCCAGTTGATCCAATAATGTCTCTAAACCTGGGCGAGAAAAGATATTTAATAACAGATCAATAGCCAAATCACGCTGCGCTACCACATAGCCTTCTTGCTTTAAAAAGCCCGTTAAATACGCCGTGGCCGGATAGGGTGTATTTAACTGGGTCATCGGTGGGGTAATTAATAATATTTTCATTGCGCAACGCCAACCTTAATTACCATAAACCGTTAAATTCCAACTGGTACCTAAAATAACCACAATTTTTTCCAATTGCACATTAGTATCTGCCTCTGCGGAATTAATCATGGCAATATACCGCTCAAATGCGGCGGTATTTTTTTCGCGCCAAGTATCTAATTTAAGTGCAATACTCTTACCCTCTTCTGCTAAAACACTCTGTAGCAATACACAACAAACTTGATGATATTCATCAATCATGGCGCGCCTAGAGAGTGCTTCCCAGCTAGACTCTTGGGGCAATAAGGTAATTTGGTTACGTAGCCAAGCAAGATTCAATGCTTCGTCCTGATAAAACAAGCCTTTAGTGACTTCCTGTAAAGAGCAATGGCTTTTCTTATGCACTTTAACTGCATTTAAACAAGAAAGTAAGCTGTCTATTTGCGCAATTTTTAAGGCCAATACGGCATTTACACCAGCTTTGATTAAGTCATCGACCTTGTTATCGATATATTTTTGCTCTTTATCAGTGACCAGACCATTCAAATTATCAGCCAACTCAGCAATACTTTGTACATAATGATCATCCACCTCACCTTGAGGCTCATTACGCGAACACCAATACATCGCGCGCTCGATTAACTGTCTAAGGCGCAGCTTAATATCATCTAAGACTAACTTACTCACCACGCCATCTAACTCACTCTGCATTTTCCAGATTAAATCAATCTCAAAAATACGACATACCCAACTATAGGTATTCACTAAGCCGGATGCAGAACAACTTAACTCTTCCATAAAACGATGAGGAAAAACAATACCTAATCGATTAATCAAACTATTAATTAATCGATTGGCAACGATTTCTTTACCTAATCGATGCGCTTGTATTTCCTTCGCGTAAGCTTGTTGCAAAGGCTCAGGAAAATAAGCGGATAATTCATGTTGATACAGCGCCAAATTAATATGCTCAGACTCAGACAGTAATTTTGTTTTAAATAACAACTTGGTATAAGCGAGTAACACGGAGATTTCTGGACGCGTCATACCTTTACCGGAAATTTTACGCGCTTGCATTTCCTTATCGTTAGGGAGTTTTTCTAAAGCACAATTCAAATGAGCTTTTGTTTCTAAAGTTGTCATTAGCTGCTTTAGAGCCGGCAACTGTTGCACTGATTCATTCTGAATCATGGTAATCGCATGATTTTGCTGATAGTTATTCAGAAAAACCAATTCAGCAACCTGATCGGTCATACTTTCTAGCAATGCATCCCGTTGTTTCTCCGTCATATCACCTTGCAGTAATAAGCCATTTAACAGGATTTTTATATTCACTTCATGATCCGAACAATCCACGCCGCCCGAATTATCTATCGAATCGGTATTAATACAACCTTTATTCAATGCATATTCAATACGCCCTTTTTGGGTAAAACCTAAATTCCCCCCCTCACCCACGACTTTACAGCGTAATTGCTCGCCATTAATACGTAAGGCATCATTAGCCTTATCACCCACATCGCTATTAACTTCAGATTTAGCTTTAACATAAGTACCTATGCCACCATTCCAAAGTAAATCCACGGGCGCAGTCAATAGGGCTTTAATCAATTCATTGGGCGATAATTTCTGTGCTTTAATTGCCAACACCTCTCTTATGACATCACTTAATACAATCACTTTATCCTGACGCGAATAAACACCGCCGCCTGCTGAAATCAAACTCTTATCGTAATCACCCCAGCCTGATTTTTCTAAATGGAATAAGCGCTGCCGTTCTTGAAAACTGGTTTCTGTATTAGGATTTGGATCAAGAAAAATAGATTCATGATTAAAAGCAGCCAGTAATTTAATATTTTTGGATAACAACATGCCATTACCAAACACATCACCGGCCATATCGCCGATACCGACGACGGTAAACGGATTATGTTCAATATTTATGCCCAAACCATCAAAATGATGTTGCACCGATACCCAAGCCCCGCGCGCGGTAATACCCATTTCTTTATGGTCATAACCCGCCGAGCCGCCCGAAGCAAAAGCATCATCTAACCAAAATTGGTAGCTTTTAGACAGCGCATTCGCATAATCAGAAAAACTGGCGGTACCTTTATCTGCAGCAACAACGAGATAAGGGTCATCGCCGTCATAACAAACCACCTGCTTGGGCTTGATGACCTGATTACCCGCATAATTATCCGTCAGATCTAATAAACCACGAATAAGAATGCGATAACATGCCACCCCTTCAGCAAAAAAATCGGCTTTAGCACAGGCTTTTTTAACCACAAATCCACCTTTTGAGCCAGTGGGGACAATGACGGCATTCTTAGTCATTTGTGCTTACATTAAGCCCAACACTTGGGTTCTAAAATCTTCGTGCCGATCTGACCAACGTAACCCCCCTCGCGCAACAGCACCACCACGCAAATGTATACCTTCCATGCTTGATGAATAAACAAAGATCTC
>JAIPFI010000034.1 GCA_021736705.1 Methylococcaceae bacterium | reverse complement strand
CCAATTACCAGCTAATAATCAGGGGGTTATTGCACCACTTAGCCATTTAGCTGTGCTGTCCGTCAGCGGTAAAGATGCAGCCACTTTTTTACACGGGCAAACAACTTGTGATATTAAGTCCTTACTTGATTCAGAACCTAGACTAGGGGCTTATTGCAATGCAAAAGGACGCACCATCAGTACTTTTATTGTCATCAAGTTACAAGATACTTATCAACTTATTTTAACCAGTGATTTACTGAATGTTGTTAAAAACAAACTACAGATGTATGTATTACGTTCAGATGTACAACTAATTGATTTAAGTGATCAGTTAAGCATCATTGGCCTGCACAATATCGAACCGGATACACAAGAGCATCTATATCCCTACCCACAACAAAATAAAAGTTACCTATTTGTCGCTACACCAACTCAGGCGCAAATATTCTGTACAGAATTACAAGAACAACACACAGCCCTTTTTGTCAATGCGAATGCTTGGCTAGCCTTGGATATTCAGGCTGGCATTCCTTGGTTATACTCAGAAACAACTGAAAAGTTTGTTCCGCAAATGCTTACCCTAGATAAGTTGGACGCCATAAGTTTTACCAAAGGCTGTTATACCGGCCAAGAAATAGTAGCACGCACGCATTATTTAGGACAAAACAAACGCGCCATGTATCGTGCGAGCTGCTCTAACGAAGGAGTAATCAATACAGGCTGTAGCGTTTCAGATGCAGAGAATAAAGAAACCGAGTTAGGGACAGTGATATTATCCGTTCGAGATGATAGCGCCACTCAACTATTGCTTGTTTTAAAGGACCAAGCCATGGAGGCAAAAAATCTACAGCTTAATAATCAAAATCACGATAAAATCTTATTCAATTCAAAGATAGCTTAGATTCATTCAGTGTAACTTATAGCTGTATAGGTCAAAATCATTCAATATATTAATCTACACAAAAATCACCATGCAATTTAAAAGTGTTAAAGATTTTCTGGTTCATGTACAAACAGAAATAGATGCAAACCGGCTGATACTACCTACTTTGCCTGACATAGCCTTAAAAGTACGCGACCTTGTGTCCAAAGGCGAAGCATCAGCAGCAGAATTAGGTAATATGATTATCACTGATGCTGCACTTTCTGCTCGTTTGATACAAGTCGCTAATAGTCCCTTGTACCGCGGCACATCCGAAGTAAAAAACATACAAATGGCGGTCTCTAGGCTCGGCAATAACACGATTAAAACCTTAATCACCAGCCTTGTAATGCAACAGATGTTCACACCAACATCTAAATTATTAGAGTCAGAATTCAGAAAAAACTGGGAAGCTAGTGTCAATGTATCTTCTATTTGTCGTGCATTGGTTACTTTTGCTCCTCACCTCAATCCCGATGAAGCTATGCTCGCTGGTTTAATCCATCAAATCGGGAAACTACCTATTTTAATGCTGGCCGAAAATATTCCTGAGTTTCGCGACAGCCCTTCCCGACTAGATAAGCTCTTAGAAAAAGCACATCCTCCCATTGGAAAAATCATTATGAATACATGGGCTTTTCCTGCGGAGCTTAAAGAAATTGCTTCGGAGTATGTCAATTTTCAACGTGATTCAGGCGCTAAAGCAGACTATATTGATGTCGTCCAAGTTGCCTTTTTACAAAGCATTGTGGGTACCGACCACCCCGCTTGCCGCGTAGACTGGTCTACTGTTAAAGCCTTTGACAAACTTGGCCTCGCGCCTGATGTAGATATTCTTGAAATTGAAGGAATTTCTGAAGAAATTGAATTAGCCAACTCAATAATGTCATTCTAATGAATACTGAAACCACACGACGCTTTAGACGCTTAGGTACACTCACTATTTTTGCTGTTTACTTTGTTATTCTCGTGGGCGGCATTGTCCGTGCCTCTGGTGCGGGAATGGGATGCCCTGACTGGCCAACCTGTTTTGGTCAGCTTATCCCTCCAACTAACGAAGCAGAACTACCGGAAAACTATCACGAAATATATTCAGTTGGCTATGCAAATACCGATTTCAATGTGATTAAAACTTGGACAGAATATCTTAATCGTTTAACCGGTGTAACCATTGGTTTTCTGATTTTTTTAACGCTTTGGGCTTCCCGCGTCTATTTAAAAACCGATAAAACTGTTTTTTATTTAGCCTTATCCGTATTTTTATTGGTCGGTTTCCAAGGCTGGCTAGGCTCGGTTGTAGTAAAAACGCATCTACACCCGCTTATGATTACCGCACACATGCTGTTAGCGTTATTTATTGTCGCGTTATTAATTTATGCCATTGCCCGATCACAAAATGATTCCTTACGGCAGATTGATATTAGCCAATTACCTGCTCGCTTTAAGACTATTCTTACAGTTGCCATGAGCTTCACTTTAATCCAAGTTGCTATGGGCACTCAAGTTAGAGAAGCCGTTGATTTAATTGCAGTTCATCATAACTATATTGACCGTGAATTCTGGCGAGACAGCTTCCCACTTATTTTTTATGTGCATCGTTCATTCTCATCCATTATTTTATTCACTAACTTATGGTTAGCTTGGAAAATCTACCAATCAGTTGACAAAAATAATCTATTGCTACGTTTAGCTTACACCTTAGTGGGGCTGATTATAACGGCAATTCTTGCTGGCGTTTCTTTGGATCGTCTAGCTATGCCACCCGTTGCCCAGCCTATTCACCTGTTGATGGCAAATTTAATTTTTGGCGTACAGTTTTTTATCTTCATTTGCATCAATTATGCTGCTAAAAAACAATCTACGCCTCTCATCACTGAGGCATAAAGCCTTTCATTTATTCAGCTCTATGTTCTTTTAAGAGCTGAATTTTATTAAACTATAAATTATTCTCGTGTTCATATAATCTAAATAATACCCTTGCTATAAATAGCCAATTCAAAATTGCCACAGAGACAAGCTATGCTAAAAATAATTTTACGTTGGATATTAACTTTAATTTTTAAAATCGAAGTTAATGGTTTAGAAAATTATAAAAAAGCCGGAGATCGGGTTCTTATTATCGCTAACCACAGTTCTTTTTTAGACCCTTTATTATTAGGTGTGTTCTTACCTGGCCAGATTACTTTCGCAATTAATACCCATATCGCCAAACGGTGGTGGCTCAAGCCCTTTATTAATTTAACAGGCTTTTTTCCAATGGATCCTACCCATCCATTATCATTAAAAAATTTAATCCATCACTTACAAGAGCCAAGTAATACGGTTCTTTTTCCAGAGGGCAGAATCACTGTAACCGGCTCATTAATGAAAGTTTATGACGGCACAGGCATGGTTGCAGATAAATCAGGTGCGACCATTTTACCGGTACGTATTGAAGGCGCTCAGTTCACGCATTTTTCACGCCTACAAAACATTGTTCGCTTACGCTTCTTCCCTAAAATCACTTTACAAATACTACCCCCAACTAAAATCTCAGTAGCCGAGGAACTCAGGGGCAAAGACCGCCGTCATGCCTGTGGTTTAGTGTTAACCGACATTATGACCGATATGATGTTTACCACGAGTCATTACCAACAGACACTTTTTTCCGCGCTGATAGAAGCTAAAGGCATACATGGCGGTAAACATACCGTAGCCGAAGACCTAGATCGTCAACCCCTATCGTACAATACCCTTATTACACGTAGCATTGCGATTGGTAACGCACTCACCAAAATCACTACAAAAAGTGAGAATGTCGGTATATTTCTGCCTAATAGCACTAAAACGCTTAACGTCGTCTTAGGTTTACAGCTACATGAACGTGTACCTGCCATGTTGAATTATTCAACAGGAGCTAGCGGCATGCTTTCAGCGTGTCATACCGCCCAAGTCAATACCGTATTGACTTCTCGACGTTTTGTTGAACTCGGAAAATTTGACCAAGATGCTGCGCAATTAGCCAAAAATTTAAACCTCGTTTACTTAGAAGATTTAGGCGAAAAAATAAGCGCCTTAGATAAGCTAAAAGCCCTTGTACAAGCAAAAACAGCCCATTTATGGTATCCGCGTGGCCAGCATAATCCAGACAGCGCAGCAGTAGTGCTGTTTACCTCAGGATCAGAAGGCGCGCCTAAAGGTGTTGTTCTGTCGCATAGAAATATCCTCGCGAACCATAAACAAGTGGCGGCACGCATCAATTTTAATGCCCAAGATACTGTGCTCAATTTTTTACCCATGTTTCATTCCTTTGGCTTTACCGTCGGCACCATGCTGCCGATTATGAATGGTATGACCACCTTCTTTTACCCTTCCCCTTTGCACTACAGTATCATTCCAGAAATTGCTTACGATATTAATGCCACCATCATGTTTGGCACCAATACCTTTCTGGCTGCATACGGGAAAAAAGCCCATGCTTATGACTTTTTTAATATTCGCTATGTCGTTGCTGGCGCTGAAAAATTACATGAAAATACGCGCGACCTTTGGGCTGATAAGTTTGGCATTCGCATTTTAGAAGGTTATGGCGCTACTGAAACAGCGCCTGTTGCTGCCGTTAATACCCCAATGTTTTATAAAGCAGGAACCGTTGGCCGCTTACTGCCCAATATGCAATATAAACTAGAACACATTCCCGGCATTGAAGGCGCAGGAAAATTGCACCTCTATGGTGAAAATATTATGCGGGGCTATTTACTTCCAGATAACCCAGGCGTATTGGTTCCACCAAGCTCGATCTATGGGGTAGGATGGTATGACACAGGTGATATTGCCCATGTTGATGAAGAGCAATATGTCACCATTAAAGGACGCAGCAAACGTTTTGCCAAAATCAGTGGTGAAATGGTTTCTTTAACGGCAATAGAACAATTAATGACTGAAATTTGGCCTGAAACTCATCATATCATTGTCAGCATTCCTGATGAGAAAAAAGGCGAACAATTAGTGCTTATTACCACACAAGAAAATATCACCAGCAAAGAACTTATGCAAAAAGCACCAAGCGTAGCCAGCATCAGCTTACCTAAAAAATTCATCACTTTAGAAAAGTTACCTGTATTAGCAACAGGAAAAGTCAATTACCCGGTAGCAACACAACTTGCACTTGATCATTTCACAAACTTAGTTTCCGATTAAAAACAGATAAATCCATGAAAAAAACAGCTCTCTTAATTTGTACATTACCTTTATTATCCGCGTGCGCCACCAGCCCACTCGGCCGCAGTCAGTTAATCCTAATGCCTGACACCGACGTCAACGCAATGGGCGTACAAGCGTTCACGCAAATGAAACAAAAACAGCCTACCAGCAAAAACGAAACAGAAAATAATTTTGTTAACTGCGTGGCCGACGCTTTACTGAAAGAAGTAGGTGGAGACTGGGAAGTGGTTATTTTTGAAGATAAAACGCTTAATGCCTTTGCCCTGCCCGGCAATAAAATTGGCGTACATACTGGATTAGTAAACCTCGTGGACAATGCGGATCAATTAGCCGCTGTTATCGGCCATGAAATTGGTCATGTCCAAGCACATCACGGTAATGAGCGTATGTCTCAAGAAATGGCTGTGCAACAAAGCCTATCTATTACCCAAGCCATTTTTGCCCCTCAGTCAGCATTAGGGCAAACGGCAATGGGTGCCTTAGGTCTAGGTGCGCAATATGGTATTATGCTGCCTTATAGTCGCTTACATGAGAGTGAAGCTGACATTATCGGTTTAAATTTAATGGCCAAAGCTGGATTTAATCCGCAACAAAGCGTGAATTTATGGATAAAAATGGGGCAAGCAAGTGAAGGCCAAAAACCTCCAGAATTTATGTCTACACATCCCGCCAGTAGCACCCGCATTAACGATTTAGAAAAAAATATGCCACAGGCCCTACAAACTCAACAAGCAGCTTTAGCGGCTGGAAAAAGACCCGAATGTGTTAAATAATGATGGAATATTAGCTTCTGTAGGAGCGCCTTATCTGCGATGAAGTCGCTCCCCGGGAAAAAAACAGGGTAATGCCGAAGATCTACGTGCTATTTATAAATTCAAAAAAGTCTCTTTTACAGGTGTAGATGAATTAGCTACGTTGGTACTGAAAGTATTATTAAGGGATTGTATTAAGCCTTTTGCGCGAGTCATAAGCATATTTAATGTTTCTTTAACATCATTAGTCCAGCCCACGGGTTGTCTGATAGGCAAGAGTATGCGCCACAAGGTAATGCCTTTGTTAAATAAAGCGGGTAGATTCTCTATAAGACCTAATTCAACTTGGCGTTCTGCTAGTTTTTTAGCGATAAATTTGGCATGCACTTTACTGCTATATATATGCACGGGAATCAGGAAAACGATAAGTAAAAATAAAGCAACTGAGGCGACAAAAGGATCAAGTAAGACAGCCACTAGCCCCATTTGAATTTCACCAGCAACAAGCGTTAGCGCGATAAAGCTAAGCACGACAGTCAAAGTAAAATGCGAACGATCTTTCCAAAGATCAATGCCTTGTTGGACTTCATGAATCACAACTGTATCAAATTCAGTAATATGCTGTTGTAGGTTATTAAGAATACGATAAGCACTTTCGACATCAATATTGGTTAATTTTTGTTCAATTGCTTGTTGAGTCGTTGATTCTGTACTTTGTGATGAGACAAAAAATTGCCCCGCTTCTAGACCTAAGTGAATTAACTGCTGTTTCCAGTCGTTAAGATCAACCGATTCAGTATTGCTAGAAGGCTCATTAATAATGTAAATATATTTACTTGGGTTATTGCTTCTTGCTGAATGCTTAAGAAAGGGACTAAGCGAACTGCGGAAATCCTCAAGTGTAGACTGTCTTGCATCAAAGAAAACAAAAACCAGATCAGAAAGCGTACTTGCATGTTCACGCAGTAATTCTGCCTCGGCTTCTTTTTGGTGGGCAGCAAAGCCGGGGGCAAGAATAATCGTTTTATCTTTAAGTTGGTAACTATTATTGGTTTTTAATTCTAAGTAGCTATTTATATTGCGACTTGCCCCTTTTTCTAGCTGTTCTAGGCGCTCACTAATATGGAAAAAAGGGAACCGCGGATCACCATCAACAGCCGTTCCCGGCAAAGTCATCGCAGACTCATCATCTCTATAGATAAGCACAGTAAATTGGGCATGCAGACCATGTGGATCAATGGCTGGCGTTATCGACTTTAAATAACGATTAATAAATTCATTTTTTCCAGACGAAGCATCACCAATAACAGTAATAATTGGCGACCATGAATTTTTGTTCGCTAAGGAATCATCCATATCAATAAGCCCTAGATCATAAGCGACTTGATCTAGTTCATGATACAGCCTAAAAGCTTGTAATAAGGCAGGGTTTTTATCAGCGAGTTGTTGTTCTAATTGTTGTAGCGAAGAGCTTACAGTTTTTTCAGGCATATTCATTAGCGTTAAACCATTATGTTCGATAATTGAATAAAATGTACCCCTTCAAAGAAAAGGGGTGGGTAGTTTAGGTAACTGAGTATAAAGAATAACTGAAAATAGCCCGTATCTAGCTTACAAAATACAGGCTATCATTAAACTCAATTACTTTTGTGTTTTAGCTTATGCGCTGTACGTGCGCTTGATATAGTTTTCCACGATAACTTGGAATTCTTCTGCAATTCTATCACCTTTCAGCGTAACAGTTTTCTCGCCATCTTCGTAAACGGGTGCAACGGGGATTTCACCAGTACCGGGCAAACTGATACCAATATTTGCATTTTTACTTTCGCCCGGACCATTAACAACGCAACCCATTACAGCGACTTCCATTTCTTCTACGCCTTTATATTGCTCGCGCCAAGTCGGCATTTGCTCGCGCAAATAGTTCTGAATATCCATAGCCAATTTTTGGAAATAATCACTGGTTGTGCGACCGCATCCGGGGCAGGCAATAACCATCGGTGTAAAAGCACGAAAACCCATAGTTTGTAATATTTCTTGCGCGACCACGACTTCTTTAGTTCTTGCTGTACCTGGCTCAGGTGTTAAAGAAATACGAATCGTATCACCGATACCTTGTTGCATTAATACCGAGAGTGCAGCCGAGGAAGCAACAATGCCTTTAGAGCCAATACCGGCCTCAGTTAAACCCAAATGTAGTGTGTAATCACAGCGACGTGATAGTTCTTGGTAAATACTGATTAATTCTTGTACATTGCTGATTTTACAAGACAGAATGATTTTGCTTCTTGCTAAACCATAAGACTCAGCAGCAGCGGCACTTTCTAATGCAGAAATAATAATTGCTTCGCGGGTAATTGCCGGCAATTCTTGTGGCTCGGCTTTTGCTCTGTTTTCATCTAATAAACGCGTTAATACCGCTTGATCTAAACTGCCACCGTTAACACCGATACGTACCGGTTTATCGTATTTAACCGCACATTCGATCATTTGCTGGAACTGAGTATCTCGTTTAGAGCCTTTGCCTACGTTCCCGGGATTAATTCTGAATTTGCCTAAGGCTTTAGAGCACTCAGGATACATTTCTAGCAATTTATGCCCGTTAAAATGAAAATCTCCGACTAAGGGCACAGAAAAGCCATTAGCATCTAGTTGCCTACGAATTTCTGGTACCGCTTGAGCCGCTTCCTCATTATTTACGGTAATACGTACCAATTCAGAGCCTGCATTAGCAAGCTCCATCACTTGTTTTACTGTTGCTTCAATATTAGCAGTGTCAGTATTTGTCATGGATTGAACCACAATAGGAGCGCCGCCGCCGACTTTAACGTTTCCAACAAGAACTTGTTCAGTTATTTTTCTAGAGCTAATTGACATAGTGAGTGGTTTTTTATCGTAATTACAATTACACTGAAGTATATATGAACCACGATAAAAAAAACAGATTGCTGTAGGTTAGCTTAATATGAGAATCAATTATTTCTCAGATATACATTTGGAATTCGGCTCTGCTGATATACCTCATAATGATGCTGACATCATAGTTGCCGCTGGTGATATAGGTATTTATGATCAAGGTATAGAGTGGCTGTTGTCCATTAATAAGCCCGTGATTTATATAGCGGGAAATCATGAATTTTATACGCGTGAATACCATGACACCCTGCGCATGCTAAGGGACAAATGCGCCAATACTAATATAACTTTTTTAGAAAACAATACCTTTAAGTTTAAAGGTATACGTTTTATTGGTTGCTCATTATGGGCAGATTTATTTATCGAAGGTCAAGCAACGGCTGATGCTTTATGCCTGAGCTTGAATGATTTCAGGAAAATACGCTACGCTGACGGTATGTATAATCCACAGCAATTTACCGCCTTACATAATCACTCAAAAACATGGCTAGAAAAAGAACTGGCCAAGCCTTTTGACGGTCAAACCGTAGTCGTAACACACCATGCACCGACACAATGGAGTTGGTATGACTCGCCTAATGCCATTAAAAAACTAGCTTACTGTAATGATTTAAAATCATTAATTCATGAACATGATATTGCCGTTTGGTTCCATGGTCATACGCACAGTATTGGTGATTACCGTATAGCGGGGGCACGCATTTTATCCAATACGCGAGGTTATGTAGGACGAAGAGCGGTTGATGGATTTAATATGAACAAAATCATCGTTATTTAAATACTATTGTGAGCTAGCTAGCAAATAGCAAAAAAGAACGAATCTCTCAGGTAATGTATTGATATTATTCTTTTTTAAGAGAATTTCAGGTTTACTATTAGCGAATGCACAGCTAACAAGGCGTACATTAAATATGAATCCAAACGTACTCGCCGATATTGGTTTGATTAAATAAATCTAAAACATCAGCATTATGCATTCTAATGCAGCCATGGGATTCCGGCTTTCCTTGCATTAAATGATCAGGACAACCATGGATATAAATATAGCGCCATGCGCTATCCACTGTACCGTAGCGATTAAAGCCAGCTTCCAAACCACCAAGCCATAAGATACGCGTTAAAATCCAATCCCGTTCTGGATTTTTTTGACTCAGTTCAGGTGTATAAATTTCACCGGTTGCCCGCCGACCAATAAAAACGGCATTTAAAGACTGATCAGCACCAATTTTGGCTCTGATTTTATGCCAGCCTCTCGGTGTGCATTCAGAGCCCATGCGCTCACCAGCACCATTCTTAGCTGTTGAAACGGGATAGCTCTGAATAACGACACTATCTTCAATTAAGTCTAAGGTTTGCGTTGCGATACAAACTTCAATATATCGACTGGGTAAAGCATCGCAACGCATTGCTTTATTTTCTAAATAAAGCAATAGATTCCACATGCCCTGTTTGCGGAAACATATCCATGACCCCCGCTTTAACTAGGGTATAACCCATGTCATTGACTAAAATCCCAGCATCTCTAGCAAGCGTGGAGGGATTACAAGAGACATACATAATCAACTCTGGATTCCATTTTTTCAGATTAGGCAAAACATCTGAAGCACCAGCGCGCGATGGATCTAATATTACTTTATTGTAGCTCTGCTGCGCCCATGCTTGACCACTAACATCTTTACTTAAATCAGCGGCAAAAAATTCAACGTTGCTTAGATTATTTAATTGGGCATTATCTTTCGCATGATTGACCAAAGGCTGATCACCTTCAACACCCACGACATGGCCTGCTTTAGTCGCAATAGGTAAAGTAAAGTTGCCCAACCCACAGAATAAATCTAAGACGCGATCATTTTCGTTAAAATCCATTTCCTGCATCACGCGGGTAATCATTTTACGATTAATTTCATAGTTCACTTGGGTAAACATCGCTGGTTTAAAGCGAAAATGAACCCCTTGATCTGGTAAAGCATACGTGAGCATAACTTCTGGCTCGCCTTCAATCGGTACTATGGTGTCAGGTCCTTTAGATTGTAAACACAAAGAAATCTTATGCTCATGCCCAAAGGCACGCATAATTTCTTTATCTTCTGCTGTTGCTGGCTCTAAAACACGAAATGCTAAAACACACGCTTCATCACCAATAGCCACTTCAATTTGTGGGATTTTATCTTTAACTGTCAATTTCCCTATCATTTCAGATAAAGCCATTAATTTTTCACCAACAATAGGATTCATCACTTTGCAACTTTCAATTTCAGCTAAAAATTGATTGCGACGTTCGCGAAAACCTACCAATACACGGCCTTTTTTCTCTACATATTTAACACCCATACGGGCTTTTTGACGGTAACCCCAGTGCGGGCCTGTCAGTGGTTCCCAAATCTCAGGAATAGTCACTTTGCCTATGCGTTGAAACTGATCGACTAATAAAGCTTGCTTGAAGCTTATTTGGGCTGCATCATCAACATGCTGAAAACTACAGCCACCACACTTACCGAAATGTTCACATTTAGCATCCACCCGTTCTGGTGCGCGCGTGAATAATGTTTCAACTTTGCCTTCAGCATAATCTTTACGGCTATCAGTATAAATGAATTCCACTTCTTCGCCGGGCAAGGCTTCATCAATAAAAATCACTTTACCATCAACATGAGCCACACCTCGCCCATCATGCGCTAAGGATTCAATGGTAACTTTTACTGCTTCTTCGGGTAATTTCTTTTTTTTCGGAAAACGTCTACGTGCCATCTTTTTCTTTTCAAGTTATATAAATAGGTGCGGGGATTAAGCGCAAGATACAGCTATATTAAGACATAGCTGTATAGAAATTTGATTCTTCTGAATGTTAACCGGGAAATACCCCAGTAGATAAATAACGATCACCACGATCACAGATAATCGCAACTATCGTGGCATTTTCGACTTCTTGTGCCAGTCTTAATGCTGCAGCAACAGCCCCACCTGATGAAACGCCACCAAAAATTCCTTCTTGAGTCGCTAAATCACGCATGGTTTGCTCGGCTGTGTGTTGATCCATATTCATGATTTTATCAACGCGCGTCGCTTGATAAATTTTAGGTAAATATTCTTCAGGCCAACGACGTATACCAGGAATTTTAGCGCCATCTTCAGGTTGTACACCCACTATTTGTATGGCTGGATTTTGTTCTTTTAAAAATTTTGATGTGCCCATAATGGTGCCTGTCGTGCCCATGGCGCTGACAAAATGAGTGACTTGACCCTGAGTATCTCGCCAAATTTCAGGGCCAGTGCCTTCATAATGCGCTCGCGGATTATCAGGATTAGAAAACTGATCTAAAATGCGGCCTTTACCTTCCGCCTCCATTTTTCTAGCTAAATCTATAGCCGCTTCCATGCTACCTGCGGCAGGCGTCAAGATAATTTCTGCACCATACGCTTTCATAGAAGCACGGCGTTCAGCACTCATATTATCAGGCATAATCAAGGTCATTTTATAACCTTTAATTGCAGCGGCCATCGCCAACGCAATACCAGTGTTACCACTGGTTGCTTCAATCAAACGATCACCAGGCTTAATTTCTCCACGCGCTTCGGCATGCTTAATCATGCTAATAGCAGGACGATCTTTTACCGAACCAGCGGGATTATTACCTTCAAGTTTAACTAAAAGGGTATTAGAGCTTTGCTTGATAAGGCGCTGCAATTTAACTAAGGGCGTATTGCCTACAAAGGCTTCGATGGTTGAATAAGTCATGAAAAAGTATTAAGAAATAAAACTAGAAAGTGAGAGGGAATTTTAATATTTTAAGGTCTAAGTGACAAAATCATAGAGGCACTTTGACCCTTTTCATGCTTATAAAATGAACGCATAACTTCAGTCAACAAGCTGGGCAGATTTCTAACATATCTTTACCCAGCTGGTATTTAAGCTTTTTAAAATAAAATATTTAGGATTAAGGGCTCGCGTTAACGCGCAAACATTGCCACTAGCTCGGTTAATTTAGCGACTTTATCTGCTGTTAATTGATCCCAAGAGAATTGCCATTGCCAGTTTCCTGTCGTCGTACCCGGGGTATTCATACGATCAGCACCCCCTAATTCTAAAATATCTTGCATAGGCACAATCGCTAGATTAGCAACCGAGGAGAAAGCAACACCAATCAACAAATAAGGCATAGACGTTTGTGAATGCCCCAGATAATGATAAACCCTTTGTTTATCGTGATCATTTAATGAATTAAACCACCCTAAAGTTGTATCATTATCATGTGTCCCCGTATAGACAACATAATTTGGTTCATAATTGTGCGGTAAATACGGATTGGCGGCAGTATCACCAAAAGCAAATTGTAATATTTTCATGCCCGGCAGATTAAATTCTGTTCTGAGAGCATCAACTTTTTCAGTAATAATCCCTAAATCTTCGGCTACCAGAGGGATATTGCCAAATTCTTTTGTTAGCGCTGTTAATAATTCTTTGCCTGGTGCTTCAACCCATGCGCCATTAATAGCGGTTTCTTCAGTTGCCGGAATCTCCCAGGCAGCTTCAAAACCTCTAAAGTGATCGATACGTAAAATGTCAAACATTTCTAACTGACTTTCTAAACGTGTTTTCCACCAAGAAAATCTAGTTCTTTTTAGATATTTCCAATCGTAGTGAGGATTACCCCAGCGCTGCCCTGTTTCAGAAAAATAATCCGGAGGAACGCCTGCCACAACGGGCATTTCGCCATTTTCATTTAATTTAAAAACATGACGGTTGGCCCAGACATCCGCACTATCATAAGAAACGAAGATGGGAATATCACCGAATAATAAAACATTATTTGCATTGGCATAGGCTTTAAACGCCATCCATTGTGAATAAAAAATGAACTGCTCAAACTTAATGATTTCTATTGCTGAACTCAGTCTACGCTGAGCTTCTTTAATAGACTTAGTCTCTCGTTCTTTTAAATACTTAGGCCATTGATTCCAGCTTTGTCCTGAGAATTCATTACGCAAGGCAACAAATAATGAGAAATCATCTAACCAACTCGCCTTATCTTTACAAAAGCCTTGATATGCTTTCTTTTCTTGGCTACTGGCTAAGTTTATAAAACCCGTATAAGCCTTAGCTATTAAACAATGTAAGTTAAAGCTTTTCCCAGCATCACAATCATTACATTGCTCAGCTTCTTGTAGCCAACCTTTCTCTTTTAGACTTTCAAGGCAAATTAACGCGGGATTCCCAGCATGCGCTGATAAACACTGATAAGGTGAACCATCCGCATGAGGCACCCCTAATGGCAAGGTTTGCCATACTTTAATCCCTGCATTATGGAGGAAATCGACAAAATTATAAGCTTCCTTACCTAAGTTACCTCCACCATTTTTATTAGGGAGTGAGGTAATATGCAAGAGTACGCCAGCGCGTCTCTGGGATAATAAATTAATGTCAGTCACACTTTGTCCTTAGAGAAAATCACTTAATCTGAACCTTTACGCATAGTTCCCCCCATAGCGGGAGCACCTGAACCTTGAGTAAAAGATAATGCTAAATAAGCCGGCGGCTCTTCACCGAGCTTATGGTATAAATTAGCTAAATTTAAACGGAATTGTTTCTCAAAACTACTCACGGCTTGTCCCGGATTATAGTCGCCAAACCACCAAAACCAATCAGAACCTTCGCAAACAGCTAACTGAAATTCAGCTTCCATAACCTGCATTTTTGATAGACGCCCTGTCGCTATTATCTTGTCAAAAGCCCATTTGGCGTCCCCTAACATATCCCAGCCACGATTTTTGTCAGGATCACCTATCCAGGTGGAAAAAGTACCGTACACCCAACTTCCTGCCATGAGTTTAGGCAGCTCTTTTACTGTCACTTTATTTTCTAAACATTCTGAAAAAGTAGTTAACTCTATATCAGGATGATTAGCCAAGCGCTGATAAAATGCTTTTAAAAAATGATAGCCATTCTCAGGAAAATATTCCCAAGCATTTTCGCCATCCATAATAATCGAAACAACACTATCGGCAGGTTCATTTGCAGCGATAGTTTGTAGGTGGTGAATCATATCATTAACAGCATCATCAGCATGCCATTTAGAGTATTTAAATCCGATTAAATCCGATAAGCCATCATCACGGAAAAAACAGGGTATTTTTGTTCCTTTTACCTGAAAAGGATGATGCACGCCTATATCACTACTGCTAAGTTTTGATACAGTTAAGCTATTATGTAAGACTTGTCCACCTGTGGCAGTCCATGAAAACCCTGCTTCCTTGATTATTTTTAAACTCGCCGTACTAATTGCGCCTTCTGAAGGCCAACAACCTGCGGGGGTAAAACCAAAAAAACGCTTAAAAGTCGCCACCCCTTGCTTAAGATGCCACTTCACTCTTTCCTCTCCCCCTGGATAAGTATCCAACTCAGGAAGCGGTGCGCCCGGCATCGCTTCATGAGTTGATTTTATATCCAATAGTAAAGGTATAATCGGGTGAGCATAAGGCGTAACTGAAAGTTCAATGCGACCTTTTGTCGCTAATGCCTTATAACGATAAATCACTTTAGATAATAATTCACCAATGATTTCTATTATTTCCAGTCGGTCATGCAAAGTAAAATTACTCTCTTTTGCAATCAATCGCTGTATTCTGGTATCTGATAACTTGACTGTCTCGCCCATCCAAGCAAGATGATACCAAACTAAAAAATCATCAATAAACTGTGAATTAATATACCGCATGGAATCGGCATTACTTTGCACCCATTCTGCCATTTTTGCTAGATTTTTAAACGCTGGGTAACGATCAATCTGACGCTCACGATTGGCACGCATACAATTATTGATCAGTTCTTGCCGCTCATCAATATTAGCCGGAATTGCTGAGGTAGCAAGGGCGGCTAATAAAGGATCTTTCATTTCAATATGATCTTGCAAAAAACAATTGACTTGTTTTGCGTAGTCTTCTATTTGCTCCAATAAAATAGGTGCGAAATTGACCACAGCTTTAGCATTAGGCTCTGCTTCTAAATGAGCGACCATATCTACATAATCTTTGATGACATGTAGATAGGTCCACGGCAATTGAAACTCACCTGTTTGTAAATCTCGGTATTCTGGCTGATGCATATGCCAGCATAAAACAAGTTTCAATCTTTTTTTATCTGACATAGTGTCGTCTTTGCCCCAACATCTCTGGGGTAACTAATACAACACCGCCAGGGCTTACATGAAAGCGCCGTTCATCTTCTGCTCTGTCCTCACCAATAATTGTTCCCTCTGGTACTTGACAACCTTTTTCAATAATCGCTTTAGTAATACGACAATGCCTTGCAACATTCACTTCAGGTAAAAGTAAAGAGTCTTGAATCGTACTATAAGAGTTAACTCGAACTTCTGAGAACAACAAAGAATGTCGAATTGTCGATCCAGAAATTACGCAACCGCCTGAAATCATAGAATCAATGGCTTGACCGCGTCTATCATCATCATCAAAAACAAACTTAGCAGGCGGAGTCTGCACTTGATGCGTCCAAATAGGCCAAGTTTGATCATACAAATTCAAATCGGGTTTAACGCCGATTAACTCCATATTGGCCGACCAATACGCATCAATAGTACCTACATCACGCCAGTAACTTTGCTCACCACTTTGTAAATCTAAGAAAGGATAGGCATTAACATTATGATCAGCAATAACAGAAGGAATAATATCATGCCCAAAATCATGGCTAGACCCTTCAGTATCAGCATCTTTTAATAGTTGCTCGAATAGAAAATCAGTATTAAAAACATAAATCCCCATAGAAGCTAATGCTTTATCAGGTTTATTTGGCATTGTTGGTGGATTACTAGGCTTTTCTACGAAAGCATTAACACGTCTATTTTCATCAACCGCCATCACACCAAAATCTTTAGCTTCTTCTAAAGAAACCTCTAAACAACCAATGGTCAGGTCAGCGTTCTGATCAACGTGATCCGCTAGCATTGCGCCATAATCCATTTTATAAATATGATCTCCGGCTAAAATAATAATATGCTCAGGCGCACGACTACGTAATATATCAATATTTTGATAAATGGCATCTGCTGTTCCTTGATACCAAGATATTTCATCGTGTCGTTGCTGTGCTGGCATTAAATCAACATATTCGCCAAACTCACCGCGCAAAAAACCCCATCCCTGCTGTATATGTCGAATCAAAGAATCTGATTTATATTGCGTTAAAACCCCAACCTTACGAATACCTGAATTGATGCAATTTGATAAAGGAAAATCAATAATACGAAATTTCCCACCAAAAGGAACAGCAGGCTTTGCACGCCAATCTGTCATATTTTTCAGTCGAGATCCACGACCGCCTGCTAAAATTAAAGCAATGGTATTACGTGTTAAATGACTGACAAAACGGTCATGATGTTGCGATTTTTCGTACGACATAGATTTCCTCTTTTATTAAATAGGCTATTACATTTGTGCTTTAATTTGTTACTATTCCAAGAAAACTAATTCTACTATACCTGAGGCATTGCAAAATGAACAAGCTAAACAAGCCAACAAAAATAAATCCGCTTGATTCTGAGTTATTAAAAATATCCGAAGCAAAGCATCATGACCCGTTTTCCATTCTTGGGCGACATACAAAAAAGGATAAAACAACAGTCACTGTTTATTTACCTTATGCTGAATCTGTAGAAATCGCTGATTCAAAAGTTCAGCTACAACGTATACCCGATACAGATTTTTTTCAAGCAACTATTATAGATGACAAAGCATTACCGCAGTATTACCAATTAAACTGTACGGATAAGGCCGGAAACAAACACACGCAATACGACCCCTATTCTTTTGGATCCCAGCTTCCTGAGTTTGATCAACACTTATTTGCTGAAGGTCGACATTGGCATATTTATAAAAAATTAGGCGCTCATTTACACACAGTCGATGGCATCGAAGGTGTGTTATTTACTGTTTGGGCACCCAATGCCGGCCGTGTCAGTGTTGTTTCTGAATTTAATTCCTGGGATGGTCGCTGTCATCCGATGCGTATTTTAGGCGGTAGTGGAATATGGGAAATATTTATCCCTGGATTAACTGTTGGCTGTCTGTATAAATATGAAATTCTGAACCGCAATACCCATCAAATTTCAGTCAAAACTGACCCTTACGCGCAACAGTTCGAGTTCCGTCCGCAAACAGCTTCAGTGGTTATAGATGAAACTGAATATACTTGGAGTGATGACGCTTGGATGACTAAACGCCCTAAGCATGATTGGTTACATGAAGCCATGTCAACTTACGAAGTGCATCTAGGTTCATGGAAACGCGACGCACAAGGTAATTTTATTAATTATCGCGATCTAGCTCATGAACTGGTCGATTATATACGCTATATGGGCTACACCCATATAGAGCTACTACCTATTACCGAGCATCCTCTGGATGCATCATGGGGTTATCAAACTACCGGTTACTTTGCACCCACAAGCCGCCACGGTAGTTCCGATGATTTCCGTTATTTTGTTGATCATTGCCATCAACATAATATTGGTGTCATTCTTGATTGGGTGCCCGCCCACTTTCCTAAAGATGAATTTGCCTTAGCTCGTTTTGATGGTAGCGCCCTTTATGAGCACGAAGATCCGCGTAAAGGTGAACACCGTGACTGGGGCACTTTGATCTATAACTACGACCGTAATGAAGTTAAAAACTTTTTATTATCTAGCGCGTACTTTTGGTTAGAAGAGTTTCATTTAGACGGATTACGAGTTGATGCCGTTGCGTCTATGCTTTATCTTGATTATTCTCGCGAAGCAAATGATTGGGTACCTAATCAATATGGCGGCAATGAAAACCTTGAAGCCATCGACTTTTTGCGTGAACTTAATACCGTTACTCATGAACAACATCCAGGCACAGTCGTTATTGCTGAAGAATCAACTTCTTGGCCCCAAGTAACCCGTCCTACATGGACCGGTGGTTTAGGATTTTCCATGAAATGGAATATGGGATGGATGCACGATATGCTGTCTTATATGCAGCAAGATCCCGTACATCGCCGCCATCATCATGATCAGTTAACTTTTGGTATGCTGTATGCTTTTACCGAAAACTTTATGCTGCCTTTTTCACATGATGAAGTCGTTCATGGTAAAGGCTCTATGCTGAATAAAATGCCTGGTGACGAATGGCAGAAATTCGCCAACTTACGTTTGCTTTATACCTTTATGTTTACCTATCCGGGCAAGAAATTGCTTTTTATGGGCTGTGATTTTGCCCAAGGGGCTGAGTGGAATTTCAATCAGGCATTAGATTGGTATGTATTGGATTATTCTTACCATAAAGGCATACAAACCTTAGTCAAAGACTTAAACAAACTATACGTAAAACATCCAGCATTGTTTCAGCATGATTTTGATAACCAAGGTTTTGAATGGATTGACTGTCACGATGTTGAACAATCCATTATTAGCTTTACACGTAAAACTGAACACGAAACGTTAATTGTTATTTTAAATTTCACTCCCGTCCCTAGAGAAAACTACCGTATTGGTGTGCCTAGAGCAGGTACTTACCATGAGATATTTAATTCTGACTCTGAATATTATGCGGGAAGTAATTCAGGCAACGGCTACATTGTATCTGAAGGTACACCTTGGATGAACCAAGAACAATCAGTTAACCTAACCATTCCCCCTTTAGCAGGCATTGTTTTAAAATCATAGTCATGAAGAAAATACTTTTTGTTACTAGCGAAGTACACCCTTTAATTAAAACAGGCGGTTTAGCGGATGTTGCAGGGAGCTTACCTATTGCATTATCTGAATTAGGTCAGGATGTTCGTATTATTTTACCTAAATATCATGGTATTAAATTAACCGAGGAACCTCTGTATCGCAGTACAGTTAGAGTTAATAATCGCGATGTCAATATCTTCGAAACACAGTTACCCAATAGCCATGTTCCCGTCTGGTTAGTGGATTGTCCTGAGTATTTTGCTACCCCAGGTAACCCATATACTGATGAATTTGGCAATGCCTGGGCTAATAGTGCCGAAAAGTTTGCCTTATTCTGTCGCATTGCCGTTGAGGTTGCACAAAATCGTGCTTATTTAGACTGGAAGGCCGATATTGTGCATTGTAATGATTGGCAAAGCGGTTTAGTGCCAGCCTTATTAACACTAGAACCTTTACGCCCCTCTACGGTATTTACCATACACAATATGGCTTACCAAGGCGTCTTTCCTCAAGAAGCTTTTCATACATTAGGTTTACCAGGGCAATTATGGCAGCCTTCTGCACTGGAATATCATGGCATGCTGTCCTTTATTAAAGGCGGGATTTCTTGTGCAGACCATATTACGACAGTCAGCCCTAACTACGCGCTGGAAATTCAAACGGCTGACTTTGGCTATGGTTTAGAAGGGTTATTAAATCATCGAAAACATGATCTTAATGGCATTATCAATGGGATTGATTTAGACCAATGGAATCCTGCAATCGATAAGCGTATAGCACAAACTTATACGGCCGAAACGTTGGCGAAAAAAACACTCAACAAAACAGCCATACAGCAAAAACTATCTCTCCCTGAAGATCCAAGCATACCCATGATCAGCCTTATTAGTCGCTTGGTAGATCAAAAAGGGATTGATTTAGTCATTAAATGCTTAGATCGTTTAACTCAATATCCTTTACAGTTTGTTTTATTAGGCGCTGGCAATAAAAGCTATGAACATCAATTGAAAAATCTAAGCCTATTACATCCTGAGAAAATTTCCGTCACTATTGGTTATGATGAAGATCTTGCGCATTTAATTGAAGCAGGCTCAGATATGTTTTTAATGCCGTCACGCTTTGAGCCCTGCGGACTAAATCAAATGTATAGTCAGCGCTATGGCACATTGCCGATTGTAAGGAGGACGGGGGGATTAGCGGATACGGTAGTGGATGCCATGCCAGAAACAGTTACTCAACAAACAGCGACAGGATTTGTCTTTGATGAATCATCTGTCAGTCCCATGTTAGAAGCAATCAAACGGGCTTTATTTGTTTATAACGATAAAAAAATCTGGCAAAAACTGCAAAAAAACGCCATGAAAAAAGACTTTTCCTGGCAACAAAGCGCTGAGCAATACCTTGCTTTATATCGCACCTTATAAGTTATAAATGAAGCAAATCTGAAGTTTATAGAACCCATATTTCTATAAAC
>JAIPFI010000033.1 GCA_021736705.1 Methylococcaceae bacterium | reverse complement strand
GTGAATAGCGTATAACCCAACGATTAAGAGTTGCGTGGTCTACATCAACACCTCGCTCTTCCATTATTTCTTCAAGATCACGATATGAAACACCATAACGAACATAAAAGAAGACGGCGTATAGAATGACATCTTTTGGAAATTGAGCACCTTTAAAACTAACCATGATTTTATAGGGTAAAAATTTAAAATAAAATCCGATTATCTCAAAATTCACCAAAAGTTGCGACAGAACCAAATATCGTCATTCCCTAAGTGTTTAATCGGGAATCCATGCTGAGTATAGATTCCTGCTAACAGCATGCAGGAATGACGAGGTTTTCTAGGGGGTCTCTGAATATTTACAGCTGCCTTGCTCACCTAAGGTAAAAAAATTATTTCTACATATCCCTAACTGATTTTTAAGGTTGGCTTATCAACCACTTATTAATTTCGATCAAAAACGCATCATTAAGTACCCCAGTAGATCGAGCAAAACGAGCGTAATATTTAATATAATCATATTTGGCAACCAGTAAATCACGTTGCGCACGAAATTCTCGGTCTTGGGAAATTAAGACATCTCCTACCGTATGCATACCATAAGTGAAGCCTTTTTCCATTGCTTCTCGTGCTTTTAATGAGCTAAGCAGTGCTTTTTCTGTCGCACGTATGCGATGTGAACCAGCATTACAGTTTAAAAATGCATCGCGAGTTTCCATACTGACGGTTCGTTGTAAAGCAATTTGTTGTTGTTTGGCTATATCAAGCTTTCTACTGGCTTCATTTCCGCCCTGCATAGTCGCTCCACCGGCAAACAAAGGAATTCGGATATTAAGTGCGGCGACTTGGGTATCTATAACAGGGCGTTGGGCATTCTGGAAACCTGTATTCGTGTTATAGTAATTCAGTTGTCCTTCAACAACGGGGAGATGTTGTGCATGTTGTTGCCATACTTGCTCTTCTGCTGCTTTAACGGCATGTGTTTGAGCAATTAATCCTGGATGCATCACCAGTGCTTGGGTAACCCAGTCCTCTATTTCTCCTTCTAACCGATCTAAGTTTAAGGTGTTTTGTAAGCGATAATCTACTATCACTGTCTCACCCGTTAATTCAAACAATTGCTGGTGCACGCTGTCCAACTGCGCTTGTGCGCCAATTTCTTCCGCGCTTAATAAGTCTTGCTTTGCTTCAAGTTCGTAAACATCAGTGATTTTAATGCGTTGTTTTTGAAATTGCTTGTGGGCTTGTTCAAGCTGTGATGTCGTAGATTGCCGTTCTTGTTGGATTAAAACCAAACTATCAGACGCTTCAAGTATTTTGAAATATCGTTCAATCACCTTATGCATTAGCTCTTGCTGAGCATCTTCCTGTGAGGCTTGATATTGATCGACAATAGTTTGGTGGCGTTGCCAATTTAATATTTTAGCGACATCAATAATGGATTGCGTTAAACCAACAGTGTAACTTTGTCCATTATAATCATCCGTACCTAGAGTCGCGCTTTGCTGATTTAGCGATAGGTTAATATTGGCATTGATTTGCGGCAATAGCGCACCGCCAGCTTGTCCGCGCTGTGCTTCACTGACTTCAGTTTGTAATTGAGCGGATCTCAGGATGGGATCAGAGTTCACCGCTTGTTGATAGACAGTTAAGACATCCATTGCTTGAGTGCTAGGCGAAAGTAATAATCCGATAAGGGTCGCGGGTATGAAAAGATAGCGCATATTATTCTTCAATAAAAGAGCGTGCAAACGCATCGCTTATAGGTTGGAGTAGATATTCAAATAAGGTTCTCTCTCCCGTATTAATTAATACTTCTACAGGCATTCCAGGAATTAGCTTGAGAGTTCCTAGTTTTTCTTGGCTGGCGTCGGTTAATGTAATATTAGCCAAATAATACTGTCCGCCAGTTGATTGGTCGACTAAGCTATCGGCTGAAATCTTTTCTACTCGCCCTTCCATCGTTGGTGTGGTTTTACTGCTAAAGGCACTGAAACGTACTTCTGCAATAGCATCTATTTGAATGCGATCAATATCTAAGGGAGACACTTGAGCTCGAATGATGAGCTGCTCATCTTCGGGCACAATATCCATAATGGCAGTACCTGGCGTAATGACACCACCTTCAGTAAATATCGCTAAATTAAAGATAATACCACTGACGGGAGCTTTAATGGTGGTACGTGCCTGTTTATCTTCAACTGCATGCAAACGTTCGGCAATATCAAATAATTGTACATTGGTCTCCTCCAATTGCTGGGCAACGTTTTCCTGTAATTCTTTTTCTGATTGCAAAACCTGCAACCGCGTTTCCCCGCTTTGCATCTCGGTCGTGGCAATTTCTGACGTTAGTGTTGCTACTTCGCCCTGAGTCATAATCAGATTGCGCTGCAGTTCGCGTAGCCGTTGTTTTTCAGTAAAACCTTCCGCGAGTAGTTCTTGTAAGTCGCTTATTTCTTCAGCATAGGAGCGAACTAATGCGCCTTTGCTGTCACGTTGAGCTTGTAAACCAGAGATTTTTGAATTTAATTGATCAATGCGCTGTTGTAATACGCTCATCTCACCCTTATGGCTGTTTTTACGAGCCATAAAAATATGCCGTTGCGCATCCATTGCCTCTTGGACACGCTGGTCATTCATCGCACTCAAATCTCGACTGAAATGTACTTTCTTATCTTGATCACGTTCCGCTTGTAGGCGTTCACTTAAGGATTTATAGGCAATATACTGACCACGAAGCATTTCTAGTTGAGCTTGAATTTGGATGTTATCTAATAATAATAAAGGCTGATCAGTCTGAACGCGATCACCATCCTTGACTAAAATTTTACTGACAATACCGCCATCGAGGTGTTGAATCGTTCTTCGATGTGATTCGACGGTTACTGTCCCTGAAGCTAAGGCCGAACTATCAATGGGTGCAAAGAAACTCCACGTACCAAAAACACCTAAAGTAATTATTAAAATAACATAGCCGATATAGCGTACTGGTTTATCATCCGTTAGTATCTCAGGGAGGGTGGTGTTAGGCTGCAAATCTGTTGGAGTCATCATGCTTTAATTGAGGTCATAGGAATGACAGAGTTCATTTGAGGTTTTCCCTGTTTAACTGGCGTGTTAGCTTGTTGCAACTGGGCTAAAACTTCATTGCGAGGGCCGTAAGCGGCAATTTGGCCATTATTAAGCACTAGTAGCTTATCCAGTTGATTTAAAATAGCAGGTCGGTGACTCACAACAATCACCGTGCTGTGCTGTGCTTTTAACTGCTGTAAGGCTGTCGCCAGAGCGAGTTCACCTTGATCATCAAGATTGGAATTGGGTTCATCCAAAACCACTAAACAGGGTTGACCATACAACGCCCGAGCTAAGGCAATACGTTGACGCTGACCACCCGATAAATTATTACCATTCGTACCGATTATCGAGTCATACCCATCAGGTAACTGCAAGATCATCTCATGAACCCCAGCCATTTGTGCCGCAGTAACAACCCGTTCGGCATTTAGCTCACCAAAACGTGCGATATTCTCACTGACAGAGCCTTCAAATAACTCAATATCTTGCGGTAAATAGCCAATAAAAGGCCCCAGATGCATGCGATCCCAAGTAAAAATATCCGCACCATCTAGGCGGATTTTTCCATTTGCAGACGGCCATATCCCTAACAACGCCCTCACTAGACTAGATTTTCCTGCACCGCTTGGACCAATAATACCCACCGAGTCACCGGCATTAATGGCAAAGCTAGCACCTTTGATGACTGGTATTTTACTACCTGGCGGTGTAATAATTACCTGTTCAACCTGCAACTGACCAGTGGGAGCAGGGAGTGGCATTTTCTCCGTATCAGCGGGTATTTGTTCTAACAGCTGATTTAAACGAGCATATTGCGTACGAGCCAAAACAAAGCCTTTCCATGAGCCAATTAACATATCAATAGGCGCTAAGGCACGGCCTAATAAAATCGAACCAGCAATCATAAGTCCCGGTGTAATTTCTTGCCTAATTGCCAGATAAGCACCCAGACCCAAGACTAAAGATTGTAATAACATGCGTAATGTTTTAGATAGCCCGGTGAATAAACCCGCTCGTGAACTGGCCTTTGCCTGTAATGTCAACACCTGATAACTACTTTTCAACCAGCGTTGCTGTAAATTATCCAACATCCCCATTGATTCGATCACTTCAGCATTTTTTAAATTACTATTCACCTGCATGCGACCATTAATTGATAAACGATTCGCTTCAGCTAAATCCTGATGTGTCATTTTCTCATTAGCGATGGCTAATGCCATTAGCAATAAAGCAGAAAAAACGGCCACCCAGCCAAAGAGAGGATGAAATAAAAACATGACCGCGATATAAAAAGGCAACCATGGCGCATCAAAAAAAGCAAATAAGCCATTACCCGTCAAAAACTGACGCAAGGAGGTTAAATCATCTAATGGTTGCGATGATGCTTGTTGACCGCCACTATATAAAGCGCGTTTATAACTTAAACGATATAAACGTGTATTCAGTAATGTTTCTAATTTAGCGCTAACTCGCACTAACACTTGTGAGCGCACCCATTCCAATGCACCTTGCGTAGCATAGATGGCGATGACAATTAAGGTGAGCATCAATAAGGTCGATTCACTACGACTACTAAGCACCCGATCATAAAGTTGCAACATATAAATCGTCGGTGTCAGCATTAATAGGTTAATGACCATACTAAAACCAGCAGCAGCGATAAATGCATCTTTGCACAGCAATAAGGCTTTTTTTAAATCGGATTGTTTTGTATTTGTTCCCATAATACTCCAAAAAATTAAATTATTTAGTACCTGTTTTTCAGTCAATTCAACGTAAAAATAACATCCCCTATAAATACGATATCGTCGATTATCAACTATAAAACCTCGTAAGGCGGAATAGCGATAGCGTTTTCCGCCATAAGCAACAAACCAACACCTTAGTGCCAAAAAATGTCGGAAAACACGATGCTATTCCAACATAATTATTCAGACACCCTAAAATTTGGCAATGCCGGTATCGGCAACCCTGACCGCTGACTTGCGATCACTTGTGCCAAATAAATCCACGGTGATTGATTTCTTTTACGGCAGGTTTGAATGACGCTGATCAAAATAGCAAACACACGCGTACCATTTTCTGAACGTGTGCCATAACAAATGCCGCGCAAAATAACCCAATGGCGTAACGCTCTCTCCGCCTCATTATTTGTTAAGGGCTGATGTGGTTGATCCAGAACTTGAAAAATGGCTTTCCAGTCATTTAGCATTTCCGTGGCTAAGGCTGCCGTTTTCTTATGTTCATGGGTTTTCATTTGTACGCACAGCTGTTGATAAGCTAGCAATTCTAGACGGTAGGTTTCAGAAAGTGGCGTATCAGGCGCTGTTATTCGCGCCTTTCGCACCGAATCGATCAACATTCCCAGTAAATTCAGCGTTTGTTGACCAAATAGCTGAGCCTCTCTGTTTAAGCTTTCTTTCAGCCCTTTTGCTTTACGCAGCAGATGAGCCCAGCAACGTAAGCGACTCAGGTATTTGCGATAAACCGTGTAGCCATCGCTCATTAACCAACCGTTAAAGTCGTCACCTAAAAGATGTTCCAATAATTCAGCGCTACGCGTAGCAATCCAATAGGCTGTGACACGATCCGTACTGAACACCCATAACCAAAGAAAGGTCGTGTGTTCCATCCAAGACGTTTCGTCTACATGTAGTAATTCACTATTGATAATTTCTTGAATAAACTCATCTTCAAGCGGCATCGCAGCAGCGCCACTTTCATGCAGGGTATTATTAATAGTGCCAACACTTAATTCAATGCCCAACCAGTCATATAAAAATTCCTGAATACGCTCACGTGATAGGCGCATGCGGTAGGCAAGACAAACAATCATCGCAGCAAGTCCTGAACCTACTAAGCGCCATTCAGTTCGAGTAACATCCGGCAATTGATCATGATGGCTACGACTGACTGCTTTGCGCGTGATATGTCCATTGGCGCATACTATTTCATAGAGGGTATGCTTGGTATTAGTGATGAGAATGCCTGGGTTCTCAACATCCCTCCAATTGACATTGATCGTTTCATACGCGGCATAAGCACTAGCATTACGCGAGTCTAATGTTTGATGGCAGCAGTCACACGTTTCAGGGTAGTGATTTTGATAATGGGTAATGGCTAGCTTTTGTGTCCGGCCAAAACCTTGTGCGCCAGGCTGTTTGCCTGGTTTACGAACTTTCTGGTTTTCATCATTTGGATCAGCGGATTGTTGCTGATCTTTTTTAGAAGGAGGACGTGACTTAGTGGTGTCTTCCGTTTCAGTAGACTGGTCGTTCTCCGCTTGTTCTTGATCATTTGCACTATCTGTAGATGATTTATCCCAAGGCACTTCGCTGCTAGGCGGACGAGAGCTGTTGCGAGAATTTTGACTTAAGCGCTCGCGTGCTTCTTTTAGATCATTCAGTAACTTAATCGATAGGTAACGCAATTCCTCTTCCGGTAAATTGAGAAGCTCGTTTTCATCGATTTGACTTAGGTCTTGGTTACTGAGTTGCATGGGATAAATATTAAGGCTTCTTAATTAATTTGTACAATGTTCTTGTGTCGATTTGTCAATTATTTTGTGTTTTCAGCTAGGGTCTGTGAATATTTACTCAAATGCAAATCCATTTGAATATTTAGGCTACGCATTTAAAGCGGGACAAATCACTGGAGTGACACGCTTTAGCTATTTCAGAAACAGCAATAGCTAAAGCTATTGCACTCCTGACTTCTGTTTTCAAAATTTCTGTCCCACCTTAAGTTGGTAGTTCAAAAAGGCAAGGCCATACCTAATACAACCGCGCGTTGGGTCTTCCAGTTTTTTAGTGGTCTTCATGTTTTATGTTTAACAGACGATCAAGTATTAGTTCTAAATTTGAATCATTACCCTGCTTTACTGTTAAGTCTCTTAGGTGAAAAGTATGAAAATTTATATTCAGGAAATGGGTGATTAGGGTGCGGAATGTAGGTTTTAAAAAAGAGAAAAATAAAAAAATAGCTAAGTTAGATAAGTTAAATAAGTTAAAAGATAGTTAATATAAGTTACAGGGTGAAAATATGCTCTGTAGGCCTTTATATTCATGGCTTGTAAAAATCATTCCATTCCTAAAGTCACAATAGCTTGTTCCTAAAGTCACAATAGCTTGTTCCTAAAGTCACAATAGCTTGTTCCTAAAGTCACAATAGCTTGTTCCTAAAGTCACAATAGTTTGTTCCCAAAGTCACAATAAACCGTTCCTAAAGTCACAATCATTGTTCCCAAAGTCACAATACGATTTCTTAGATCTATTTTTGACAGTAGATGCATAAAAAATAAAAAAATCATTCCTAAAGTCACAATAAACTGTTCCCAAAGTCACAATATGATTTCTTAATCCTATTTTTAAGGGGAAATACATAAAAATAAATAAACTATTCCTGATACCTCAATAGTATTGTATAGTGAATCATAAGATTTTGTTCCTGATACCTCAATAGTTATGGCCGACTTTCTTGCTTCTGATAAGCATAAACAAACGGATTTTTTTATCTGTGATGTCTTTGATACCTACAAAGATGACTCTGCGTCAATGGAGCATCCTGTATTTAGTTTATCCACTAAGCCTGATCACCGGATGTTGGTGTATCAGTACAATGGTAACACCATCAAAATAAAACCTAGTTACACAGGTTTAGCTACTATTCACGATAAAGACATATTACTTTACCTTACTTCTTGTTTGATGAATGCAAAAAACAATGGCGAACGCATTTCCAGTAGAGTTCGTTTTACTGCTTACGATTATCTAAATTCAACCAATAAAACGATTAATGGAAAGTCATATATTCAATTAAAAGATGGATTGGAAAGGCTAAGTGGTACCCGAATTGAAACAGACATAAAAACCAATGATAAAGAGGTGCTTTCTGAATTTGGCTTAATTGATAGCTGGCATATTGTTAAAGAAGGCAAAGATGGTCGTATGGTAGCAGTGGAAGTTGTTCTTTCTGATTGGTTTTATAATTCAGTATTAGGTAATGCCGTGCTAAGTATTGATAAGGATTATTTTAAACTTAGGAAGCCCACTGAGCGTCGATTATATGAGATAGCTAGGAAGCATTGTGGCAATCAAGTGGTTTGGAAAATAAGTCTGGATAAATTAAAAGATAAAATAGGCTCAAATTCACCACTGAATAAACTACGTTTTAATATCAATAAAGTAGCTGAAACAAATCACTTACCCGAATACAACATATCAATGAATGATGATATTGTCATGTTTACCCGTAAAGAACCCCCGAAAGAAAATAAAGCACCTGCTAAGTTACCTAAACATGTAACTGAAAAAGAGATCAAACAACATGCTCGACCTGGAGAAAAAACGGAAGAGGTTAAACAGCGCTTAATAAAAGCTATGAAGGATGCGGTAAGATAGATTTATTCCTGAAAATATTGAGAGTCACTACAAAATACTAATTATGATTACTACTATTTTTGCTACAAAATCATCAACAAAAACAAGTATTGCTGTTTCAGCAGCGGTATACCTTAAAAATAAAGGAGTTGATGTTTTACTGTGTGATTTAGATTCACAAAAATCAGCGGTTATTTGGATGGAATATCGGGATGCTGATCAATCATTAACATCCATTCCTACGGTAGAAAAGTCAGGAACGACAGTTTATTCATCATTAAAAGAATTATCATCAAAGTATGAGCATTTAATTTGCGATTGTGGCGGTAAAAATGATGCAAGTGGTCGATATGCTTTGCTAGTAAGTGATTTAGTTATTGTGCCAGTGTTTCCATCAAATATCAGCTTAATGACACTCAATCAGTCATTAAGATCTTTAGAAGAAGCTAAAGTACAAAATGAAGGGTTAAAAGCCGTTATTGTTTTAACAGGCGTCAATTCAAATCCGCGCATAAAAGATACCGATGAGGCTCGTGAAGCAATATCAGAATTGATTGCGGATTTTGATTACGTCACTTTAGCGGGAGGCTTTATTACAGCCCGAAAAATTTGGTCTGATATTAGTTGTACTGGACAAGGTATTACTGAAACGACTAACGAAAAAGCAGTTTCTCAATTTATAGAACTAATGAACGAGGTATTAAAGTAATGGCGATAGGGAAAATTGCAAGACCTATTAAAGGTGAATTGCCCGAAACAACACAAGAATTCATAGCTAATGCTGAAAATTATATTCCTGATCCGATAGATCCTTTTGACGCAAATTTATTAAAAAAATTAACCTTAGAAGAGCTCGCTGTTAGATATAAAGAAATTGATTATCAAAGTCAGTTGTTTAAAGGGCAAATATTACTGGAAGCAAGAGACAGGTTTCAATCAAACATAGAGTTTGGTCAATGGCTTTCCGTAAACTTTACGGAACTAAATAGTAGTAATACAGGAAAATTAATTAACTTAGCCAGATTTTTTCAAGGCGATCGCACACTTCAAGGAATTCCTGTTTCCGCTGGATACCTTATATCTGCACCAAAAAATAAAGAAATTGCAGAGGATGTTTACAGAGAAATTAAGGATAAAAACCTTAAGCTTGAAGAAATTAAAGCTGTGATTAATAGCTATAAACAGGAAACTACAGCATTTTCCGAAGAAGATAACAATGAAACTAAAGATAAAAAAACGCGACTATCAATGGATGTTACTGCGTTTGCCAGTCATTTGTTAGAAAGTACATTTTTTGGTAAGTCGGATGCCTTTATAAAATCTGTATTAACAGAAGCTTTGGTACAACTAAGTAATCGACATGAAAATTAATTATTATGGCTGTCTTGTTTAGATAATTAGTTGAAAAGCTACCCTGCTGGCATGCAAAGAGTGTAGCAAGTTTATTGAACTTAGCCTGAAAAATTGGATGTTACTAATGCATCTAAAAACGATTACCTCAGATTGATAAGAACGTAGCAAAATGAATAACCTCCGCTACATAAAATGGACCTCATGACTCATGACTCAAGCCCCCAACAATTTAGCGGCCTTTATTTGGTCGCTTGCCGACCTACTACGCGGTGATTTCAGACAAAGCCAATATGGCCGCATCATTTTACCATTCACCTTATTACGTCGCTTAGAGGCCGTGTTAGAGGATAGCAAAGAAGCTGTTTTAGCAGAATATGACAAAGTCCAAGCCATGGGCTTACCCGAAGAAGGGCAAGAAAAAATGTTATTACGCGCAACTAACGGCTTATCCTTTTTTAATACCTCAAAAATGGATTTATCCAAATTAGGTGAAGCTGGCATTAAAGATAACCTCGAATCTTATATTCAAGGTTTTTCAAAAGATGCACGCGAGATATTTGAATACTTTAATTTTGCTGAATTTATCGGTCAGCTGAATGATGCGGATCTACTTTATAAAATCGTCCAAAAAGTCAGGCAAACCGATTTAAGCCCTAAAGCGATCTCTAATCATGATATGGGCTTGGTGTTTGAAGAACTCATTCGCCGCTTTGCTGAAAGCTCTAATGATACCGCCGGCGAGCACTTCACTCCGCGCGACATTATACACCTGACAACAGCACTTGTTTTTATGGAAGATGATGATGCCTTAACCAAAGCGGGCATTATTCGCACCATCTACGACCCCACAGCCGGCACAGGTGGATTTTTATCATCTGGGATGGAATACGTGCATGAATTAAATCCTCAAGCCGTAATGCGCGCATTTGGCCAAGAACTTAATCCAGAAAGTTACGCTATCTGTAAAGCGGACATGCTGATTAAAGGCCAAGACGTTAGCAATATCAAACTGGGCAATACTTTATCTAATGATCAACTCTATGCTGATAAATTTGATTATATGCTTTCCAATCCTCCCTTTGGTGTGGACTGGAAAAAGATCGAACAAGACATTAAAGATGAAAACAGCTTAAAAGGTTTTGATGGTCGTTTTGGTCCAGGTTTACCCCGCGTTTCAGACGGCTCATTATTATTCTTATTGCATTTGATCAGTAAATTCAGAGGCGCAGAACAAGGCGGTGCGCGTATCGGCATTATTCTGAACGGCTCGCCTTTATTTACCGGCGGCGCAGGCTCGGGTGAATCTGAAATTCGTCGCTATATACTCGAAGCAGATTTATTAGAAGCCATAGTCGCCTTACCGACAGATATGTTCTACAACACTGGTATCGCCACTTATGTCTGGGTGTTATCTAATAAAAAAGCCGAACAACGCAAAGGCAAAGTGCAGCTGATTAATGGCGTCAATCTGTGCGGTAAAATGCGTAAATCCTTAGGTTCTAAACGTAATGTCATGGACGAAAAGGACGTAGCCACTATTACGCGCAGCTTTGGTGCCTTTGAAGTAGTCGATGCGCGTGCATTAGACAAACCCAGCGAACAAAAAAGCAATCGTGGTCGTCAATCTGCCAACCCAAAAACTGAAGCCCCTAAAACCTTCTCCAGCAAAATTTTCAATACCCATGAGTTTGGCTATCGTCGTATCACGATTGAACGGCCTTTAAGAGAATCCTATCAATTTAGCGATGAACGTATTGCCGAACTCCGCTTTGCACCCAAACCGTTAAACGCCGCGATGCAATGGCTTTATGCGGAATACGGTACTCACTGGTCTGATAATCAAGATTGTGCAAACTATGGCGATTTAAGCGAACATGAAGAAGCCTGTCGCAAACGCATTAAAAGCCACTTTAGCGAACTAAAAGAAAAACAGATCAAAGACCTGCTGGATAAGGCACTCTGGCTAACGCAAAAACAAATCCTGTTAAAAGCTAAACAATTGCAAGACAACATCGGCACCGCCCAATACGATGATATGAACGGCTATGAAGAAATGCTTAAAGCTGCCTGCAAAGTCCAAGGGGTGAGTTTAGACGTCAAAGAGAAAAAGCAAATCACCGATGCCGTCAGCTGGAAAAATCCAGACGCTGAAAAAGTCATCAAAAAAATTCATAAAGGCAAAGCTAATCCGCTTTATGGCTTGTTTGAAGTCAACGGCCA
Organism: Methylococcaceae bacterium; assembly: GCA_021736705.1. GTDB lineage: Bacteria > Pseudomonadota > Gammaproteobacteria > Methylococcales > Methylomonadaceae > Methyloprofundus. The sequence continues at coordinate 9,190 of JAIPFI010000033.1, read as the reverse complement.
ACTCATAGAATACAAAACCGATGGCGACTTGCGTGATAATGAAAATGTCGCGCTTGATCCTAGCCAAACGGTCAACGCCATCAACGAAGCCTACTTTAAAAAAGAAGTGCAACCGCATGTGCCGGATGCGTGGATTGATGCTAATAAAAAAGATGCCAAAGATGAACAAATCGGCATAGTCGGTTATGAAATTCCTTTTAACCGTCACTTCTACCAATACCAACCGCCACGCGACTTAGTGGATATTGATGCCGACTTAGATAAAGTCAGCGCGGAGATTATGGAGCTATTGCGTGAGGTGCATTCGTGATTGAAATTTATTCAACCGATAAATTTGATTGTTGGTTTTCTGGATTACGTGATAAACAGGCGCAAAAACGCATTCAAGTTCGTATTGATCGTGCGGCAGCGGGTAATTTTGGTGACTGCAAGCCAGTAGGTGAAGGCGTATCTGAAATGCGCATACATTACGGAGCAGGTTATCGCCTTTACTTTATACAGCGTGGCTTAGACGTTATTGTTTTACTTGCTGGTGGTGATAAATCAACTCAACAAAAAGATATTCAAACTGCGTTAACATTAGCGCATGAATTATAAGGAGAACTAATATGGCACTTAAACTCAATAAATGGAATACGCTTGACTACCTTAAAACAGATGAGGATCGAGCAGCCTATCTTGAAGCTTGTTTTGATGAAGCGGGTGATGACCCTATCTTTATTGCTAAAGCATTAGATAATATTGCCAAAGCAAAAGGCATGAATGATCTAATGTTAGATAAAGTTGAACCTAGTTTTTCTTCAATTTTAAAAGCAATGAAAGCTTTAGGTATTCGCCTTCATGCTGAAGCCGTAACTCATTGATATATCAGAGCCTCAACCCATTATTTTTGATGTAAATGTCTATTCATGATTGAACAAAGCGAAGAAATTGAAGATAGAATATTAATGGACGTTGTTGTTGATGCCTATGATAAAGAAGAGCGAGCAATGGGCTGGTTCTATTATATTGCTGAAGGTTTAGAGTTCCCCTTTCAAGCCAAATGTATCACTAAAAAAGCAATGTCACCTTTAAAAGTGGGTCAAGAAGTCACTGTTGTTGACATCGCTAGTGCAGACGATTGCGAATCTAAAATATTTGTGAAGATCAAATATGATGACGATGGTTTGGCCGTACCTTTAGAGCAGCTTGAAATACTCGATGATAAGCCAGATTCCAAAAGAATTATTGCAGACTGGCATTATTGGATAGGGAGAGGTTATGAATACTAGCTTACTCAACAACCAAGAATACAAACACTGGCTAAAAGACCTCAAACAAAAGCTATTACAAGCACAATTAAAAGCCGTGGTGAAGGTCAATAGCACGCTATTAGAATTTTACTGGGAATTAGGCGAAGAGATTGTCTTTAGACAAAGCCAAGCACGTTGGGGGGATGGTTTTTTAAAGCAACTGAGCCAAGACCTAATGGCTGAATTTCCTGAGATGAAAGGCTTTTCTAAACGAAATTTAGAGCAGATTCGTAAATGGTATTTATATTGGTCATCTGCTTCTGAAATTGCGCAACAGCCTGTTTCGCAATTATGGCAAATCCCCTGGGGACATAATCTAAAAATTATCGCCCAATGCCAAAGCATTGCAGAGGCATTGTATTATGTGCAAAACACGCTCGATAATGGCTGGAGCCGTAGCGTATTAACTCATCAAATAGAAAGCGGTTTATGGCAACGCGAAGGCAAAGCGATTAGCAACTTTAGTGAAACCTTACCCGCCCCACAGTCTGATCTTGCCCAGCAAGCCTTAAAAGATCCTTATGTGTTTGATTTTCTAACCTTGAGTAAACAACACAGCGAACGTGAATTAGAACAAGGTTTGATAGAACATATTACCCACTTCTTATTAGAGCTAGGCGCTGGCTTTGCTTATATGGGTAAGCAATACCCGATACAGGTCGGCGAACGTGATTTTTTTATCGACTTACTGTTTTACCATGCTCAATTACATTGCTATGTGGTGATCGAGCTTAAAATAGGCGACTTTGAACCCGAACACGCAGGCAAGTTGAATTTCTATATTAAAGCCATTGATGAGCAATTACGCAGCGAGGCCGACCAGCCCACGATTGGTATTTTATTGTGTAAAAACAAAGATCGACTGGTTGCAGAATACGCTTTGAGTGATATTCAAAAGCCGATGGGTGTTTCGGAATATCAGTTAACACAATCATTGCCTAAAGACCTGCAATCTAAGTTGCCCAGTATTGAAGCGATTGAAAATGAATTGAGTGGTGAGGTATGAAAGATCAACCGCGCATTTTTAAAACCCGTGTTTTTGAACGCTGGATGCAAAAATAGAGCTGTCAGATAAGCTGCTTTTGAATGCGGTGGCTGAAATGGAGCGCGGATTGATTGATGCCGACTTAGGCGGTGGCGTGATTAAAAAACGCATTGCCTTGCCTAATCGCGGCAAAAGTGGCAGTGTGCGCACCTTGATTGCCACCAATAAAAATGATCGTTGGTTTTTTGTGCTGGGATTTGAGAAAAATCAACGTGATAATATCAGTCCCAAAGAACTACTATTTTTAAAATATTTTGCCGCAGATTTACTTAAAATATCAGATGAAAGATTAGTAAATTCACTCAAAAGTAAAAATTTATTGGAGGTTAGTCATGAAGCACAATAAAAAAAGTCCAATTCTTGATGCTATTTATGAAACAGCGTGTGATTTGCATAGTTGCGGGGCTTTTACGGATGAGCAAGTGGAAAAATATCAGCAACTTGCACTCAATCCCAGCCCTATTATTTTAGACGCGGATGTTTTGGCGTATTTAAATAAGAAATGTGATTTTAATGCTGAAAAAATGCAGGTATTGATTAACGATTGGTTGCGCAAAGATATTGAAATTGCACGGTCGGTTTCATGAAATATAAGGCTTATACACCTATTTTGAACGCCTATTATACAGACCCAAAACTCTCAACAATGTTGAGAGAATATAGAGTCACGAAAAAAGATTTAGAGAATGACGCAGTTTGGGCTATTTATGAGTAATAAATATCAGGCGTATGCTAAGTATAAGGATTCTGGGGTTGAGTGGTTGGGGGAAATCCCTAACCATTGGATGTCTACCGAGTTAAAAAGATATTCAGTTGTTCAGGGAGGCTACGCATTCAGTAGTGATAGTTTTATTGAAGCTGGTAAAGCTGTTATTCGGATTGGTGATATTAAACAAGATGGAAGTGTGTCTTTAGAATCTTGTAAATATATAAAAAGTGAGAATGCAGACCAATACAGTCAATATCAAGTAAATAATGGTGACCTTCTGATGGCAATGACTGGGGCTACAATTGGCAAGGTTGGGCGGTTTAAAGAAAATGAACCTGCACTGCTAAATCAAAGGGTAGGGTCATTCAAATGTAATAGAATCTATTTGAACTATAGGTTTTTCTGGTACGTGCTAAACAGTTCAGGCTATCAGGAATATATTAAGATAACTGCTTTCGGGGGGGCTCAACCAAATATTAGCGATTCTGGAATGGTAGGTTATCAGTCAGCCTTTCCCCTTGAAAATGAACAAACCAAAATCGCCCAATTCCTCGACCACGAAACAGCCAAGATTGATACGCTGATTGAAAAACAACGGCGGCTTATTGAACTGCTCAAAGAAAAACGTCAGGCAGTCATTAGCCATGCCGTGACCAAAGGCTTAAACCCTAACGCACCGATGAAAGACTCAGGCGTGGAATGGTTAGGCGAAGTGCCTGAGCATTGGAAGTTAATAAAAGTCTCTTATGTCGGACAAATTTTAAATGGAAGTACACCAGACAAAAATAATTTGTCTTATTGGACTGATGGAACTATTCCTTGGTTGTCATCATCCTGTTTAAACTCCGATATTATTAATGAACCTAGTTCTTATATCACTAAGAATGCTTATGACAGTAGCTCTGTGGAACTGATTCCTTCTGGAGCATTGTTAGTTGGTATGGTTGGTCAAGGTAAAACTAGAGGAACATCTGCAATTTTGAGCATTGATTCATGTATTAATCAAAATATGGCAGCGATTATTCCTAATTCAAAAATAAACATTAACTTTATATTTTATATTTTCCAGTCTATGTATCAGGATTTGAGAGAGCTTGGGCGAGGAGGAAATCAGGCTGCTTTAAATTGTGAAATTATTGCATCGGTTAGAATCCCTCTTCCTTCAATCGAAGAACAAAATAAAATCGTGCGTTTTCTTGAAAATTTATTGAATAAGTTAGAGCTTGCAAGTCATCTTGGATTAGAACAAATCGCATTACTTCAAGAACGCCGCACCGCCCTAATTTCCGCCGCCGTCACAGGAAAAATAGATGTCAGGCATTGGCAGGGAGAATGCGCGTGAACGGAAAAGGACTTGCGGATAATGCGTTACTCACTGAAATCAAAAATCTCATCCAAACCGCAAAAAAACAGGCAACAGTCGCAGTTAATGCCGAATTAACTTTGCTTTATTGGCAAGTCGGCAAACGCATTGCTGATGACGTGTTAAACGGCGAACGTGCAGATTATGGCAAACAAATTATCGCTCATTTAGCACAGCAATTGACGCGCGATTACGGGCGTGGCTGGTCAAAGCGCAATCTTGCGCAAATGATAAAATTCAGCGAGGTTTTTCCTGATGTTGAAATTGTGCAGACACTGTCTGCACAATTGAGCTGGAGTCATTTTGTCTGCCTGATAGCGGTAACGGACGCATTAAAACGTGAGTTTTATCTAACAATGGCACTGCAAGAACGCTGGTCTACCCGCACCTTGACAGAACGTATTGAAAATCTGATTTTAAAAGATCCGTACATATTCGATTTTCTTGGGCTGATTAGCGTGACGCGTTTGGCATTTTTTGGTTCTACTGTAAGGAATGAAGCAAAGGCGGGAAGTGATATAGATATTGTGGCTATGAACTTAAGGCGGGACATTATATATTGGTAGGGCGCGGCTTCAGCCCGCCAATGCCCATCATCTATTCTAAAGGCGGGCTGAAGCCGCGCCCTACGGTTTTCAATATGTCCCGTGTTAAAATGATAGCTCTCTAATCGATAATAGATAAAATACACAATGTGATCAATATGTCCATTACACTAGAAAATATTAAAGCACAAAAGGCTAGCGTTATTAGTCTATGTCAACGCTATCATGCGGAAAATGTCAGAGTCTTTGGTTCAGTTGCTCGTGGTGAATCAACTGAGGAGAGTGATATTGATTTTCTGGTGTCATTTTTGCCTAATGCCAGCCTATTTGATCAGGCGGGGTTAATTGAAGATTTAAGCCGTTTATTTCAGCGTAAGGTTGATGTGGTGAGTGAGCGAGCCGTCAACCCTCATTTACAGCAAATTATCAATAGTGAAGCTTTACCTTTATGAAAGATAGAATGATTTATATGCATGCGGCATACGATTGCATTCAGGCTATTGAAGAGTTTATTTTGGGATATGAGCTAGAGCAATTTTTACAGGATAGAAAAACCCAAGATGCAGTAATCCGTAATTTGGAAGTGTTAGGACAAACGATAAAAGACTTTAGTGTTGAAGATTTAAAGATGGATTACCCTGATATTCCTTGGTCACAAATTGCGGGCATGCGAAATATTATCGCGCACGAATATTTAGGCATAGATAAAACGATCATTTGGGAAACAGTAAGCCACCATCTTGAGCCTATCAAAATAACAATCGAACATATTTTTCAGTTGCATGGCGAAAAATTATAATAACTTTGTATTAAGCAGGATGCGCTAAGGCGGAGTCGTGCTCATCATATAAAAATGAGGCGTATGGATAACAAATCAAACGAAAGCGTATTTCAAAATGATATGATTCAGCAATTGCTCGATAATGGCTGGCTGTTAGGCAAGCCAGAAAACTATAATCGACAATTAGCTTTATACGAAGAAGATGTTTTAGGTTTTATTAAAGAAACCCAAAACGAGCAATGGCAAAAATTCTGCGCACTTTACCCCAATAACCCTGAACAAAAGTTTTTAGAACGGGTGGCGACTCAACTGAATAAAGCTGATCCCAATGCCGCCAATAAAGAAATGCGTACTTTTGGTACTTTGGGCGTGTTGCGTCATGAGTTGCGTGATCGTGGTACGCGCTTTAGTTTATGTCAGTTTAAACCCGAACATGATTTAAATCCTGACACCTTGGCACGCTATCAGCAGAACCGTTGCCGTGTGGTGCCTGAATTAGTCTATAGCCCGTGGGCTTCCCCTCACCCCAACCCCTCTCCCCAAAAGGGCGAGGGGCTTAAAATAGCCAAAGCCTGGCGCATTGATCTGGTGTTATTTGTGAATGGCTTGCCGATTGCGACTTTAGAATTAAAGTCAGAGTTTAAACAAGCGGTACACAATGCCATTAAACAATATAAAACCACGCGTTTTGCCATTGATCCTGTCACTAAAAAAACAGAACCTCTATTAAGCTTTAAGCGCGGTGCCTTGGTGCATTTCGCGGTCAGTCAATATGAAGTGTATATGGCGACGCGATTAGAGGGTGATGACACTTACTTTTTACCGTTTAATAAAGGCACAGCAGAGGGCGGAGCGGGTAATGATGTGCCCGAAGACATTAACCAATACGCCACGGATTATTTATGGAATGAGGTGTTATTACCCGATAACCTGCTTAATATTCTTGCCCGTTTTGTGCATTTACAGATTGAAGAAAAGGAAGATTGGGAAGGCCGCAAATATAAAAAAGAAACCTTAATTTTTCCGCGTTATCATCAATGGGATGTGGTCAGTAAGTTAGTTGAGGCGGCTAGAATGGAAGGCCCAGGACATAAATACTTAATTCAACACAGTGCCGGTTCGGGTAAATCCAATTCGATTGCCTGGGTAGCGCATCAGTTATCGTCTTTACATAATGCCAGTGGCAACAAGCAGTTTGATTCGATTATTATTGTCACCGATAGAAATGTATTAGATGCCCAATTACAAGAAACCATTTCTCAATTTACCCGTGTTGAGGGTGTCGTCGGTCGTATTAATAATCAAGAAGGTGATGGCTCTAAATCAGAAAAACTCGCGCACGCTTTAGAGCATTCACAACCGATTATCATCGTGACCATTCAAACCTTTCCTTATGTTTTAAAAGCCATAGAAAACAGCGTGAGCTTAAAAGATCGTAATTATGTGGTGATTGCCGATGAAGCGCATTCATCACAAACAGGCTCAACCGCACGGCAATTAAAAGAAGTGTTGATGGTGGATAGCACTGATGAAGAGTTAAGCACGGAAGATATATTGGATGCGGTGATGGCTTCACGTCGGGCTTCATCAAATCTCAGCTATTTAGCCTTTACCGCCACGCCTAAAACCAAAACCTTAGAGCTGTTTGGCCGCTTAGCTAATCCGAATGCAGCCTCATCTAAAACTAATAAACCAGCAGCCTATCATGTGTACAGCATGCGCCAAGCGATAGAGGAGGGCTTTATTCTGGATGTGCTAAAAAATTACACCAATTACAAAGTCGCTTATAACTTGGCAATGAAGATTCAGGGCTCTGATCAGGAGGTCGAAAGTAAACGCGCTAAAGTTAAACTGAAGCAGTGGGTGCGTTTGCATGATTAGAATATTTCGCAAAAAGTGCAGGTGATTGTTGAGCACTTTAAAGATAAGGTCATGGGCTTGTTAGGCGGCCAAGCCAAAGCGATGGTCGTCACCAGTTCACGTAAAGAGGCAGTACGTTATAAGCTGTGCTTTGATAAATACATCACCGAAAAAGGCTATCAAAAAATTCATGCGATGGTGGCATTTTCAGGTGAAGTTGAATTCAACGAAAAAGATCCGAATGTAGCAGGGCTATTGGGTGAAAAGTATACCGAAAGCAATATGAATCCCAATCTTAAAGGCCGTGATCTGCGTAAGGCTTTTGATTCGGATGATTATCAAGTGATGCTGGTGGCGAATAAGTTTCAAACAGGCTTTGATCAGCCTAAGCTATGCGCTATGTATGTGGACAAAAAGCTCGGCGGTGTGGAATGCGTGCAAACCTTGTCACGTTTAAACCGGACTTATCCTGGTAAAGCTGAAACCGGCACTTTTATACTGGATTTCTTTAATGATCCTGATGAGATTCTTGAGGCTTTTCAGCCCTATTATCAAACCGCTGCATTAGATGATGTATCAGATCCAGATTTGATCTTTGATTTATCTGATAAGTTAAAAGCCTCAGGCATTTTTCAATGGCAGGAAGTCGAGCAGTTCTGTCATGCCTTTTTACAAAAGAGTAAAAGCAATGCTGCCATAGCCAATATATGCAAACCCGCCGTAGAGCGTTGGCAAAAACGCTATAAGTCTGCCATTGAGGCGTATAAACAAGCCAAAGAACTATTTGAGCGAACTAAGAAAACAGCGGATGCCGTATTAATCGCTAATGCAGAAAATAGCTTTAAGGCCTGTAAGCAAGAAAAAGATGCTTTAGAAATCTTTAAAAAAGATTTGGGTACGTTTGTGCGCTTTTACGAGTTTATGTCTCAGATTGTCGATTACGATAATAAGGATTTAGAAAAACTCAGCCTTTATGCTAGAAACTTACGCCCGATGTTACGTGAAACATTGCTTGATGAAGATGATATTGATCTAAATAGTGTGGTGTTGAGTCATTATCGATTATCCAAAATACGCCAGCAAGATATTCAGCTAAAAGAAGAGGCGGGCGGGAATTTAAAACCAGGTGATGACTTAGGCACAGCAAAAGCTAAAGATAAAAAAGAAGCGTTTTTATCGCAAATCATAGGCCGGCTGAATGAGCTGTTTATCACTGATGAACTAACGGACAAAGATTTAGTTAATTACGCCTACACCGTCAGAGATAAGCTCAGTGAAAATTCCTTAGTCATGAGTCAAATCGCCAACAACACACCAGAACAAGCGATGTTAGGTGGCTTTAGCAAGGCGATAGATGATGCGGTCATGGATAGTAACGAAGCCCATCAAAACCAGATGATGCAGCTCTTATCTGATCCTGCCAAGGCGGCAGGGTTTGCAAGGGTGGTTTTTGATTTATTAACTAAAGTTTCGGAGTTCAAAAAATACAAAACAACACCCATAACCAATTGAAATAAAAGAAAATGAAGCCTCAAAAATGGTAAAATATTGCTTGTACCACCAACCAATATTATCCAAAAAAGAGGCCTCAACAT